>CAZUAH010000741.1:0-6157 GCA_964617665.1 uncultured Pirellulaceae bacterium
CGGTCAAGTCGCGCAAGGCGGCCGTCAGCCCGCTGGATCATGCCGTGCGCTCGGATATCATCAGCTTGCTGTCCGACATCGTCGTACGCACCGGCCGAAAGATCACGTGGGATCCAAAGAAGGAAGTTATTGTAGGCGACGACGAAGCCGCCAAGATGGCAAAGGCGCGGCCAATGCGCGAGCCGTGGACGCTGTAGTACCCTCTCTTGCACATCGGCGAAGGGGTTCAAATCGTGAGTCTGGATATTCGACGCGGCGTTAATCGCCGCGTCTTGAATGTGGCACTTCTGTGCCTCGGTGCAGTAGTCGCCTGCGATAGAGTGGAGCCGGGACTGTCGCCACCCACTAGCAAGAGCCGTGGCGACGCGACGTTGGGCGAAGTGGAATCCTTGCCTGACACAAAAATCACGCAGGATACCGGTGTCGCTGAGGCCACCGAAACGTCCCTCGTCGAAGCGATACGTGGTGGTGAGACGCCCGAGGGTGCTGAAGCTGCATTTGTTAAGGCCGTCCGTCGTTCCGTCGATTTGGGTGGCCGGTTTGAATTCGATGACGCTGGCAACCTGACCGGTCTCGACCTTGCGGGTGACCGCCTGGATCGAAAGATGCCGACGGTCGAAGACGTTGCGCTGCTGATTGCGCTACCAAGCCTGAAAAAGCTTGGGCTGTATGGCGAACAAATCACAAATGCCGCCATGCAGCCGATTGGCTCAATGGCAGGTATTGTGGACTTGGCTTTGCAAGGCACGCAGATCAACGACGAAGGCTTCGCCGAGCTGAAACATCTGACCGAACTCCGCCAGCTCGATCTTCGACAGAACATCCACTTGTCCGACAAGACGCTCATTCTGCTACAGGACACGCCGCGTCTGACGCATCTGGAGTTACTTCAGAACAGCATCACCAATGCTGGGTTGGCAAGCCTGAAGCGGCTGACCGACTTGCGGATGCTAGATCTCCGCGGATGCTCGCAGATCAGCGACGACGGGCTCGTTCATCTAGCCGAACTGCCCAAACTGGCCAACGTTCGCGTGAGCGGCTATGGCATCACCGACTCTGGCGTGAAGAGCCTCGGCCAATTTCCCGCTCTGGTCAGTTTGACGATCGAAGACGCGGGCGTTACCGACGACGGTTTGGGCCACTTGAGTGATCTGTCGTTGGAGGAGCTTACTGTCTCGCGCTGTTTCGGCGTCACTGACGAAGGGCTGCGTCACTTGGCTGATTTCGACAGTCTGAAGCGACTGTCGCTTCGTGATACGGCACTCGTTGGTACCGGTTTGGCCCACGTGGCGGACAAGCGGACACTGACACACCTGAACCTCAGTCAGACCATGTTGGGCGATGCCGCTCTTGAGAGTATCCAATCGCTAGAGAACCTGGTGCGGGTCGAGCTGCGACAAACACAGGTAGGCGATCAAGGTCTGGCGATCCTTGGCAAACTGCCTCAGCTGCAGTATTTGGACGTAGCGAACTCCCGCGTAACCGACGCGGGTATTGCGCAGTTGGCTGCGACTGGCAAGTTGGAAACGCTCATCCTGACCATGAATCTCGGCGTGACCGACGCAAGTGTCGAGCAACTATCAGGGCAAGCCGCCCTGAAGATGATTGACATCTCACAAACGGGCGTCTCGAAGGACGGCGCAACCCGGCTTCAAAACGCTTTGCCAGAGTGTCGCGTTGTCTACTAGAGCGCGTTCGGGATAACAGTAGCGGGTTTTTCGCCGTTTGGACCTATGATCCAGGGCGCCAGAGACGCTACACGTCCGTGCGACACGCACTAGAGCCTACTCCAGCGTCGGCCGAGCGATCTCGCCTCTCAGTTGGGCTTGGCCACCCTCTCGCTCGTACACGCCGTAGAACATCGAAGCGCAATCGAGCCACAACGTTATTCGATGCATCTCCTCGTCCGAGAGTTTCACGTCGTAGTGGCCTTCCTTCAGCAGTTCGTAAAGCTTCGACGCGCGGGCACCGAAGCGGCCTGGAGTCGTGCGGTACGAGTCGCCGTAGTTGTAGAACCCGAACTTCGGCACCAGGTTGTTGTATGAGGTGTACCAGTTTTTCACCAGCGGTTCGCGAGCCAGGCTCGGGGCCTTGTCCGCCTCCTTGGCGTGGCATTCGACGCAATGACGATCCAGTACCGGCTGAACCAACCGCGGATAGCTGAACGGATTCGAGCCGTCCACATCGGGCTTAAGTCGCGACGGCGGACGATTCAACGCCAGCGACGTCACGTCCAGCGACTGGGCTACCCGGCTCTTCCGTTCGTGACAGCCCACACAAGTCAGGTGTTCGCCTTGTCGCACGTGCGTGGCCGAACGCATCGACTGGACGGCCAAACCATCCTCGTCCAAAGCCTGGAAGAAGATCTCTCGATTGGCCGGCACAGTGAAATGGGCGCTGCCGTCGTCTTCAACCGGCACTGTGCCAAGCACCCAGCGACAGGGCACTACCGAATCGCCGGCTGACGCGACTCGCAAAGCTGTCTCGTGCGGTCGAAGGCCACCGGACGGGGTGCTCATGGGTAGCACCTGCAAAACGCGCAGGTGCGTGATCGTGGTGCTTTCCGGCCACGGCTTGAGACTGTCATAGACATTGATCACGCTAAGGGTACCTTCCGGTTGCGTGCCATCGGCATACACCGCAGGACGCGTTACCGGATCCGTACCGGGACCGCGCTGGGCCAACTCGGGTGCCACCGGCGGCATAGGACGTGGGCGTAGCGGAATCGGGCTCAGGCAGGCGATCTCCGGATCGCGATAGATCAACTCCTTGTTGCCGAATACGTCGACCAAATAGATGCCGTAGTCTCCGCCGCGGTATCCGCCGCCCTGCATGCCGATGCCAGGCTGCATTCTTGCGTCGTAGACGCACAGAAAATAGTGTTCGCTCAGCGGCCACGGCGTTCCGTAGCTCTGGGCACCGCCTTGGCTCTCAGGGAAGCCGATCTCCGGCGTGATCCGTCGCACCGGGCCCATTCCATCGTCGTCGGGTATGCTCGGGTCAATGATGATCAACGATCCGTATGCCTGTCCATGATGTGGGGCGGCGGTGGCCGCGATCTTGTTCGATCCTGGTATCGCACAGCAGTCCACTTCCATGTCTGGCCGACTGTTCCGCGGAGCATAGTTGCCGTGCACCGGCCGCGGATCGCGGCCGTCGAGCGTCGTCAGCCACGGCATGTGGGCAGTGCAGCCGTGCCGATCCACGTAATCCCAACGCGTCCAGATAATCATCCCCTCATTCGTCACGGCAGGATGCCACTCGTTTGTTTCGTGGAAACTCAGGCACTGAATGTCGCTGCCGTCGGCCGCCATATCATACAGGGTGTAAGTCGGGCAGACGCGACCGCATCGCAGATAGCCGCCGCGACGCTCGCTGGTGAAGGCAATGCGACCATTGGGCAGCCAGCAGGGATCGAAGTCGTTCCAGGTACCGTCGGTCAGTTGTTCGAGGCCCGACCCGTCGACGTTCACTTTGAAAACGTGGTAACAGCGGCCTCCGTGCCAATGTCCTTGAGTCGCGTCGGTGTGATGTCGGTGGCGTGTGTCGCCTCGGTTTTCGACATAGGCGAACAGAATCGTTTGTGCGTCGTACGAGAGGTCTGGGGAAAGGAACGTCCCTCCTCCATGATCCTGGCCGTGACGGTTGCCGCCGCCATCAAAGGAAACGGTCGGCATAACGTCGCTCGGTCCGCCAGACAGCTTCTCGCCCTTCAGCCGCCCGTTTTGGACCACCGAGTCTGCCAGCACATCACGCACTTGTGGGTTAGCGCCGAAAGCATCCGACAGCACATACACGCCACCACCTGGAGCAGCCGCCATGCCGTAGTACTGATCGCACATGTGATTGTAGATGGCCCGGCGACGCTTGATGACGACGATGTTGTCGAAATCCAACAGGGGGTTGGAGAAAGCGATCTTGCGTCGAAGTTGGCAAGCCTCGTCGAACAGCTCGAACCGAGCTTCCGCTTCCTCCACTGCCACCCTCTCGCCCGCCGCCTTCAATTCCTTCAACTGACGTTCGAAATGCGCCAAGTTCGGAGCCGCCGACATGGACTTCAGGTCGGCCAGCAGAGCGGCGGTGCGTCGCAGTACGATGTCCAACGGATCACGGTCGGTCTCTTGGATGATCGCTTGCGGGTGAAATGCCTGGCCGCCGACGCGAGCGAAATGCCCTCGGTTACGCATATCGTATTCGAGAACGGCGTGTTGGATCTCCGTTTCGCTCATTGGCGTCCCGTCTTCTCGTAGCAGGGTGAACGAGCCGGATGCCTTGGCCCGAAACGTGACGCCTTCCACCAGTGGCCGCAGTTCTGCGATCGACGTCCACGCGCGATTCGCCACTTCGTTCAATGCTCGCAGCCGGAAGTAGCGGCCTTTGACTTTCGCCGGAAACGAAATCACGTTCTCCGCCGCTTGTTCAGCGAACTGGCCCACGACGATCGGTTTGCCCATCTTCTTCCGGTTGTCGCTGACATAGCATGCGTACTTGTCGATGGTCCCGTTACCGCCGCCGGAGCGCGGCAGGTACGTGAAGCCGGAGATTTCGTACGACGTTCCCAGGTCGACCAGAATCTCGTGCGGAGGTCTGGTTTCGCGGAACTGGAAGTCGGTGTGCCACATGGTGCTGGGATTACCGTCCATCGCACGGTACCCCTCGTAGCCCGGATTCTCGCTATCGACCCGCACTTCGACTTTTACGGTCTTCGTTTCCGCCTGAAGCGAAGAACCAAGCAACAGGCCCACGCCTGCCCACATCCAAACCGGTCTTGTCACCTGAAGCATCGTGATCTCCTTGATTGTTGATGGCACGAGGTCGATTGTACCCGAACGCGCTGCACTGCCAAATAGAATTGGCGTTTTCTTTCGCTTTGCCGCGAACGTGGTAGACTACGGCCAGTCGGGAGTATACTGTGAGCGTGTGCACTCTCGGCTTTTAGGGGCCACCAAAGGGTGTGCTATGTCGAGTCATCTTGAAGGCAGCAAGTAACCAGGGAGAACAGCATGGTACGTCGCAGACTATCATTGGTGATCGGAGCAGTTTGGGTCGGTCTCGGATTTGCCGCGATCGTGTGTCCGGCGGACGCCGCCCATGCCGAGGGCAAGAAGCAAATCGTGTTTGTCCACGGCAAGGCAAGCCATGGCTACGGCGGACACGCGTATGGACCCGCGTTCCGAATGCTGGCGCGAATATTGAACGAAGGCGTCCCAACCGTCAACGCGGTTGTTGTCCAGGACGACAAGGGCCTTAGCCCTCTGGACGCTGCCGATGCAATCGTGTTGGGTAGTGACGGGGGAAGGCTGGTCAAGACACTTGGCGACAGGCTGGAGCCACTGATGGAGAAGGGCGTTGGGCTGGCATGCATCCACTACACGGTGGACCCAGCTGATCCGAAGGCGGTCAAACGTCTGATCGCTTGGATTGGCGGCAGCTACGAGCGTCACTGGTCGGTCAACCCCCACTGGGAAGCCCACTTCAAGACCTTTCCCGATCATCCGGCCGCGCGAGGGTTGAAGCCGTTCAAATCGCAGGACGAATGGTACTATCACATGCGCTTCGCCGAGAACATGAAAGGCGTCACGCCAATTCTTGCGGCCGTGCCGCCTGAGAGTACGCGTCAGCGTCCGGACGGCGCGCACAGCGGCAACCCGCACGTTCGCGCTCGAACCGGGATGGCCGAGGTGGTCGGTTGGGTCTACGAGCGGCCCGGCGGCGGGCGAGGCTTTGGCTTTACTGGCATGCACACACACTGGAACTGGGCGCAGGACAGCTTCCGCACGTCCGTGCTGAACTCCATTGTCTGGATTGCCGGGGCAGAGGTGCCGGCGGATGGAGTGCCGTCGAAGACGCCAACATTGGAGGACCTGGAAGCCGACCTCGGTCAGCCACGACCAGCGAGATTCAACGCCGAGGCGATCAGGAAACAGATCGAGCAAATGAACCGGTAGCGTGTTGGGCTACGGCCAGGAACCGCTGGAGATCCACGGTTTTCGGGAGGGCGAGGCTCCTGCCGAGCCGCGTGTCGGCGCCGAAAGTCCGGCTCAGCAGACGCTTCGCCCTCCCAGTCTCCGGACAGCTACACTCGCCTAATTCGCACTCAAGTGGTCCGGCGGCCCAGATTCTCTTCACGATTGGGGATCATTTTGAGGGACTCCAC
>CAZUAH010000742.1:0-6151 GCA_964617665.1 uncultured Pirellulaceae bacterium
CCAAATTCGCCAGCGCCTTTGACGTCCCAAGACGCTGTAGAATCCTCAGTTCCCGTGCGATTGAGGCTATGTTCGCACGACCCATCGGGCATCTCGGTATGGATGAGGCCGGCAAGCCCAAAAGGAAATTCTACAGTTTTGGCTGGTTTGTGTCCTACGGTTCTGGAGGTCCGACGATCTATCACGCAGGCAACTTGCGGAGTTCTACTGGGGCGATGTATCGCCGACCTGATGGGTTGACTTGGGTCGTGTTGTTTAACGTCCCCAAGAGAGAAGGTGGGGAGCCCATCTCCGCCGCATTGCAGAAAACAGCCGACATGCTGCTGGGGCCTCGGTTCCAGCGGACAAACTAGTGGACGTGTGACTTGTCAACGGTCAGTACCTGACTTCACTCGGTAGTATCGGTCCCATGGGCCTCCGAGCCCGTCAGTGAATGGTCGGCTTCGGAGGGGCAACTCACAACGCCGACGCATGGGATGGTTGGTGCGAATGGCCAGATCCGGATGGTGGGAAAGGCCGCCTGTCATACTTCGATGTCGATCTATCGTAGACGCGGCGCCGACATCTCCAGATTCCGACTGCTTCATCCCGCGACCGGACCTACCTTCCTGATCTCAGTTGGTTCTCAATCGGATACTTCTATACTCCTCGGATAGCGCATCTTCGCAGGTGGTACGGGCCAAGATCGCTGGGCGGTTATGGAATTCGGCCGCGCGGTGCGATACGCTACAGCGGTGAGATCTGGTAGTACGTCGGCAACTGCGTAACTGAATAGCTTGGTGAGGCATCCGTTTCTTTCATATTGGGAGGCTCTGAGATGAATCGATTGAATGTACTTGGTTTCGGTTTCTTTCTGTTTCTCGTCGCGATGGTCGCGATATGTCTTGGCGTAGCAGCAGATACGGAGGCGCAGGAGGATGACGGGAAGCTCCGGATTATTGCTTTTGGCGCCCATCCCGACGACTGTGAATTCAAGATGGGAGGCACGGCTGCGAAGTGGGCTGCGCAAGGGCATCATGTGAAGCTGGTGTCGGTCACCAACGGCGACATCGGGCATTGGCGCATGGCCGGTGGCCCGTTGGCCAAGCGAAGGACGGCGGAAGTCCACGAGGCTGCCAAACGACTGGGCGTTACTGCCCAGGTGCTGGACATCCACGATGGCGAGTTGATGCCCACGCTGGAAAACCGCAAGACGATCACGCGATTGATTCGCGAGTGGAAAGCCGACATCGTGTTCTCGCATCGGCCAAACGACTACCACCCCGACCACCGTTACACCGCTGTTCTGGTCCAGGACTCGGGTTACATGGTCGCCGTACCGTTCTTCTGCCCTGATACACCGCCGCTAAAGCGCAATCCGGTGTTTCTGTACTACTCTGACGGCTTTCAGAAACCGAATCCCTTCGAGGCCGACATTGCCGTGTCGATCGACGACGTGTTCAAGAAGAAGATCGACGCCATAGACGCTTTGGAGTCGCAGGTCTACGAAGGCGGAGCATTAGGTTCGGAAGAAACAATGCGTCAGCGATTCGCCGACGATCCGGTGCGACGTAAACAAAGGGCGGAAGAGAACTGGTCCCGCAGCGCGTCCCGCAACGCGGATCGTTATCGCGATATGCTCGTGAAATGGTATGGCGAGGAGCAAGGCAAGGCGGTGAAGTACGCCGAAGCCTTTGGAATCTGCGAATACGGCCGCCGACCCAGCCAGACCGACCTTCGGAAGTTGTTTCCGTTCTTTCCCGAGCCGTGACGGTGTGGTGTCGTGCTGATCGGGAGGACGAGGCTCCGGCCAAGCCGCAGACGCGCGGGCCATTGGAAAACTCGGCTCAGCAGGAGCTTCGCCCTCCCGTTCGGAGCCGATACGCTGGATTGAGGTGAAATCGCATGTCACATCGGACACTTGTTGCATGGTCGGTCGCTGCGTTTGCCCTTGCCTCCACGTGGCAGGCGAATGCTAAAGACCACAGCCGTTTCGTAACGGCTGAAATGCGTGCCAACGTGTTGGCCAACGCAGAGAAGTACGAATGGGTCGCCGCTCAGCAACGGAATGCGATTGCAGCAGCCGAAGCGTGGGCGAAACGCGCGGACGATGAACTGTGGGCGATGGTTCCGGCACAGGAGTTGCCGCGAACGGTCTACACGAACAAGGGCGTGATCTACGAAGGCCAGAAACCGTTCTGCCCCGGCTGCGGTGAGGCGGCGCCAGCGAAGTACGGCCGAACCTGGTGGAAGTTCGACGACAGCCGGCCGTGGAAAATCCAGTGCAAGAACTGCGGCGAGGTCTATCCGAAGAATGACTTCGGTGATTTCTATCAGTCGGCACTTGACGAACACGGTATGTTCCGCCGCAACTCAGGCGACCGATCGCTGCTTTTCAACGCCGACCATCCGAATCCGCAAAACCCGCTGCACAAGCTGTACGTCGACGACGGCTACGGAATGTTCGACGAGCAGGGTAAACGACACGACGTGATCGCCTACTACTGCCAGAGCGCGCTCTGGTGGCGGATTCGACCGGCTTTGGACGCGCTGGCGCACGCCTACGCGCTCACCAACAATCGGAGATTCGCACACAAGGCCGCAGTGCTGTTGGACCGGATCGCCGACGTTTATCCCGAGATGGATTATTTGCCGCTACACCGAGCCGGGTTTCAACACAGCCAGGGCGGCACAGGCCTCGGGCGCATCGAAGGTTGTATCTGGGAGACGCGTGTCACTCAGCGATTTGCGAGTTGTTACGACGTGATCTTTGACGGTATTCAGAATGACAACGCGCTCGTTGAATTCTGCTCGAACAAGGCGGAGCAATACAAACTTGGTGACAAGACAACCGTCGAAACCATCTGTCGGCACATCGAAGATCACTTGCTGCTGGAAGCATTGAAATCGTGCAAAGACGGTCGCATATCCGGGAACACGGGTATGACGCACACGTGCCTGGCCGTAAACGCCATCTCTCTCGATAGACCCGGCGTAACCGACGAGTGGCTGGATTGGCTGTTCGATCCGGAGTTTCCCGGACACAAACGCTGGTCGAAGGATCCTGTGCCGTGGGTCCTGGTCGAGGGCTTAGACCGCGATGGCATGGGGAAGGAATGTGGCGGCTATGGGCTGATCTGGACGCGCAGTATGCACGAGTTGGCTGAAATCCTTGCCGCCTACCCGGAATACACGAAGCATGATCCCGTCGCTGAATATCCGAAACTGAAGCAGAGCTTCTTTGTCCAGTCGCGACTGAACGTGCTTGATGCCATGATGCCCAACACAGGCGACAGCGGCGCCGTCGGGAGTTGGGGCAGACAGGGGAATGCTGCGACTTACATGCGAGCCTATGCCCTGTATCGTGACCCGCGATTCGCGAACCTCGCATGGCGGGAGCACAAGGTCCGCAAATCGTCGCTGCGTCTGGAGCAGGACATCTACCGCGAGGAGCCCGATGCGCTCATCCAGCAGGTGGAAAAGGTCGCCTCGAATGCGGTCCCCAAGCTCGGCAGCGAACATTTCGGCCGCTATGGACAGGCGCATTTCCAGACCGAGAATCCGAATGGCGGCCGGGCCATTTTCATCCATTACGGGCAGGGCAAAGGGCATTCGCATCACGATTGCCTGAACATCGGCCTGCTCGCGAAAAACGTCGCCATGATCCCCGACCTCGGCTATCCCGAATACACCGGAAGCTGGCCGAAGCGGCACGCGTGGACGGCCAACACCATCAGCCACAACACGCTGCAGATCGGTGACACGCGGTCGGCCAACAGCCCAGGCGGCAAGATCCAACTTGTTGTGTCCGAACCGCCGTTGCGCGTGATCCAGGTCGATGCTCCGAATGCCTACAAAGCTGTACAGACCTATCGCCGTACTGTGGCAATGGTGGACATCGGCGAGGAAGGCAGCTATGTCCTGGATGTATTCCGTGCTCGCGGCGGCACGAACCATCGTCTTTCTTGGCACGGTGCCGCGGAAACCGCTCAGGCGAACGGCCTGACACTCGTCAAGCAAGCTACAGGAACGTTCGCCGGCCCGGACGCGCCGTTCGCGAAGCTCGATGGCGACCGTGCGAGCTTCTACGGGCAGAGTGGTTTCACGTACCTTTATGACGTCGAGCGTTCCGCTGGACGAGTCGCCTCGCCGTACACCGTCGACTGGACGATCCAAGACAAACGCGGGCGCATCCGGCAAGGTGCCGAACCGCACCTACGCTTGCACGCGCTCACGCCATGCGACGAGGTCGCGCTCGCCACAGGTGACTCGCCGCGAAAGTTCCTCTGCCCGCGCTACGTGATCCAGAGCCGGCTCGGCGAGAATATGTGCAGCCAGTTTGTCAACGTGCTTGAGCCGTACGACAAGACGCCCTTCATTAGAGAAGTTCGACAAGTGACGGTCGAACATGACACCGATGAGAATGCAGTTGCCGCCGTCGCCGTAGACTTGGCTGACGGGCGGACAGACATCCTGATCACTTGCGAGCAACGGACGTCTGTGAAGGTCGAAGGCGGCGTCGACTTCGATGGTATGTTTGGCATGGTCCGAATCGTGGACGGCAAGGCGAAGCTCATGCGTCTGGTCGGCGGTACGCTCATAGCTCACGGCGATACTCGTCTGACGGCTGACCGGGCCGAGTGGCGAGGGGAGGTCGTGGGTATCAACGCATCCGATGCCGAAAACAACGTGGTTCTGCTCGATCCTCCGCTGCCACAGGACGCGGGCCTCGTCGGACGGGCGATCCATTTCACGAACGATCTGCCGATGGACACCAGCTACAAGATCCGGGCCATCACGGCCGATGGCATCTCGACCGGCGACATTACAATCGTGCGAGGATTCAAGGACCGGACTGACTTTGCCGCCGGACACACGTACTTAGTTAACCCCGACGACGAGTACGTCGTACCGACAATTGCAGTCGCTCCACGCGAGTCTTCGAAAAGCACAAACCGGCGAAAGGAGCCTTGAATGTCGAGCGAAGGAAACTCTGACCTGTCTCGCAGAAAGTTCATCGGTCGAAGTTTGCTGGCAGGTGGAACGCTACTCACAGCGAACACACCTCCCGCATCTGCGGCCGAACCGGCTGGTCAAGGGTCGACTTCCGATGCCGCCATCGTGGAGACGGCTCCGGGCGAACTGCCGCGTTGTGTACTTGGGCGGACTGGTGTGCCGGTCACGAGACTGGCGTTGGGGACGGCACCGTGCGGAAGCCGCACTCCACGGGAGATCGCCGATTTGGTCAACGTGGCACTGGACGAAGGAGTCAACTTCATTGACACTTCCGAGAGATACGGCAACTCACAGGAGGGCGTCGGCCTGGGGTTGGGTAGCCGGCGAAAGGATGCGTTCCTGGCAACCAAGGTCTTTGCCAATAACCTGAAAGACGCCGAGAAGTCGCTAGCCGAATCGATCCGCCTCTTGAAGACCGACCATT
This sequence comes from uncultured Pirellulaceae bacterium, assembly GCA_964617665.1. Classification (GTDB taxonomy): domain Bacteria; phylum Planctomycetota; class Planctomycetia; order Pirellulales; family Pirellulaceae; genus JADHUC01. The sequence continues at coordinate 5,420 of CAZUAH010000742.1, forward strand.
TTGATCTGCTGTACTATCACGGGCTTGGGTGCCTCGACATTCAAGGGTCGATGGATCCCGACGGCGTGTTCAGTTGGCTCGTCAAACAGAAGAAGGCGGGCACGTGCCGTTTCCTCGGCGTATCGGCGCACAAGCTGCCGGCCAGATGTCCACAGTTCCTGGAAACGGGCGAGGTCGATGTGCTGATGACGCTGATGAACTTCGTCGACCGTCATACTTACGGCTTCGAGGACAAGGTGTTCCCCATCGCTCGAAAACACAACGTAGGCATCGTCGCCATGAAGGTGTTCGGCGGCATTCGTGCCAAGACAGCCGAAGGCGAGTATTCGCGAGCAAGTTCCACGCTCGACCCGGAGTACCACGAACTGGCGATCCGGTACGCACTTAGCACACCGGGCGTGGTGGCGGCAAACCTCGGCGCGTACGACGCTGCCCAACTCCGACAGAATGTGCAACGTGTGAAGGACTTCCGTCCCTTATCCTCCGACGAGAAAACCAAGCTCGCAGAACTTGGCCGCCAGCTTGCGCCGAAGTGGGGCGAACACCTCGGAGCAGTGACCGAAGCCGAACCGCCTCGCGTCCGGACTAGCTAGAGCGCGTATCAGATCACTGTAGCGTCATTTCGTCAGCCTTCGTAGGGATTCACGCCGTCGCGACCGCTAGACGTGAGTGCGACACGTCCGGCGGCCCAGATTCTCTTCACGATTGGGGATCATTTTGAGGGACTCCACA
>CAZUAH010000743.1:0-6130 GCA_964617665.1 uncultured Pirellulaceae bacterium
GCACCGGAGGAATTCCACGCCTGTACCTGCAACGCGGCGCGTTCCACTACAACGAATTGACCAAAGCCGTGAATCTGCATCCCCGGGACCAAGGCCCGGCCATCTCGGTCTTCATGCACGACGGCGATCAAACGATCAGCGCAGCCACCAATGGAATCTTGAGTGAACCCGTCTCGGGCCTGCACGTCGTTCCCGAATTCGGCGGCGGCAGTCTGGCCATGCCATTCTGGGGCGGAAACAAGAACAGCCCGGGCGACATCGCCGAAATCATCATCTTCGACCGCAAGCTATCGGACACCGAACGCACCGGCGTCGAAGCCTATCTGGCGGACAAGTACGGGATCAAGCATGTGAGACGTTGGATGTAGGCCGAATTGACACTTCGGCTGTCGGGCCAAGCGTCAGTCGATTGGACGCCGAGGCGTCTTCGGCCAAGCGCAACCACGCGATCGAGTCAGACTTGCGGGCGAACTGTATCATCGCCACTTCCCGCCCGGTTCAGCTTCTTGACGTTAGCAGGTTGTGCGAATGTTTCGCATGTGGCGTCTGAACATCCGCTTTTCCCCACGTTTTTCGCCACGCTGATAGTCCTTTGTCGCACAGCGGTTTGACACGAGCCAGCAGCAACCTAGGAGATAAGAGGCCGAGTTGCCGGTTGTCACTGAGACTGCCGTAGGGGGGCCATTCCGTTCTCGGTCGATGTATTCCACTGGTTTCGGTGTTCCAACTCCAGTACGAATGGGGACCGCGAATGCACGTATCGAGAAGTCGTTTGTCAGAGTTAATAGCTTGGCTTAGCGTTTGTCTACTGGCGGCCACCTGGGGCCCTTGCTTGGAAGGTGCCTGTCGTCACCTCTGGAACGTTTTCGGCCTGTTCGGGCTGGCCGCCGCCTACGGACTGGAGACCGTCCATCGCGTTCGACAGTCGTGCGAGGATCGACGAAAGCGAAAGCAGTCACTGATGCGTTATGAAAACGCGATGGAAGGAATCCAACGCCAGAATAGAACGGACGCCGAAGTGCGACGGGCGACCAAACGCATCACCGAATTCGCGGCCCAGCGGCACGTGAAGATCCCGGCTCTTGATTGGGAGGACCCGGCGGAGGAGCAAGAGACTACAAACCGTCGCTCCGAGGGAAGAACGAAATGCTCGATTCCTGTCGATGTATTCGAGTATGGTGCCACGGGCGAACTAAACGCCTTGGCCCAGGATGACTCGCACACCGCGTACATGCGAAACATTTCCTCCAGCGGTATCGGCGTATTGCACCACAGCCCAATCGATGCCCACCAACTCGTGTTGCGCATCGCCCTTGGAGACGATGAATACATCTCCTTGCGGGTCTGTCTGTTATGGCGTAGACCGGAAAAGGACGGATGGTATTCAAGCGGTGGCAAAGTCGCTGAAGTGATCGCCGACGTTGATGCCGGCCCAACCGTGCGAAACACCGAGCAGCACGGTGCCTTGTGTCAATCCGACGCGTGAGGGGCTTGGTAGATGACCGGCCTACAACCAGCATCGAACCGTGCAAACAACGCTCAACTCCGCTTACAAGAAAGTCGATAGGTCATGTTTCCAAGTGGCATTAACGAATCCAGCTATCACCGTGGCGACAAACGTGCCGTGATGCCCGATGACGAACGCGACCGGGCTGATGAAACGGCTCGCGCAGTCGACGGCACCGATACTAGGGCGCCGATCGATACCGAGATGCTGCTGGAACGGTGCGTGGGAAACGTCGAATTTGCCGAATCCTTACTTGAAGAATTCGCTCAATCGAGCATCGAGCGCATTCAGACGATTTCGCGCCATGTCGTCGAAGGAGATGCGGATGCCATAGCAGAAACAAGTCACGCACTTAAAGGCACAGCGGCCATCCTCGCGGCGGAAGACGTGCGATCTGCGGCCGCCAGGTTGGAGGCGACCGGCCGTTCGGGCGACCTGACAGACGCAGGCGAGGCCATGAGTCGGCTCCGCGAGGAAATGCAGCGGTGTGTCAACCACATCCGGGAGAACGAAAGAGGGGCGACGGAACCGCAGGCAACAGTCGGGCCGTGCTGCGGGGGGACCGAATTGGGGCAAGTGCACGGCACCGGAGCAGGTGTTTGAAAGGGGTTGCGATGCCGACAACGGATTTGTACGCCCTGGTAGTAGACGACGACCCCATCACACGCAAGATGTTGTTGTTCGCCTTGGAGCGAGCTGGATTCCTCTGCGACGGCGCAGAGGACGGTCTACAGGCCGATGCGAGAATCGCCCAGCGGGCGTACGATCTGGTGGTCACCGACCTGAGAATGCCGAACAAACACGGACATTCACTGGCGATGGGCATCTTGCGCATGGAGCAGCGACCGATCATCGTGGTCCATACCAGTGTGGACGATCCGCGGGTGACTGAAGACCTGATGTTGCGGGGCGTCGACGACATCATGTACAAGCCAGTGCAACCCGCGGCTTTCGCCGCCAAGGCCAAGAGCCTGGTTTCGAGAAGGCGTGGCGATAGCCCCGCAGCGGCTCCGCTAAACGGTTTCGCCGATTCGTTGGGCTCGGGCGAGATGTCCGCAAGTGCCTCGTGCAATGATCTGGGCCGATATCGAGTCATTCGCGAATTGGGCCGCGGCAACATGGCAATCGTGTACCTCGCAAACGATCAGCGTCTGGAGCGTGACGTCGCTCTAAAGATCCTGCGGATGGATGGAAATGACGCGAGCAAGTCGTTCGAGCGATTTCAGGAGGAAGCCAAGACGGCGGCAACCCTCTGCCACCATGGCATCTGTCCCGTATACGACGTGGGCACGGCCGAAGGCCGCCACTTCATCGCCATGGGGTTCATTAAGGGGCATACGCTGAGCCATTACATTTCGTCGGAACGTCTGCAGCCGGAACGACAAGTCGCCAAGGCTGTGCGGAAACTGGCTCAGGCGCTGGGCCATGCCCACAAGCGAGGAATCGTTCACCGCGACCTCAAACCGTCGAATATTGTTGTCAGTGGCGAAGGTCAGCCGGTCATCACCGATTTCGGTCTCGCTGCGCGCATGGGCGAAGCGAAGCTTGCATTGACACAGAAGGGCCGATTGATCGGCACGCCCGCGTATATGTCACCCGAGCAGGCAGACGGTGAATCGGAGAACATCGGCCCGCTAAGCGACGTGTACAGCCTGGGGGTCATTCTGTACCAACTGCTCACGGGCCGATTGCCCTTTCGAGGATCCGTCGTCCAGGTTATCTACAAGATCATCTCCGAGGAGCCGGATCCTCCTTCCGAGTACCGCCCCGATGTTGACCCGCGATTGCAGAATCTCTGTGTGTCGATGATGAGAAAACACAGGGATGATCGCATTCCGTCTATGGAGGATGCTGCCAATATACTAGGTCGGCTTCTCATCAACCCGCGCAAACCGCCGACACGATGCGCTGCTGCATCTTGATTGGTCTTGCCAGGATGATAGCGGACAGGCGACGGCGAAGAGGAGGCACGGATCGGAGAGAGAGCGATGGTAGCACGCCACCTTGCTGACCGTCACAAATGACCAAGCTCGTTCTTGGTATCCAATACCATCTCTGAGGTGAGACCGTGTTCTCCTCAGCACCTGCGATCAGTACCGGGCCACCGGACGATTCACTGCACAAGAGGCCTTCGCGCCTTTGCGACGCACCACGGTGCGTCTCGAAACACGACGAAATAGCGGCCGAATGCGCCAAAATTTTCTCTGGCAACTGTAACATCGCATGCAGACGACGAAGAGACGCGAAAAGAAGGTCAGCGCAGCGTTTCCGCTCCGGCTGAGGAAAACGGTCGTCGATGCACAGTGGGGGCATTTCATTTTATTTGGCGATCGCTTGTTGCCACAGGATCTATCACCCGGGTCCGGTATCAGCAGAACGCCATTGGACTCGGCCCGTCCGTGCCGATCAATCGTAACAGTTCAACCACGCTATCCACTCCCGCCTTGTCCAATACCCGTGAGCGATGTTTGGCGACCGTCTTTGGGCTGATTCCAAGCTCGTTGCCAACCTGTTTGGCGTTCTCTCCCAGCAGCAGGTGGTCCATCACCTCTCTCTCCCGCGGCGACAGGCCTTTCAGACGCCCAGACACATCCGGATGGCGTTCTTTCCACAACTGGTTCTGCTGTTGATGTTCCAGTGCTCTTTCAATGCGTTCCAACAAGTCTTGGCCACCCAAGGGCTTCTCCAGAAAATCTACCGCCCCGGCTTTCAACGCTTGCACGGCCATGGAGACGTCGGCGTAGCCACTGACAACGATCATGGGAACGCTGATCTTCCGTCCCTTCAATCGCCTCTGCAGTTCCAGTCCGCTGATGCCCGGCAGTCGCACATCCACGACCAGGCAGCAAAGCGTGTCAGCGTCGGTGGCCTTGAAGTTATTCAGAAATTCCAGCGCGCTGCCGTAGGTGTTCACCGTTAGTTGCACGGAACGACCAAGCAGTTCAATCGACTCGCGCACGTCCGAGTCATCGTCGACGACATGTACAGTTGCATTCTCGGAAATCATCCCATCCTCCCGCCGTAGTGCATGGCCAGTGTTGGTGACTCGTGCGGTTTTGCCTTTTGGCGTCAATAGCTCTGCCATTTGCCTGCGCGAAGCAAGAAGGACGCTCCGATGGGGAGTCCTTCAACTCTAGTTTCGGCTTTTCTCACCAGCGCTCGTAACGTGGTGCGACTTTTTCGCATCCCTAAGCGTGCAGGGAGATCCTACACATCGGGGGCGTATTCCGTCCGTCGCTGTGCCGGAATCCCACGCTTGCTTGACATCGACCGCGTCAAAACGGTTATGCACCGACGAGCTGCCCTATCGTTTGTTGCTGACCGCCCAAACATACAGAAACCTTTCCGCGAAGACCAACTGCGAAAAAGTCGCATTGCTCATCCATAAGGAACTTCTCGACTAGCGACGGGTATGATGCAGGCGCGAGACCGTCGGCTTCTCCACACGCGTTAGCCGGAAATGTTTCTCGCCATCGATAGAGGCGGGGAATATTGATGGAGCAGGACCTACTCAGGACACCGGCAACGCCAATCGGACGCGTCCGGCGCGATGGCCAGGATCTTCCCGATCGACCCGCGGCGAAGACCCGGCGAGTGAAGCCGCAGACGCATGGCATCGGAGCGAGATACGATAATCGCTGGCATGGGTACTCGTTTTTATCGTTAAGGTGTTTCTACCGGTGTAGCGTGGAGAAGGCCCAGAACATCGAACGTTCCGAGCCGTTCGAGATTTGTGAGTTCGGCTGAGCCCCAGAGCGGTTGAGGTGAGAGGCTTCTCTTCGTTCTTCCCGAAAGCCGAGTGGGACGGGCGCGCCACGGACTCTCTCAAGTTCGCGCCTTCTTGTGATGGCGGAGATGGGAGTCTAGATTCTACAGTTGCTTTGTCTGAATTTGTGCGCAAGTGTTTCACACCCTTTAGAATACGAACGCCGCATTCCACGAAGGAGAACGAATGAAGTCAGGGAGAATCAGATTGTTGGCCACCTGCTTGCTGCTAGCGGCGACGGGGCGATTCGTTGATGGAGGCGAGGCGCGAGTGCCTTCGGACAGCAAGCCGAAACGGGCCGCGGGCGTCCGCTTCGATCCCGTTGTGAAGGAGATCGAAGGCTGGACGGTCCATGTGGATCCAGCGATGCTGGATGGCGAGCATCAGCAGGAAGGGGCTCGCGCCCTTAGCATGCTGGCCAATCATCTGCAACGGATTGCCTTGCTGATGCCGGAAGACCGGCTGCGCGAAATGCGGAAACTGGAAATCTGGATCGAGCATCATCATCCGATGCTCGGAGCCATGCAGTACCACCCAAGCATTGGATGGCTTAGATCCCATGGACACGACCCGCGTCTGGCGAAGAAGGTGCACATCACACGGGCCAGCAGCCTGCTTTCGCGGCACCAATTGGTGAAACATCCAGCAGTTGTGCTGCATGAATTGGCCCATGCGTATCACGATCAAATTCTGAGTTTCGATCGTCCAGACATCATCCAAGCGTATGAGAAAGCAAGATCCGCCGGGACGTACGAAAAGGTGTTGCTGTACACTGGTAAACGCGTTCGCCATTATGCGATGCAGGACCACAAAGAGTACTTTGCGGAAGCAACCGAAGCCTACTTCTACCGCAACGA
>CAZUAH010000744.1:0-6128 GCA_964617665.1 uncultured Pirellulaceae bacterium
AGGAAGTGACGGGCGCCGTCGTCCTCGAGCATGGTCAACTCGTAGGCCGCTGGCAGGTCGCCGAAGTCCCATGGGAGTACCTCGTATGCGCCGATGTCAATCCTCGCCGTACCGTCGTTGTCACCGTCCGCAGGCCGAGGTTCGCCGCGCTGGTCCAACAAGTATTCGCCGGCAGGATCATCACCAGCGTCGATGGCCGGGCTGTCCGGCAGAAGGGCATGTGTGAACGTGGGGCCGCCGTTGTCGGCCAGAAGTCCCAGCATCGGATCGTTGCCGGTGATGTTGTTGGTTGTCGTGCCAGCGATTAACGCACCGGCCAGGTCTTCAATGATGTTGTAGTCCAGGGAAATGACCGGGCCACCGCCAATATCTGGTGCCTGACCGCCTCTGTCCGTGTTGTCGGCGACAATGGTGTTACTGAAATTGACGGTGCCAGCGATGTTAAAGATACCCCCGCCGTCTCCGGTTCCATCGTCGTCCTCGTCCGCGGTGTTGTTGGCGACCGTGCTGAAACGAAGATTGGTTGTGTCAGGCGAATATCCGCCCATCTCCATAATCCCGCCGCCGTGTCCGTCGGCCTTATTACCGGAAATGGTGCTGTTGGTGATCGTCACCGTGTCGCCAGCGTTGAAGATACCACCGCCGTCCGCGGTGGTTGTGTTGTCGCTGATCGTACTGTCGCTAACCTCCAACGTGCTGGGCATCGCCTGTGCTTGGGTATAGATGCCGCCGCCGCGGCCGATACCATTGGCTTGATTGCCGGAGACGGTGCTGCGCGTCAGTTCTACGTGGTTGTCGGAATTGTAAATGCCACCACCGCTACCGTCGGTGACGACGTTGTTGCTGATCGTGCTATCAGTGATGTACAAGGGGGCCGTACCGCCGAAGGAAGCTGCAAGAACCCCACCGCCAACGAATGCGGCGGTGTTGTTCGAAACCGTGCTGCCGGTCAATCGGACGAGGTCGCCATTGCTCCAAATACCGCCGCCAACATCGGCCCTGTTTCCGCTGATTGTAGAGTTGGTCACGATGAGGGTCTGCGGTGGGGGGCCGTCTCCGTTGCCTCCGCCAATGGTAAGAATCCCGCCGCCGCCGCCCTGATCGTCAGTGCTTACTACCGTGTTGTTGGAGACGGTGGTCGCGGTGACTTCGACATGCCCGCCGACGTTGCGGATGCCGCCGCCCCCGTCCATCGCCTCCACGCTGACCCATCCGCCGGTGATGGTGAGTCCGTTGAAGACCACCGTCGCTCCGTTGTGGACGTCAAACACCCGGTCCAGAAGACCGTCCTCACCACCGGCGTCGATGATGGCCGCGCCAGCGCCGGTGATGGTCAGTGCGCCACTGGTATCCGTGATGTCCAAATCGCCAGTGAAGCCCGCGTCCTCATCTGCTCCGGCCAGCATGAGCGTGTAGCTCCCGGCGGGCACGGTGATGTTGTCGTCGCCGGCAATGGAATTGGCCGCAATGATGGCTTCGCGCAGGGATACGCCGTCGCCCGCTGCCGGATCGGCACTGCCATCGTTTTCGTCGTTGGGCGTGGTGACCACCAAGTCTCCCGTGCCCGTGCCCTGGATTCGGAAGTCGTAGGGATTCTCGTCGCTGTCGTCGTTGGCAATGCTGATGGTGGCGGAGTGCAGGCCTGGAAAACTGGGATCGAAGGTGATCTGGAAGGTGTCGTTGCTAGACGGGCCGATCGTGGCGTTGTTCGGTTGATCGGTGATGGTGAAGGCATTGGTCTCGCTGATCGTCACGAAATTCGGGCTCGTGTCGGTCAGCGTCAGGTTCGCGTCGCCGGTGTTCTCGATCGCAAACGTGTGCGTGACCGGCCCCGCCGCGATGTCCACGCTACCATAGTCCGTGTGATCCTCCGTCGAGGGCATCATGTCGCCGGCGTCGATGACTAGATCGAGACCCAACACGCCCATGTCCGCACTAAGCAACCGCCGGTCTTCCAGACGCATCACGTACAGTTCGTCTTCTTCGTCGCGGCGTCGTTTGCGGCGGCGTCTCCAGCGGCGTTCCTCGTTGTTCCACAACAGCCTTGTGATCCACGCGGGCAATGGCATTGAATGAGTCCTACGACGTAATGGCACGGTTATCCGGTTTAGTGATGGCGCACCGCTAGCGCACCGACACGGTGCGGAATGTTCCGCTGCAATCGCTAGTCACGGGGCGGGCACGTTGCAGAAAGTGGACATTCCCGGATTAGCCGGTTCAAAAACGGGAACATCTATTATCCTTTGACCTGCAAAAATGGTCAAACAATTGGCACCCCGGAAGGGTGCAAAAAACGGGCCAGAGGGAGATGTGGAGGAAGGCTGCAGGAAGTGTATGCGATGAGGCCGAATTCGTCATCCAGGAACCGGGGATACGGAGTTCCACACACCCCACTTTCAACTAAAAAAAGACACCCTCTCGAAGGGATCCAGAACGGCAATGCGAGGGCATCTTAACGACACACTCGCGCTTCGGCACGAGAAGCGATCCAGAAGTAACGCGCGTTGACGTCGACAGTGGTGCTGCGTCGGTGGAGTTCGCTGCGCGAGAGGCGGTTCGTGTCCATTTTGGGCTCCTTTACTGCCTACGGCAGACCTTCCGTTTGGCTACCGCAAACATTCAGTAAAGGGCCAAAGGACCTAGAAACGGTATTCCATTCCTAGATTCAAGCCGTGGATGAAGAAACCGACGGGGCTGAAGGCGAACGTCGGTCGCACCGCATCCGCTGGCGGGGCCGGATTGGCCAGAAGGCGGCCGTCCACACCGAAATCAATGTGTTCGCCGGGGCGCACAACACTGCTCCAATACATCAACGAGTATCCTGCCGAAATTTTGAAGCGTGGTGACGGCCAGTAGGCAATCGCCACTTTCACGTCTTCCATGAACGAGAACTCGTCCTGAATGTAGGTACCGGCGTTGGTGGAAGCCTGGGCTAGCAGCCCCGAGGTTGGAAAACGCCCGCCGCCCAGGTCCCGGAATTCACCAACGCCCTCGACCAGGACTGTTTGGTGCATATTGCCAAAGGCAAACTTGGCAAGCATCTCCAGCCCCCAACGGCCATACCTGAAGTCTCCCTGGAGTCCAAAATGGCCGCCGTGGTATTCATTTTCGAGAGCAAAGGTGTCTCGGTGCCCCCAGGAACCGATCGCCGGGTTGCTTGTGAACGCGTAGACGTTCAGATTCTCGTCGATGCGTCCAAACTGATAGCCGAAAATGAAGTCCGTACGCATCCGGCCGTTCTGATGTAGGAGCAATCGGTAGTAGACGTCGCCAGCCAGCATTTCCGAATCAGTGTCAACGCTAATCCGCCCGCTCGAAGCATCGGTACGCATCGGATCGATGCCCCCGCCGGCAACGATAAGTGCATTATTCAGATTCGCGAAGGTGTCGAAGAAAGGCCGACCGATGCCGACGAGCGTGCCATCGGAAGAATCAGAGAAAGAGACAGGCGAGTCGCCCACTGCGGCGAAGCGTCCGCCCATTCCGAATTGTCGCTGACTATCGAGCCACAAACCAAAATCCAGCCTTCCACCAGGTTGAACATGCTCCTCGATTGGCCCTCCGCCAAACACCACTGGCGCTTCATCCGTTGTGAGCGAGTTTGCCGCAGCTGGATTGGTTGGGCTGGGAAACGCAGGAACGACCCTCGTAACCAAAGGCGGAAAACGCCGGTCTTTTCGCCACCAAGCCAAGAACTCGGCTTCGACCCAGTATCCGTCACTCCAGCGCGGGCCGTATGGTGCGTACTCGCCAACATCAATTGGCTCCGGAACGTACAAATCGTCGGTGATAGGCGATTCGGCGAACGAATACGACTCGATCACAGGCTCCGGCGAAGCGTCGGCATCCAAAGTTGCCTCGGCTGATTCGGCCACGCAGGACACTTGGCGAACTACCATCCGATCGCCACGAGTGGATCGCAGGTCGGCACCATCCGCCACATCCGTGGACCAGATAACGCTCGACAAGGCGAGGACGAATATGGACAAGAAAAAGAATGGTCTGTTCATGGCACTATTTGGAATGCGCAGTTCTAGCTCCCCTTCTGAATCCGTTCCCGTACGCTCCACCACGTGAGCCGACAGAGAAGCAACCGTGATGATTATGTCGGATTTGACGAATGTATCAGTTGAATTAAAGCGGCAAGATAAGTGGACTTTGCGGCCAACGGGAGAATCATGACGCGATGTGAAACCAGCACATGCATTCGGCGCCAACGCGGGTAGGTGCTAGCGTCGCGGCTTGGCTGGCGCAGGCTAGAACACCACGGCCGTCCGGAGGAGATGCTATCAAATGCCAATGACCGGCAACGAAGATCGTGCGAGTTGCACACCGATTGAGTATGGCTAGAATCGCTGAGACGTTGCTTGATATGAACGAAACAGGCTTCGGCCAACAACCAAAAGCGACGTGTGACGAAGCTGCGTGTGAAAACAGGCAAAGTTTACGGCTTCGTCGGATTGCCCGAATGGTGAGACGTTATTGCGCCGATGCATATCTTGGTTATGTCCTCCCGTTGCTCAGTCCCACCTACCCTAGACGGGTCTTCCGTATGCAACATGCAGAACTGCTGGAATCCATCCGCCAACTAGCCCGCGATGCGTTTTCTAATCTAGGCGCACAGGTTCCCGTCGAGATCAGTGAGAACATCCTGATTCGAGACGAAATGTACTGTGGAAGACGATTTCAGTGCGGCGAACTCCATGCCATCTGGTTCGTCGAAGAAGACGAAATCAAGATCTATGGCGATAGTGGCGCCCTTGTCCGCGTCATGTCACCAACCAAGGCACTACACAGCACGCCTGTGTCGCACAGCAAAGCCGCTTAGCCCACTCCATTCCAGATTCTTGGCGTTGCCAATTCCAGGCTATTGCCGGCCGGATCGCGGAAGTATAGCGACCATCCCCCTTGCGGCCAGTCGATTGATTTCTCGATTTCGACACCATGTGCCTTCAGGCGGCTTCGCCACTCGTCCCGCTCGTCATCGTCCACAGCAAAAGCGATGTGCAGCGGTCCTCGCGCCCCGTGACTGGGAACGTCCGAGCCTGGACGACTGCTCCCATCGGGATTGAAGAGAAGCAGCATACGGTCGCCACAACGGAAGAAGACGTGCCTGCCTGCTTGGCGACAGATAAATGCCAGACCCAATACATCGCGATAGAACGCTTCGGCCACGTCCAACTCATCCACGTATAGACAGGTTTCTAGGATCCCGGTTGGTTGCATCGTTGGTGAGAACGTCAGAGATTTGGGTGTGTCGCCTGTGCCGCTGTATTGACAACTGGAGGACTCCTAGCCAATACCTTTAGGGGGCCCAAAGTCATCGGGCTAAGTCCAAGTTTGGCTTTCAGTATAGGCAATTACGCCGTTTCTTCCAGCGTCCCGATCAGCGTAGCTGTATCTGCCTCGTTTCCAGTCAGAAACGAGCGATCGGTCTGGCAGAACCGCTCGTTTGTTTCCATGCGAGCGTGTGGGATTCGGTTGGACCGCTCTTGCGTGTCAGACCGATTAAACAGAGTAGTAGCGCCGATCCGGTTTTCTCCGTGTTGCCGGGACCGGCTTCACAGCCATGCCTCGCATATGAGATTGCGGAAATGAACACCACGTCATCCTCTTGCGGTTGGTGCCACTGTTTACTAACGATTGCGGTCTCTTGCGGATTGCTTGTCGGCTCGGTTCACGCGGACCCGGTAGTCCCCGGCACTGGTAAGAAAGTCGAAAGCGTCGGAGACGACTTCGAGGACAAAGATTGGGAGTACACCCTGAATTCCCCGAAAAGCACCCGGAATATCGACGATCGGGAACGAACGCCATCCGGTGAATCGGTCAACGCCCGCTGGTACGAAGGCATGAAACGTGGTCAACCGGATATCGTAAGACGCGTTGAAACACCGAAAAACGGTCTGCCTGGCAGCAAGGGCTCGCTGTTGCTGCGTTCGCTCTGGACCGGTCTACCTGGTCGCCCAAGCTACCGGATGCAACAGGACGACTTCATTGCCGACGTCAACTATCGATTGGGCGCGAGGATCCCAGTCGATCGTACGCCAAGCGTAGTCGTTCGCGTCTTCCTACCGCCAGTCGATACCTGGGAAGACCGCACGGGCCCTCATTTTGGCTTTCGCACGTCG
>CAZUAH010000745.1:0-6113 GCA_964617665.1 uncultured Pirellulaceae bacterium
CTCGACGGGAGCTGGTTCGACTGGAGCTGGCTCGACTGGAGCTGGCTCGACGGGCGCTGGCTCGACGGGCGCTGGCTCGACGGGCGCTGGCTCGACGGGAGCTGGCTCGACGGGCTTGGCGGGGGCCTCAGGCTCAGCTGGCGCTTCTTTTTTCGGTGGCGCAGCTGGCTCTTCGGGCGTCTCAGCCGGTTTGGCCGTCTTCTTCTCGGCGGCTGGTTCCTTGGGCTTTGCGGCCTCTTCTTTCGGATCGTCTACTGGCTTTGGAGCTTCCTTCGGGGCTACCTCTGGTTTCTCCTCGGGGGCTGGAGGCGCGGCAGGCTCCACTTCCGGCGCCTCTGGTGCTTCAGGGGCCTCTGGTGCCTCCGGCGCTTCCGCTGGGGCTTCCATGTCTTTCTGGACGGGCCCTTTTTGCACTGGTGTCTTTTCGACTTGTGCGGGTTCACTGCCACAGCTCTTTGCTGGGCCTTGCGCTTTCCGGGCGCGCAGTAAACGGCAGGCCATTGCCGTGTCGAACAATAGCAGTGACGCTACTGTCCATACCAATACAACTTTACACAACCTTCGAACTGACTTTCGCATGACAATAGCCTCCCGACAGCATTGGGTGGGTGAAACGGTGCTTCTCTATGGGGAAAACTCTAGCACTGTGATTGCTAGCCCTGCTCGCATAGGGTGGGCAGGTGTAGTAATAATCTAATCTGCCTAGCTTGCCTACGCAACTATCTCATTTAACGTATCTCTCAAACTTCGCCTGATTATTAGGATTTCCTGGAATTTCCGATAAAACGGCTTGACGCGCCACTATTGGCACGTTCACGACTCGGGATACGCCGGTTTTTGCGTGCTGATGAAGAGGGCCCGTTTCTGATCGGGGAGAGAGTAGTCGAAGCCGCATGCCTTCAGGAGGTTGTCGGAAGCTGTGATGACCATGAGCTCCAGAACCTCGTTCTTCTGAGCACATCGGACGCATGCTTCCACCAACTGCTTGCCGATTCCGCGCCGCTGGTGACTTGATGCCACGGCCAAGCATTGGACTTCCGCCAGCTTCCTCGAATAGATGTCGACCGCAGCGAAACCGACGAGTTGACCATTGGATTCAGCCACAAAGCCATTTCGCGTCAAGGCAAGCAACTCTTCCGTCGTGCGTGGCAGCAGTTTGCGTTGCCTCACGTGTGGCTCGATAAGGGATGCCACGGCTGGCACGTCTTCGGTTTGCGCCGCGCGGATGGTTATCTCGCTGGTGTTGGATTCCATGGACCGTGGGAGTGCCTATTTCTTGGTTTTCTTGTTCTGAGCTTTCTCGATTTTCGCCCACGTGTCGCGAAGAGACACGGTTCGGTTGAACACCAATGCGTCGGCCGATGAATCGACGGTATCCACGCAGAAGTATCCCAGACGCTCGAACTGATAACGGTTACCTCCGATCGCTCCCTTAAGGCTCGGTTCGACACGGCAACCCTTTAGCACCTCCAGAGAGTTCGGATTCAGGTTGGCTCTGTATTCCTGCCCGTCCTCGACATCCTCAGGATTCTCCTTCGTGAAGAGGCGATCGTACAGACGCATGTCTGCTTCGAGCGCGTGTTCAGCCGAGACCCAGTGGATGACGCCCTTCACCTTGCGGCCCACCGGTTGTTGGCCGAGTGTGTCTGGATCGTACGTGCAGCGAAGTTCAACGACTTCACCGCTCTGATCGTCCTTGATGACCTGCTCACACTTGACGACGTAACCGTACCGAAGTCGAACCTCGCGGCCCGGCCCCAAACGGAAGAACTTCTTTGGCGGATCTTCGCGGAAATCGTCGCGTTCGACGTACAGAACACGCGAGAAAGGCACCTTTCGCGATCCTGCATCGGGATCCTCGGGATTGTTGATCGCATCGAGTTCCTCGACCTGATTTTCGGGGTAGTTATCAATGACGACCCGCAACGGGCGAAGAACGGCCATCACGCGAGATGCCGTGGCGTTGAGGTGTTCGCGCACACAGTTCTCCAACACTGTGACGTCAACCACGCTGTAGAATTTGGCCACGCCAATTCGTTCGCAGAAACGGCGTATCGACTCCGGCGTGTAGCCTCGTCGGCGCAGCCCGCATATTGTTGGCATTCTAGGATCATCCCAACCATCCACATCTCCATCGCGGGCCAATTCCAGCAGCTTCCGTTTGCTCATAACGGTGTAGCTGAGGTTCAGTCGTGCGAATTCGATCTGCTGCGGATGGAAGACGCCCAGCCGGTCCAGGTACCAATCGTACAGCGGGCGATGATTCTCGAATTCCAGCGTGCAGACTGAGTGCGTGATCCGTTCGATAGAATCGGACTGGCCGTGTGTGAAGTCGTACATGGGGTAGATGCACCACTTGTCCCCAGTTCTGTGGTGGGTCGCGTGGAGGATGCGATACATGACGGGATCGCGCATGTTCAGGTTTGCGTGGGCCACATCAATTTTGGCCCGCAGTGTCCGTGAGCCGTCCGGGAATTCACCTTCGCGCATCCGACGGAACAGGTCCAGATTCTCCTCGACGCTGCGATCCCGATATGGACTGTTTCTGCCGGGTTCGGTCAAAGTGCCGCGATACTCGCGCATTTGGTCGGGCGCCAGATCGCAGACAAAGGCCTCACCGGCTTCGATCATTTGAACCGCCCACTCGTGGAGCTGTTCGAAGTAGTCCGATGCGTAATACTCGCGATCGCCCCAGTCGAATCCGAGCCAACGCACGTCTTCCTTGATCGACTCGACGTACTCCAGTTCTTCTTTGGATGGATTCGTGTCGTCGAAACGGAGGTTACATAGACCACCGTATCTTGCCGCCAAGCCAAAATTCAGGCAGATCGACTTGGCGTGTCCAATGTGCAGATAGCCGTTCGGTTCCGGCGGAAATCGCGTTTGGACGCGGCCGTCGTGCTTGCCGGTCTTCTGATCTTCTTCGATGATCTGTTCAATGAAGTTTAGCGAACGAGCGGCTTCTGCGCCGCCTTCCGGTGTGTTGTCGTCTTGAGTCATTTCGCCCTCTCCGTGGATTACTCCTCCAAAAGTGACAACGCTCGGTCGATGCGTGCCAGACAGCTTTCGCGTCCCAGAATAGCCAGTGTTTCGAACATGCCAAACCCAACCGCTTTGCCCGTCACGGCGACGCGAACGGCGTGGATGATTTGGCCGATCTTGATGCCTTCCGTTTCAACGAAGTCATGCATCAGTTCATCGAGTGATTCGGCATCGAAAGGCTCGATGGTCTCCAAGCGGTTGCGTAGTTTCCCCAGTAGAGCCGGCGCGTCTGTCGGCTTTCGCAATCGCTTCTGAAAGGCCTTCTCCTCATACGGCAACTGGTCGTCACGCGTAAAGAAGTCTGCGCAATCGAGGATGTCACCTGCAACTCTTAGTCGATCGCCCGCGGCATTCAGGATCCCCGTTACTTTCTCGTCGAAATCGGACTCCGGCGAGGATGGTACTAAACCGGCTCGTTGCAGGTACGGAAGCACCATCTGCGACTTCTGTTCAACCGGCAGGGCCCTCATGCGCCGATCCTGGAACGCTTGCAGTTTTAGCGGATCGAAACTAGCTGGCGCTTTGTTGACGCGTTCGAGTGAGAAGTGTTGTATCATCTCCTCACGCGTGAAATCTTCTGTCTTGTCGTCCAGCGACCAGCCCAGCAACAATAGGTAGTTGACTAGCGTGTCGGGAAGGTAGCCTACCTCGCGATAGAAGTCTACGATCACGGGATTGAATGTGTCCGCTGATATTTGCAGGCCGGTCGCTTGGGCGATCTGCTCGCCGTGATCGTACAGCTTCTTGAAATCGGGGTTCTTAAGGTACTTGTTCAGTTTACGTTTGCTCAGCTTGTTTGAGCTGCCCGGCTCGGCCACATAAGGGAGATGGGCGTACTCAGGTAACTCGTAGCCGAGCCCCTGCGCGATGAATATCTGTCGAGGCGTGTTTGACAGGTGTTCGACTGCGCGGATCACGTGAGTGATCTCGAATTCGTGGTCGTCCACAACGCTGGCCAAGTGGTAAAGGCAGGATCCATCGGCTCGCTGGATGACATGGTCCTGCTCGGCCGCCCAGTCGAATTCCACATCGCCGCGCACTAGATCCCGAAAGCTGCATTTCCCCTCGCGCGGCATTTTGAGTCGCACGACCGCCTGGCGGCCCTCCGCCTCGAACCGGTTGGCCTGCTCGGCCGTCTCGGCCATCCACTTGCGGCTGTAGACGAAAGGCCTTTTTTCGCGCTCGGCCGCTTCACGCTCCGCTTTGATCTCATCCGGAGCCGCAAAATCGCGATAGGCCAAGCCTGCATCAAGCAACTGACGCGCGGCGGCTTTGTGTTGTTCGCCCCGTTGCGACTGGAAGTAAGGTGCGTGTGGACCGTCCACCTCCGGCCCTTCGTCCCAGTCGATTCCTAGCCAGCGGAAACCGTCCAGAATGGGCTGCAAAGCCTCCTGCACGTTGCGTTGCTGGTCCGTATCGTCAATGCGCAAGATGAACTGTCCACCGTGTCGTCGAGCGAACAACCAGTTGAACAGAGCCGTTCGCACACCGCCGATGTGCAGATAGCCGGTGGGACTGGGGGCAAAACGTGTACGAACCATAGTATTCCTTGCTGGACGCGATGTTTCCGGCGCGGCAGAGCCGCAAACCTATGATTTGACCGTCTTTGCCGAAGCCCATAAAGGGGGGCAGAGAAGAAATCTGAACGGTGCCACCTCTCAACGTTCAGCAGACCGGACGCCCTACATCGAAGAACGACTCATGCAGCGTTGCGCTTTTGTTCGCGGCGTTTCTGCTTGCGTAACCGCCGCCGTTCCGCCTTGCTGAGTTTGCGATTGCCGTCGGATTCGTCCGGAGAAAGCTGAGGCTGGGCGTCATATTCCGCTGGGAGTTCGCTGCCAGCCTCGTCCGTCGGCTTGCGTCTCTTGGACTGAGCAGGTCGTTTCCTAGTCGACCTGGCACGTGAATCTTCGAATTCGGATTCGTCATCAGCGGCATTCATTGGGATCACCACTGCTCGTGTTTGTTTGCGTGAGCGTTTTTTGGGTGCGGCATTCTCTTCGTCAGATTGGTGGTCGTCGATGTCCGTCTCGCGGGATTCCTTTCGGCCTGTTCGCCCCGACCTTACGGACAGTATCCCTTGAGAATCCAAGTACACATGGCGCCCATAGGTAGCCACAGTCAGGAATGTGGCAAGATGACCCACCATGGCAATCGTCGTAGTGACCATCACATATTTGATCTCGCCCATCTCACCCACGGCGAAATCCGCGAAGAGGAAGGCAAATGTGACAGTGAGATAGCAGCCGGTGGCCAGAAGCAGGCTAACCAGCGATGTGCGGCATTCGCGCACCTCGAAAACGAGTCGAAGGCTGACGAGCGTCCATAATGTGGAGTATGTCAGCGGCCAGAGTAGTCCACCTTCTGCCGGCGCGGTAATGCTCGCAATGCCGCTCACCAGATTTGCCAGATCGCGATGGATGTGGGTCGCAACGCCAGTGGCCATCAGGAACAACACCATAGGCACCCAAAGCCATACGCGATATCGTCCACGGTAGTCATCCGTTTTGTGCCGTCGAAGCCGGTAGATCTGAAGGCCCTGAAATGCCGCCACCGCCAGTATCAGCGAACAGAACCATGCTGCCAGCCCACCAGTAGCCTGGACGTCGAAGGCCGAGAAATCACTGGCCCACATTCCACGGGGCGAAAGGTGCTGTTTGCCGTACAAAGCTTCGATCCCTGCGATACCGGCTAATCCAGCCAGGAGCAGCAAAATCACGGTCCAACCTCGTTGCGGGATCACGGAAGTGATTGGCGAGTGGCGGTTGGCCAATGCGGCGTCGGTGTAGGATGGAAGGAGCTGGTCGGTAGAACCGCGGGCGGTATTGGTGTCCGAGGACACGCCGGTCTCCAGGTCCAGACCGGAGGCACCAAGATTCTCTTCCATAAGCACGCGACGGCGCCGCTGATCGCACACGTCGTTTCGTCGAAACCCCATATTTGGTACTCGCAGAGGCAAAAGTGGATATCGCATTAGAATGGTCGGCACGCAAAAACGGGAACTGCAATCTCCGCCGACAGTATACATTGCCGAGACTGGGGGCCGCTGGGAGTCTAGGGTAAACGTAACG
>CAZUAH010000746.1:0-6107 GCA_964617665.1 uncultured Pirellulaceae bacterium
CCGCACTACCAGAGGTCATCAAATAAATGGGCCTCAGAAAATCGCTGGTGAATGCCCCTGGAAACGCGCCGTGCTGACTCCGCTCGGCCTCTTGTGGTCGTTTTTCCCCGGCGCGACGCTTTGCCGATGCTCATCGGTGCGGCATGCGCGCGGATCGCACGCCTGCGTTCAGTCGTTCACCCGAGCGTCGGAATCATCCGTTGGCCCGAAGGAAAGATCGAGCTTACGGATGCGACACTGGGGCAAAGCTTCGTGCAACTTGGCCATGCCTTCGGTGGTGATCTGCGTGCAGTGCAGAACGGACAAATGCTTCAAGCTCTTTAGGCTCGCGAGCTGCTGCAAACCATCATCGGTGACCTTATCCGAGTACAGGTCCAAGTAACTGAGTCGGACAAGCCCGGGCAGGTGCGCAAGCCCTGCATCCGTAATGCCGAGATGACACAGTTGAAGCGACTTAAGCTGCTCAAGCCTTCCAATATGTTCAAGACCGTCATCCGTGACACGCGGTGCCCCCTTAACGCTCAGACTTTCAAGCTCTGGTAGACCGACGAGGTGGGCGAGTCCGTCATTCGTGAGATTGGGACCACCAATTCCCAGGACTCCAACCTTCGGAAGTTTGGCGAGCATCTCAACCCCGCCGTTTCCCACGCCCGTGCCAGGAACAGCGATTCTCGTCAAGGGGAGTTTGACGAGGTGCTGAATTCCCTTGTCTGTGATCCTGGTCCCTTCAAGCCCCAAGCTGCAGAGGTTTCCAAGTTTAGCCAAGTGCACAAGCCCAGCGTCCGTGATGTCTGTACCGAGCAAACTGAGCGATTCGAGGTTATCTAGTTTGCTGATTGATTCGAGTGCGGCATCGCTGATGAGCGCATTGTCAAGAGTGAGAGTTTGTAGATTGGTGAGCGTTACAAGCTCCCCAACGCCAGCGTCCGTCACACTCGTCTGGTAAAGTTTCAAGTTGGTGAGAGCACGCAGTTTAGCCACATGTTGCATGGCACGGTCCGTGAGTTGGGCTCCGCCGATCCACAGACCATCTGGTCCATCAACTAGTGTGATCTGTGCAAGATCGTCGTCTTCCAGTACGACCGTATCTTCCGTGAGCGCAATGCTGCGTATTTTGGAGGGTCGTTGCGGTAGGTCTGTCAAAGAGACCGCTCTACCTGATCCGCCCTTCTCGTCCGAATAACTGACACTGCCTCCCTTCGACAAGACCCATTCCGCGACACGGCGGTTGACGACCCATCGTGGTTCAATCGTGCCGCCGTCCCAGTCGATCCGGCAGTTGGGTAGGGCGTCGTGCAGGGCGGCGACGGCATTGGCCGTGACGGCGGTATTCACCAGATCCAATGATTCGAGTTGCCTAAATCGCTGGAGTCGGTCCAAGCCTGCATCGCTGATCGCTGTCGACCGCAGTTCGAGTTTCTGCAGACCTTCGAATCTCGCCAGGCAGGCAAGCGTCGTATCGTTCGTCTTCGTGTCGCCGAGGTACAACTCTTTTAGATTCTTCAGCGGCAGCAGACTGGTCAGACCGGCGGTCGTAACCGATGTCCCGCCCAGATGCAGGCCTTCCAAAGCGGTGATCTGTGCGATCTGCTTAAGCCCGTCATCGGTCACTTTCGTGGCCTGGAGATTCAGGCCGAGCAGACTAGGCAGTTTCGCAAGACGCTGCACGCCGGCATCCCCGACATTACTTGCGCCGCACAGATTGATCCCCTGTAGATCTGTCAGCGGACTGAGCAGTGCGAGCGACGCGTCGTCGACCTTCGTGCAACCGATCAGATAGATGTCGACTACCCGAAACGAATCGTTGGGCAGTTCATCTACCGTCTCGACACCAACTCGTTTCCCTTCGACCTCGACGCCCAAGCGACCACCGACTGCCAGCACCCACTCGGCCGCGCGGCGATCGGCTTCTTGTAGGTCAGGCTTCGCCTGACGGGAGCCGGCATCCACTCCCGAATCGCCAGCCATGTCTTCGTCAGGCACAGCCTGACCTGCGAGTTGATGGCGAATTGATTCGCCGATGCGCTCCTGGAATTCGCTGGGTTTGAGCACTTCCAGGCGGCCGGCGTCGGTTTCGATGATGTAGACGAGTTCGTGTTCGATCACGTCGGGATCGCCGTGCAGGATCTGGCCGGCTGCGTTGAACGTGATGTTTTGATCGTCGGCCAGCACCAGCGAAACCCACTGCGGATCACCGCTGGCGGCGTCCCAGACTTGCACCAGATCGTTGTAGCTGCCGGCGGCAATCAGACGACCGTCCGCACTCCAGGCAACGGATGTCACGCCTACCAGCTGACCGTCCAACCGCTCCCCCGGATCGTCGCTAACATCCCATAGATAGACCCCACGGTAGCCGCCGGTGATCAACTCGCGACCATCCGCTCTCCAGGCAATGGACGTGATCTCGCTTTCTTGCCCTCGGCGAAAAACCGGCAACTCGCCGTCCTTGGCGAGCCATAGATTCAGATAGCCTCCGTAAGACGTAGCCAGCCATTTCCCGTCTGGACTCCATGCGACTGATTCTGCAGAGCCTTCCGTGACGATCCGTTTCTCCTGCGTCTTGAGGTCCCAGATCTCGACCGACGACTTCTTGCCGACGAGCAATTGCTTGTCGTCGGGGCTCCAGTCCATCGCCAGGATTTCGATCTCTGAAGGGAATTCGGCGCGTATCGAGTTGTCCTCGCGATTCCAGACTTCAAGCGTCCACGTTCCGTAACGTGTTGCCAACATCGACCCATCCGGAGACCATCCAAGCAGCCATCGATGCGGCGGCATTGGTCGCTCGGACCCATCCGATTCCCAGATGCGAGTACTATTCCATGGACAAGACGCGAGACGTTTGCCATCGGGGCTCCAGCGGCACCCATGATCCAGGACCTGTGTCCCCACGATCCCCAGCGTCCGCCTCGGATCACCGGTCGAGGTCCAGATGCGAACCGACTGATCCGACGCTGCTGCCGCGACGCCGTCGTCCGCCCGATTCCAGTCCACCGAGAAAACATCATTGATGCGACCAAGGGCTTTGACCAAACCTCCATCCTCGTTGCAGAGACGCAAGACTCCTCTTTCATCGGCTGACACGATCTGCTTCCCATCTGGACTCCACGCTACGGCAAGCGGCTCGGCCATGTGGCCTTCCAGGACGGGGCCAGGCGTCCCCTCGGCGCTCCAGATTCGCACCTTGTCGTCGTAGCCACAAGATACGAGCCGCTTTCCGTTTGAGTTCCATGCGACATCGTGGACTATCGTTCCGTACTCGAGGACGGCACTTTCCGTCCCATCAGCATTCCAGACCCTCACGGTCCCATCCCGGCTTCCAGATGCGAGTCTCTCTCCATCCGGAGCCCAAGCGACCGCTCTCACGACACTTTTGTGCCCCGCCAACGTGCGACACTCTGTCCCATTGGAATCCCATATCTGCAACACATTCGTATCGTTCCAGGGGAAGCCGCCGCCGACAGCCAGCTCCTTACCATCCGGGCTCCAGGCGACGCTAGCCACGCCTAGTGGCTTGTCGCCACCGGGCATATCAATGACTCTTTGCTGCTTGCCATCCAGACCCCAAATTCGCACTTTGCCCTCGTAGCCGCCCGATGCAAGCCGTTGGCCATCCGGATGCCACGAGAGGCAATTGACGTCCGGGTGAACATTTTCCTTGAACACGGTGATGCAAGCCCCTTGCGAATCCCAGATCCGCGCCGTTCCGTCGTCCGCACTCGATGCAAACAGAGTCCCGTCCGGGCTCCATGCCACGGCCTTGACATGAGCGGTGTGGCCAATCAGCAGGTCGACAAGCGCGAGAGACTTGGCATCGTAGATGCGAATCAGCCCCTCGTCCGTACCACACGCGATTCGACTTCCATCCGGACTCCACGCTACGCAGAACAGACGGGTCCGCGCAGCGTTCTTGTCGACTTGCCACCGTTTGACGCCGGGCAGCTTGGCCGGTCGCGGGACCAGACCGGGCAAGACGTCTTCGGCCGAGCCGAGTTGCCAAGCGGGCTGCGGGGCAGCGGGTTGTAGGTCAGGCTCCGCCTGACGCGATCCGGCAAGACTTTCGTCAGGCACGGCCTGACCTACTTGCTCGACGCGCACGATCTCCACCAGCACGTCCTTGCCTCTGGTCAGTTGGAATGTCTTGTTTTCAATCTTCACACCATCGGGCGTACCGCCAGCGATCTCGATTTCGTAGTCGCCGGAGTAGAACGAGGTGCCGTCCGGGCGCTGCTTGACTTGAAAACCGTCTACCGGCTCGCCGTTCCGTTTGACCGTCACCTCGATTTCCGGATCGTAGGCCGTGATCTTGATCTCGCCCTTGTTCGTGGCGACCCGAATCACCATCGCGGCAGCAAACAGGCCAGCGAGTCCGAGCACGACCGCCGCGATCTTGGTGTTGCGGTTCCAGCGAGCAGGCTCGCCGGCTGTGGTTTCAATACCGGGAGGGCGAGGCTCCCGCCGAGCCGAAACCGCGGAAGAACGTGGCTCAGCAGGAGCTTCGCCCTCCCGAAACCCGTCCGGAGGCTGGCGTCGAACGGAGTGAGCCCCCAGGTCGCTTTTTTCTGGGGGTTCGCTGCACTCAACCCCAGCCATGTTTCTGGAAAGATCGGCTTCAAAACCGCATTCACTCTTTTCCGTCCGCGTTTCGGTCATCGAGGACGAGAGGTGTTCCTCAGTGCCTCTGCGCGACGCTTCCACATCCGGCGTCGTATCCCGATCGCTACGGTAGGTTTCGTGATATCGCACGGACAATGCGGCCAAGTCCGCATCGTCGGCAAACGCCGCCAACGCTTCGGCCACTTCCTGTGGTGTGGCAAACCGATCGTCTGCATCCTTGGCCAGCATTTTTCCGAGGATGGCTGCCAGTTCCTCCGGTACGTCCGCACGTAGCGCGCGGATGGCGGGGATCGGCTCGGTAGCCATGGCCTTTAGCTTTTTGATCACGGTGTTGTACTGTGCATCGGCATACGGGGCCTGGTTGGTCAGCAGCTTGAACAGCGTGGCCCCAAGGCTGTAAACGTCCGCGCGGATATCGACGTCTTTGCTGTCGCCGGTTTGTTCCGGGGCCATGTAATCGACTGTGCCCATCATCTGGCCCGTGCTGGTAAGTTCCGCTCGGTCGCCGTTGTGAAGGCGTGCCAAGCCAAGGTCGAGGATTTTGAGGACTGAGTGTAGGCGGGGATCTCCGAGACCCGCCATGTCCGGGCTCGGAGAGACCGGACTACACTGGCTGAGCATCAGATTCGACGGCTTGATGTCGCGGTGGACCAGGCTGTGTTCGTGGGCGTGCTGCAAACCGATGGCGGCTTGTCGAATCAGTTCGCAGGCGTCGGCAACCGGCAGCGGGCCCAATTGATGCACTAGCTCGGACAAGTCCACACCGTCCACATATTCCATGACCAGGAAATGGGTACCTTCGTGCTCGCCCGCATCATGGGCGCCGACGATGTTGGGGTGTTGCAGTCGCCCGACCGCTCGCATCTCCTGCTCGAATCTGGCCACGGCATGAGCGTCCTTCATCCGGTCCGCCGGCAGGACCTTAAGGGCAACCACCTTCTCCAGCTTGCGATGTAGCGCTTTGTATACCGTGCCCATACCGCCCTGGCCCAGCCGCGCCAGCAGTTGATAGTCGCGGATCGTGCCCAAATCCTCAGCGGATGCAGGCTGGCTTCGGTCCGCGTGATCCGCAACTGCAAACATCTCCGTCCCTTGCTTTTCGGATGAAACGAACGACGGCTCGCGGCCGATCGCCTGGACCACCGCCAATACTTCGCGAAGTTTGGGGTCCTGAGTATACGGATCGGGCGCGCGAGGTTGTCGCAGGTTCGATACCAGCGTATCACTCGGCTCGTGTGTGGCGACCAGTGCATTTGTGCACGTTTGGCAGCCCTCCAGATGGACGTCGATCTGTTCGGATCGTTCATCGCTGGTCTTGCCAAGGGCGTAATCCATCAGTTCGCGGTCGTTTGGGCATTCCATGTTGCACATGGGCTGGGTCCTTTTCTGCGCTGGCATAGTTCCGATTCTCGGATGTCAGAGAGCGATCAAGGCCCTCTACACAGCGCACGCACGAAGAACGCGTGAGGTTTGTGATTGCAGTAAATCACGGG
>CAZUAH010000747.1:0-6102 GCA_964617665.1 uncultured Pirellulaceae bacterium
TGTGGAAGCGGGATATCCCAACCTGGATGACGCACCTGTACAACTTCCGCGCCGGACCCAAACAGCTTCCCCGCCGTCTCGTATCGGTTGGCGACAGCGTCTACGCCACACTGGGCCTTTGCGCACCGGCCGCAAAGCTCGACGGTGCCACAGGAGAGACCCTTCTAACTTATGAGGACTCGGAGAATACCGAAGAACTCGTTTACCACGATGGAATGCTCCTGGCGGTGATCGGCGACCCGCACATCCTGATGGAGAAGGCGGACGGTTGTTTCGGCTATTGGGAAATGGCCGAGTTTGAGAATCCGACAGTCGATAAGTCGATCGTTGCCTACGATGCCGAAACCGGCAAGAAAGTGTGGACCGTCACCGGCGACAATCTCCGGCATACTGCCCCGCTATCGCTTTGTGCCCTGGATGACAACATCTTCTATCTCGACAACGAACAGCTCCACTGCCTCGATTCGAAGACCGGCAAAGAGCGATGGGCGTCGTCGTTCGAGACAGAGGGAATGTTCCTACGTGCCTATGCGCCCACCGTCGTAGCCCACGACGACGTTATCCTGTGTTTGAAATGGAACCGTCTATGCGCCTACTCCATCGCATCGGGCGAGAAGCTGTGGGAGAACAAGGGCGCGATGGGTTTCGGCTCGCCTGGTGATCTGTTCGCGATTGGTGACAAGGCATGGGCGGTCCCCATGACTAAGGCGATATGGCGGGACAGCCGTAGGAACGCGAACGATATCGTCACGACGGGCATCAATATCCCCAAAACCGAATTCCTGAACGAGGCGAAGACGGCCGTTGGTATCGATATCCATACGGGCGAGATCACCGACGAGGTGCCCTTCGCCCACACACAGCACCACCATCGCTGCTACCGCAACAAGGCAACCGAGCAGTATCTGCTGATCGGCCACAGCGGCATCCAGGTCCTCGATCTGGAAACCAAGACCTACGAAACCAACAGGTGGGTCCGTGGTCTATGCCAGTACGGGATCATGCCGGCCAATGGATGCATCTACGTCCCACCGGACACGTGTCAATGCTACAGCTCGGGCAAGATCAACGGCTTCTTCGCACTCTCCGAACACAACTCGTGGGAAGATATCGAAATCACGGCAGCCCTCGAAAAGGGCCCGGCGTACAACTCGGCCCTCCAGCCTCCGGTCTCCAGCCTCCAGCCTCAGCCCGACTGGCCCACCTACCGCGGCGACAACTCGCGCAGCGGCTCGACAACATGCGAAGTTCCCGCAGAGCCAACCGTGAATTGGTGTGTCCAGCTCGGCAAGACAATTACCGCCCCGGTCGTCGCGGCGGACAGGGTCTTCGTCGCCGAACGAGACGCCTATGCCGTTCACTGCCTGGACGTCAAGGATGGCAAACCGGTGTGGAAATACTTGGCGAACGGACCCATCGACTCGCCACCCACGATATACAAAGGGCTCTGTATCTTTGGTTGCGGTGACGGATCGGTTTACTGTCTTGACGCGGCGACCGGAAGCCTGGCGTGGCGATTCAAGACGTCGAAGACCGAGCGGAGGATCGGCCACGAAGACCGGCTCGCATCTCCGTTGCGCATCCACG
Source organism: uncultured Pirellulaceae bacterium (assembly GCA_964617665.1). Taxonomy (GTDB): domain Bacteria; phylum Planctomycetota; class Planctomycetia; order Pirellulales; family Pirellulaceae; genus JADHUC01. Next base: position 1,588 of record CAZUAH010000747.1, read on the forward strand.
GCGGCGTGCTGGTGCAGGAGGATACGGTCTATTTTGCCGCAGGTTATTCATCGAACCTCGACGGCGGCATCCGGCTGTACGGTGTGGACGCCCGGACGGGCAAGCAGCGCTGTGCCGCGAAACTGGCCTCGGGCCACTGGGGCGACGACGGGCAGTGGGGATTCCTGGCCGACATCCTGGTCTCGGACGGAAAGACGATCAGTATGCGCAATACCGGCTTCGACAATCAGCTCGAGCAGGCGAGAGGACGCGGACCCATCGTCGCTGCCACGGGCCTGCTCGAAGACACTTGGTTCCATCGGCAAGGCTGGTCGTCGGCCATGGGTGGAAAGGGCCAACTCCTTGCGTTCGACGAAAGCCGGGCCGTCAGTGTCACAAGTCCGTATACGGGACTCAAACGTCGCCGCAAGGGACAGTACAAGGAGTTCAATCAGGACGGCCATTTTCACCAAAAGTTCACGCGGTACCGGCAAGAGTTCTTTCCCGTCGGCACGACCATCGCATCCAGGGGCGGACGCAAGAGCGAAGACGCCTGGTCGAAAGACATCACATTGCAGCCCCGCGCCATGGTGTTGGCCGCCGAAAGGCTCTGCCTGGCCGGCTGGATTGACGCCGTAGCTATCGAAATGAAGACGGGACGAGCAAGCGACCCGACCAACCCAGACGCACACGATTCGGTCTTGCACATCTACACCGCCGACAAAGGCGAATTGATCTCCGAATCCAAACTCGAAGCCGAACCCACCTTCGACGGAATGGCAGCAGCCCACGGCAAACTGTTCCTGTCCCTCAAGAACGGAAACCTCCTCTGCATGGGCGAGTGACCCTGGGACTAGCAAGGATGCGGACAGCCGAAATGTCCGGGCTACGACGGTCTCCGGCTGGGTGTTTCCTACGGCACATGTGACGAGACAACGCCGTTCTCCGTGATATGGTCGCCAGTGGAGCCGTGAGCAGACCACGATACCGTCTTTTTGGGCGTCGCGAAATTACCTATACTTAGCCGCAGACGTCGCGATGAATCGGCTTCGTCGCGCTAAGAGCCGAGACTTCTCAATACCTCCAACCCCCGAGTGCGTTTTCCGGGGCAGTGAGTGGAGAAGCACCATGTCGATTACCCGCACACTTCTGACGGATTTCTCGGTATTTGAGAATGCCGATGTGGATTTCTCGCCCGGCCTCAATGTGCTACTCGGAGAGAATGCCACCGGGAAGTCGCATTTGATGAAACTGCTCTACGGTGCCACCCGGTCGTTCGACCATTTGCCGGGGGGGTCACTGTCGGCCCCGTCAGTCTATGAGTCGCAGCTCGTGAAGAAGCTGGCCGGAGTGTTCCGACCCCAGGAAAATCAACTGGGGCGCCTAGTCAGACGCTCTCCTGGACGAGGTAAGGCGAACGTCGCGGTTCATTTCGGTGAAAGCGCGCAAGTCTCGTTTTCGTTGAGCACCTTGGGCCATTTGGAACTAGACGAGATACCGGAGGAGGCTACGCCTCGCGCGATTTTTATTCCTAGCCGTGAGGCACTCGCGATGTACGAGGGGTTCATCGCGGCCTACGAGCAACGGGAGCTTTCGTTTGATGAAACCTATTTCGACCTGTGCAAGGCATTGACGGGAAAGCCATTGCTCGGTCCCAGGGGGCAGGAAGTGGCCAAGCTCGCGCAGCCACTAGAGGAGATTCTGCGAGGAAAGGTAGTCGAAGAGGGTGGCCGGTTTTACGTGAGATCAGAGAGTGGCCAGGGGAATATCGAGGCTCACCTGCTGGCGGAGGGGCACCGCAAGGTGGCGACGCTCGTGCGATTGATTGTAAACGGCTCCCTCATGGAGAACTCCGTACTCTTCTGGGATGAGCCGGAAGCGAACCTGAACCCTCGACTGACGACCCAAATTGCCCTGATACTGCGTTCGCTGGCCGCTGCCGGCGTACAGTTGTTCGTCAGTACGCATGACTACCTACTCTCACAGGAGTTGTCTCTCGCTGCGGAGTACCAAGTTGAGCCGCAGGCTCACACAAGATTCTTTGCACTTTCGAGGACAGAAAGCGGGATGCCCGTATCCGTCGAATCGGGAAGAGTGCTGGCGGATATCTCATCCAACACGATACTGCAAGAGTTCGCGGAACATTACAATCGGGAAAGTGAACTATTCTCTCAAGCGGACGGCAAATGAGCGATACTGCATGAGATCGCAAGGCGATCTTGCACGACCCTCAATCGTAGGTGACTGTAGCGTGCCGACATTTGTGAGCGTGGGCTAGGAGGCTCTCATGGCGCGAGAGTTTGACGAAGGCCATCTACGGTTTTCTTTCGACGATTCCTGGCACGTGGAGAAGTGGGATGATCATCGCGACTACCGCGAGGGTCTGTGTCGACTTGAGGGTAGTAAGGCGGTGGATATGGTGGGCGTGCCAGGATCCGGTGACGCCTACCTGATCGAAATCAAGGATTTCCGCGGCTACCGAATCGAAAACAGATCCCGCTTTGGGGGAGAACTCGAACGCGAAGTTGCCAAAAAAGTGCGCGACACGGTGGCGGGAATTCTGGCGAGTTATCGGCGTTCCGGCGAGCATCATCTCTGGGAACCGCTGGTCCAAGCGTTTGCTGATCGAAACCGGCGTATCCGCATTGTCCTCTGGGTCGAGGACGATGTGGCACGTAACGAGTGGCGTTGGCGACAATGTGCTTCTGTGATAACCAAGCAATTGAAGCGAGAACTAAGTTGGCTAACCACCAGCGTCCTCGTATGTAACCTTCAGGTGCCGAACCAGCCGCCCGGCTTGACCGTGGCTAATCTCCCAGGGGCCGGAGGAGAGTAACTGAGCCCAAGAAATCAGACCCTAGCTCGTCACGGTGGATACGCGTACCGGAATGCGCCTCAAAGTGCGAATCCCTCTTCATTTCGTGTGTTTTCATGCCATTCGTGGTTGGATCGTCTTCTCTTTAGGTTCGATCACATTTTCTCGCGGGGCATTTCGCCTGCGTCGAGGCGGTGGAAGTAGTCTTTGGCGGCTCGGAGGACGATGGGGGAAAGGATCAGGAGGGCGGGGAGATTGCATAGGACCATCAAACCGGTTGTGGCGTCGGAGATGTTGTAGACGGTCTTGAACTCCGGAAGCACCATGCCGAGAAAGACGAAGATCACGAACAGGAACTTGTAGGGCAGGATCGCACGCGGACCGAGCAGGTATTCCGCACCTTTCTCGCCGTAGTAGCTCCAACTGATCATAGTGCTGAAGGCGAACAGGCACGCCGCAAGTGTCACCATGTACTTGCCGAAGCCGGGTACGGACGTGTCAAATGCGAACGCGGTCATGTCGGCGCCCGTAATGTCCAGGTGAACTGGTTGCCCCGGTTTGATCCGGTTTGCCTTCTCCAAATCGGTGCCCCGGAATCCAGAGATGTCGAGTGTCACCGTCTTCAGATCTTCCCATTGGCCACCTTCGCCGATGTCAAACGATTCGATAGGAACGGCCATGTCCTCCAATTCCACACCGACTCCACGAGCCAAGTGAACACGCAGCGTGGCGTCGTCCGCAACATGTTGGACGTAGAGCGTTTCGTAGATGTCTGGCAGTTCGCCGCCGCATTCGACGACGACCCGGTCGTTGGTCACGGAGGCTACGGTGCCAACTGCCGGCCGTTTCCAGACGCCGGACATCAGCAGGACCAGCGCGCTTAGCGTGCAGATAATCAAGGTATCGACAAATGGGCCGATGCCGGCGACGATGCCTTCGCGGATGGGCTCCTCGGTCTTGGCGGCTGCGTGGGCCATGGCGGCCGAGCCTTCGCCTGCTTCGTTCGAAAAACAGGCCCTCCGCAAGCCCTGCGTGAACGCGATCCAGATCGTCACACCGGCGAACGCTCCGCCTTCGGCCTGTGTCGTGAATGCCGAGCGGACGATCATCGCCAAGTATCCCGGTACGTCCGTAGCATGCGAGAGGATTACGTACAGGGCGGCCACCACGTAGACCACGCACATGAACGGCACCAGTTTGGCCGCCACTTGCCCGATTCGCTTGATCCCGCCGATGATCACCAACGCCACCAGTGCCGAGAACAGCACGGCAGGCACCAGGCGTCTGGGATCCACGCCCGAGGTGGCTGCGAAACCGTCAGAGATCGCGCCCAAGACGTGCTTGCCCAGCATGTCCGACACGTTCCATCCCTGAAACATGTTGCCGCCACCGAAAGAGTTGAGCACCGTGGAGATGGCGAACAACACGGCCAGGATCTTGAACGCGATCCACAACACGTTACCGCGTGCTCGCAGCGGATCGACAAGCGCCTTTTGGATGTACCACATGGGCCCGCCGCGGACCTCGCCGCGAGCCATCGCTTTGGCACCAGGTTCGGGCGGCGGCTCGCCGGGGTACTCCAGCGTGCGTGTTTCCGCGTCGGCACTGACCAACGCCGGAGCACTGGGATCGGGTACGTCGCGCACATCGCGATACATGACGGCCAGCGTGCATTCCACGAACTTCAACGCCATCCCGAACAGGCCGACAATCCACATCCA
>CAZUAH010000748.1:0-6095 GCA_964617665.1 uncultured Pirellulaceae bacterium
AAACGTTCGGCGACCAGCCCATTGTTCTGCTGCTGCCATTCAAGAAAAGCCCGGTAGTTCTGAGTGGTTCGGTCTTTCAGGGGCGAGGGATAGGAGTAGTCCGGCCATCCGCGGTCGAGCATCTTGCGGATCGGGATTTCGTCGCCAATGCGTGTGATTCCTGTCAGTCGATAGGCGCCGGATGAAGCCAGCGGTGAGTCGTCCGCTACAGTTCCCATGTGGTCGCCGTGAAAGTGCGTGAGGAAGGCGTAGTCGATGGCAACCGAGTCCTTACAAGGATGCATGTTACGGATGTAGCGAACAAGCCATTCGCCGGCCGCCCGCGAGCCGTCGGGGCGGGCCGGAGCGAAACGCGGGTTGTCTCCGTTCAACTCGCCCGCGTCAACCACCATGGTCGTTCCATCGGGCAGTACAAAGAAGGCACAATTGCCTCGGCCCGTGCTGATCTGGTGGATGTCGAGAGTGCCCGGTGTCCAGGTCGGAAAGGGCTCACCGATGACCTGAGCTGTAGCGGGCACGGCCAGAAGTAGTGGAGCCAGTAGAGGAACCAGCAAGGTCGTGAAATGATGTTGTCGATTCATTGGAGTCCTTTCACGACGAGGATCGCCGCGGCGGGTTTCTCGCGTAACACGATGTTGTACCCTTTGATTAATTCATGCCCCGTCCGGACCTCTTTGCCGGCGTCAAAGTCTTCGATCTCGTATGAAGCTGAACGGCTTCCCCGGCTTGTCCCCAAGCAGAACATTCTGCATCCACTGCTCGGCGGTGGTGGTTTCTTCCGGAATCGGTGTCGCTGCGGAAGCTCGTCCGCCAGGATTCAGCAACGCCAACATCAACGCGGTGAGGAGTGTGAGGGTGGGTTGCATGCTTGTTTTTTCCCGAGCAGCGGAGACTGCCTTATCCCTGGGACGGGCACTCCTGCCCGCCTTTCCGCTCGTGACGGGCAAGAGTGCCTGTCCTAAAGGGACTGCGTGCCCGTATTATGCCACGACCGGTTCGAGTAGAATATGCCACCGCCGTGCATCCGTCACCGCGCGGGGCAACGAGGGCACGGCGATTCATCGCGATGATGCGGACCGGTAGCGGAAGTCATTGCGTGATCCACCGACTTCAGAAAACGACCAAGGTCGATCAAGCATTGGCACGGCATTTGAGGATCCTTGCCGCCAAAGCGTCACGAATCAAAAGTTGATCCCATCACTCGACCAGCAAGCAGGCTGCTAAATGCGTCTGTCCCCTTTTCTTCGCTTCGTGACCTGTGATGCCGGCCCCGCCGCCAGGAGCGAAACAAGAGCGAGCATCAAGCGACCAAATAGTCCAAGTGAGTTTTGATACATTACGGTTCCACCGTCAGAATGGAATGAAGATCCAGTTGCGGCACGGCAACCGTTGCCTGGCCGTCCGCCCAATTGATATCCAGTAGCGTGCCTTCCGGCTGCATTGTAATCGACTTAGGAGCCTGCCCGAGACGGATCGAAACTGTCAACGGTCCGACCCGTTTGATCGATATGATTCCTCCGTCCGGCGCGTTGGCGTGCGGTCCGGACGTATTCACCAAGTGAATTGACAGCCTTCCGTTCAGCATTCGCGGACTGACATCGACGTCCTTGACACCACGGACCTCGACGATTGGTGCAGGAAAGACCTGCTTGAGGACGTCAGGGAACGTCCCATTGACGTCCTCGACAGCGACAACGGCCTCTGTTTCCAGTTCGGTTTCGAATAGCTTGGCCGGGCCCGGACCGATCAGCAGCAACCTGCCGCCGTCCTTGGCATACGCCGTCAACTCGTTGAGAAAACTCGGTTCCAGATATTTCCAGCCCGGTACGATGATGGCGGGCCATTTGGACATCTTGCCTCTCAGGTGATGCTCGCTGAGGATCTGCACACCGTACTGGTTTTGCAGAATCTGAGTGAGGGCCTTGCGCAATACGGCGACGCCGTTGCTACCGGCCCAATGGAACAATCGCGGTGATTCCCGATAGTGACCGGCGGTCGAGTAGAGCAACGCGATCTGCGGCACGGCGACCGACCGATGGCAGTAGGCCTGCCGGTCGCGGCAGAATTGGGCAACCTTGGCCATCACGTCCATTTCGACCAGATCGCGGACAGCGCCGTCCCGATCCTGCTTGAAATAGGCTTGATACCCGCCGCCCATGGCGAGCACGACTGCTGCCTCCTGCATGAGTTGCACGGCGGGCTTCTGTTTCCGTGTCTTGCGGCTGAACGACCACGACATCAGATCCCAGGGCACGCCTTGGTCCTCAAGGCACCGTCCGGCAAACCGGGCGGAGTTCACGCTGTCGTCCGGCGAGAAGTCGCCCGACAAGCTCGCCACATCGGCCGACACCGGTTCGGGCATGTGATCGCTGAACGCCCAATTGCTGATTACCTGGAAGTCGGGATGCGACGATTTCAGTTCGTCTACGTAATGACGCACGTAGCGGCGAAAGCCGTCTCGATGGAAGTCCATCCACTGATTCCAGTAAGGCTCGCCAGCCTTGCGTGGAGCGGACTCGGCGCCCGTTTGCTTGCAGAATTCGCGGACCGCCGTCTGGCCATAGTCGGGCGTCGTGCCCCAGCAGTCGCCGTCGACCCAGACGCCGTCCACGCCATACTCGCCCGCCAGTTCCCGAAGTTGGGGGATCATCAGCTTGTCGACGTACGATCCGAACACGGACGTCGCTCTGCCGCTGGGTTTTCCGTCGGCTTTGACAGCCGCCCACTCCGGATGGAGTTTGATGGCACGATCATCCCAAACGCCCGAATAGTGCATGAACAGGGCAATTCCCCGTTCGCGCGTCACGTCGCGCCAGACTCGCAGCGGATCGCCGACAAAGCCGGGCGCCGGATTGCCAACTTTGGTCGGATAGCTCGAATAGCCGCGATGCCCTTTGCAGTCGATCTGGATGTAATCCGGTCGGACCTTGTCGATGACCAGCCTGACCATCTCCGGCGTTGTCCGAGTTCCAACGCGATCACAATCGTCGCCAGCGTGGAAGTCGAAATGGATGCCGAGGAAGGCGTCGGCCCGTTTCATTCGAGGCGGATCGGCAGCATGGGACACGTGCGCAAGCAAGCACACAAGGACGCTGCCGAGCAGGGCACGCAAGAACGATTTTGCTTGGCGGGAACGGGCAAAATATTTGTCGGCTTTCATGTCGGTGGTTCCTGTCTGTTGAACGGCCCGTGGTACTACTTCTCTTGCATCATGAACACTCGATCCACATAGATGGATGACGGTTATCATTGTATCGTCATACCCCAGATTGAATTGCTTCCGGAAACACGACCCGCGTAGAACACCAGAAACCAACGGTCGCCGTCCAGCGGTGTCATCCAGGGATAGGACCAGTCGGACAGCCCGTCGGCTGCTTTGGGGATGCTGACAACCAAGCCTTGCCGTTTCCATGCAAGCGTCTTGGCGTCGGCCGTCCACAGATAGATGCGTCCTTGGCTATCATCGACAGTTCCCCGTTCCGACTGCAAGGCGCAAAGCCGTGTTGGATCACGGCCAGAGACTGCGATGAAGGGGCTGGGCAACGAGCATCGGCTTTTCGGATCGACGGCAATTGCGCCCGTTGTCACTTGCCAGCGTTCTCCCAGATCGTCAGAAACCGCCTGGTCGTATCGCCAGCGAAACTTGCTGTCCCCGTTGCGCAAGAGTGCGATGAAGCGGCCGGCGGCGAACACCGTGGCCGGTTCGTAGTAACGTCCGGGCACCACCAATCGCGGCGCCCCCCACGTGCGCCCATGGTCCTGGGAAACGGACATCCAAATGCCCGTAGACGGCTTGCTCGGCGGGCGATAGTGTCCAAACGCGACCAGCCCTTTCCCAGGTACGGGAAAGATGCGTCCGAAAACCGATCCTGTCTTGTCGTCAGCCAAGGCGGACGTGTCCACGGGCTGCCAGGTGCGGCCTGAATCCGTCGAACGCCAACCGAAGATCGTGTTTCGCTTGTCGCCCGTAAACGCCATCGCCAGCACAATGACCGAACCGTCTTCGGCCGTGCCCAGCGCGACATTGCCGCAGTGAGCGTGGGGCTGCGACGAATCGAACTCCTTGAGAACGTGCGGTCGAGTGAAGCTCCTGCCTCCATCGCTCGACACGGACACGGCGGGACACCCGTCCCGCGTATGGGCTCGAGCGGCGACGAAAGCAACCACCAGCGACCCGTCTTCGGTCTGGCAGACCTTGGGCCAAGCCAAGTGGGAGAAACGCGGATTCTCCGGTGCCGCGATCAGAAGTCGCGGCTGCTCGTAGTCACCACCAACCGGGCTCGCCTCGTTGGCGGCCACTAGCATCGTACAAACAGCGATTACGGCAATCGACATGGTGTCTTTAACTCCAGGGTGTATTGCCTACTCCAACGTCACAACCACCACGTCGTGCAGGCCAATCTCGGCCACCGCGATACGACCAGCCGCAGCGACCGTGGGGCAACGATCGTCGGTCAATGAGACCGGAAGTTTCGATCATTCTCCGTTCATCGAAGCCTTGATATTCTCAATTTCCTGTTGGGCAAACCGCACACGTTTCATTTGGAAATACTCGTACAGTTCCTTTTGTGGCCTATCCCACGTGTTCGTCTCCATCCGCCGCGCATGCTCCTGCGTATTCCACTTGTTTGCCTCTGCGTAGGAGCCGCAAAAAGGAACCGCCAAGTCGATCCAGCATGCGACAATCCGTCTCTCGGCGTCCGTCAATTGAACATCGTAATGCGAGCGTTCCAAATAGTCCATCAACTTGCTTTGCGTTGAACCACATGCATACGGTGGCAACATGGTGGCCATGGATATCCATGGGCGCGAAACACGAGCAGCGAGCAGATTGTCGTGGTGACGGTGGAAAGCTGGAGGTACATGGGCCACCGGATTCCCAAGGTGCCCCGCACGACGGAGGCCATCCATCCGCTGCCCGCAGCGATGGCGCATGCCAATGGGATATATAGGAAAGTCAGGACTATGCAGCCCACCAGCCCAACTGCGCCCACTGCGATCTCGAAGTTGTCCGCACTGTCTTCTGCCCCCGGAACACACTCATAGCTTTCGCAGTCGCTTCGCAATCAGATTGTGAATGCGGTCGTAAGCCGGCGGCGGGCCCGTTGACACCTCTTTGTTGTCGATAAACAGGGCGTCGGCGATGCCCCATTCCAGGAGCACCTGGCGGTCGGCTGTGTGAATCGCGCGAAAGACGACCCGACCGTCGAAGGAAGCGGCCGCACGTTTGGCCCGCTCGAATACGAGGTTCTGCCCAGGACACCAGCCGTTGATAAACGCGGTGACCGTCACTTTGCCCGGTGTCGCTTCCGGCGTCTTTCGTTGGCGAATCCACTTTGGCGCAACGGCGTCATCGGTGAACGGTTTCCAGAGCAACACTCTGACGCCATCGCGATCAACCTTTCTGTAGCCCTGCCGCTTGTACCAGGAAGCCTTCATCCACACGGGAATCCAAAGCCCCCAGGCGACCATTCCTTTCGAACCAAGCTTTTCGGCATCTTCTTCGGCGGCCCTCAGCAGGGCTTTGCCCATCCCCCGCTTCTGAAGGTTGCCGCGACCCTGCTTGTGCCCGTGTACCCAGATACAGGCGATGAGATGGAGATGCTCTCCCTCGGCGAATGATCGTTCAATCGGCAAGTACTGGATCATTCCGCCCACTTGGCCGTCATCATCCAACGCCAACTTGACCCGCAGCCCCTCGTCCTTCATCTGGCGGCACCAGACCTTCTTGTGGTCACCCGCCTCCCGCATCTCGTCCGACCAGTCCTCCAGGCACACGTGATACAACGATTCATGCTCGGCCGTGAGGTCCACAACATCCATCGTTTCCGCTCCCCTGTTGTTAGATCCCCGTTTCACCACGCACGATACCGTCCGCAGACGGAGTTTGAAAGCTGGCAACCACGACCTGGGAACGAGAACGGAAGTCCGCCGCCAGACGCCGCGGGGACTAGCCCGCATTTCTCACAAGCCCACCCCGTCTCGTTCCCACGCTCTGCGTGGGAACGGGCTTTGCGACGCTTCGCGTCATCTGGGCCCGTGACAGTGTGCGGACGCAAAGCGTCCGGCCGTGCGTTCCAACGCGGGAGCGTCGG
>CAZUAH010000749.1:0-4237 GCA_964617665.1 uncultured Pirellulaceae bacterium
ACCGGCACCATCTTGGCAACGGAATGCAACCTACTAAGGCGCACCGGTCACATCCACCTCGGAAGTTTGCGCGGCCAAGAGGATCTGGTCAGTGTCATCTAATTGGTGGCGCGAAATGGTCGATTTTCAACTCCCACTGCCGTTCTCGCTAACTGACACAGGAGTATCCGTCATGAGTCATGAACGCGAGAATGCCCATACGCTCCAAATATCCGCTGGGGCCTTCAAGACGCTAGCGTCTCCCGGATGATTTGTAGGTATTCGGGACGATCGGTGTAGAGGAGCATTTCGTAGAACTCGATTTCGTCGAGGACCGGATTCTTGAGCCATCGCTGCAGGTTTTCCCGGAACTTGTCCGGCGGCGGCATCCGGCCGTTGTCGACGAAGCGGATGATGCGCACTCGATTGGCGCCGGCGAATTCCGGTTCGACCTTTCGGTCGGCGGAGATTCCGAGCATGCGGATGCCTGCTACGGCACCATCTCGCACCATCTCGGATCCAGGCCTCCGGCTGAAACGGCATGCCGCCATACGGCCGAATGTAAGGCGCGCCTGGCTCCTGTCGCGGACAGTCCATATACAACGGTCGTGATCCGAGCGTTTTGCCCGCTTCGACAAGAGAGCCTGAGTTTCCCAGTTTACCCGTCGGGTCCACCTTGGTGAATGAGATGCTGCACGATCATCTTCAATTCGCCCCAGGAGTACGCATTGCCAAAATGCTCCTTGGCGGGCGGCAGGTCTAGCGCGTCAGCTTGCTTGAAGTAGTCCATGACCGGCTGGGCCTTTTCCGGAGACACAAATCTCTCCAAGGGCAATTCTCCCGTACCTACGAAGTGGGCCAGGTGGGTTTCGATGGTAGTCCGGGCCAAGCCTCGGGCGGCCGCGACATCGGCAACGGTCTTACCTTGCTGGAAGAGATCAAAACTCAGTTGTTTGGTTTCACTGACCTCGCGCTTTCGGTGACGATTGGTCTCTGCGGAATCTACCGTGTCGTGTTTCGAGGCATACTCCTTGAGCAAAGCCAACAATTCATCACCAACTCGCAGCATCGTTTTCTTACCGACACCCCGAACCCGTTTGAGCTGGCTTCTGGTGACGGGCGCACGATCGGCGATAGCGACCATCGTCTTTCGGAGCAGGATGGTATTCGGCGCCACCTTTTGCTGATCGGCTTTTCTTTCACGCCATTGGTGCAGGCGTTTGTACAGCTCGGGATGTGCGACATCAGCCAAACCGGCACCGGCCCGAGACTTCCGGCGTTTGCGTGCTTCGCGGACGTCGATGGCGGCCTCCGCCCGAACCTTCAGGTAGGTTTTACTGGAGAATCCGGCGGTACACGCAGCTAGACAGGCCACCTCCAACCGGGCACGTGCCAGCAACGCTTCGATAGCCTCCTCGACGGATTTGCGCACAGCCTTGTTATCCGTTTCCACGGGCAGGACTTCCAGCGGATCGAGCACCAGGCTCTTCAGCTTGTCCACAAAGTAGACGCAGCCCTTCTGAACCCTCTCCTGCAGGAACGCATTGGTTTCAATCGGTTGCATGTGATCCGCGGTCAACGCTTGGAGCTGGGCATGGAACTTCTCGGCGACATCACCGACGTGTTCCCGCACTCCACGGTCTACTTCAAGAAACCGATCCAGCAGTTTCTCCGGCAGAGTACTGCCAGATTCACGCACGCGTTTGATGATGTGCGACAACAACCTCGGGAAGGAACGAAAACTGAATAAGTCGAACAGGAGCTGCTGCTGATATACATAGCGGTCTTGAGCCAACTGATGCGAAGTGGGCTGATTTCGCTCGATGTCGCTCGTAAAGGACAGGATTTCAGTATCGCTCTTCACCGCCTTGGTTTGAATTGGCGTGCTCAACACCAGCCCCTCCAGCGTCGTGCAGCGACTGAGCGCCACGTACACCTGGCCGTGAGCGAACGCGGCCCGAGCATCGATAATGGCCCTTTCGAAAGTCAGCCCCTGACTCTTGTGGATCGTGATGGCCCAGGCCAGCTTCAGGGGATACTGGGTAAAGACACCTGCCACGTCGGCTTGAATTTCCTTGGTTTCTTCGTTAATGGTGTACTTGGTGTTTTCCCAGGTATCTCGCTCGACAAGAATCGGATAAGGGTCGTCTGGGCACTGCACTACAATCGCGTCGTCCTCAAATCCCGTCAAGGTGCCGATCTTGCCGTTGAAGTAGCGTTTCTCCCGTGAAATGTCGTTCTTTACGAACATGACTTGGGCTCCGACCTTCAGCTTCAGGTTGGATTCTGTAGGGAACATGTACGCCGGGAAATCCCCCGCGACGTGAGCGGTGAATTCCCAACTCCGGGTCTTGAGAGCCTTCAACTTGGCATCATTGGTCTGCTGGGCTTGGGCATTGTGCGTGGTCAGGGTGATATAGCCCTGGCTGTCATCGGGGGTGAAATCCGGGCGGTAGCGGCGGTTCAGCTCCTGGCATGTGGAACCGTCCATGCGGTTCTCGCGTACCCTATTCAGGAGGTCAATAAAACGGGCGTCGCTCTGCCGGTAAATATGTTTCAATTCGATACTCACGAACTGGGTCTGCCGCAGCGCCAGGCTGCCGAAGAAGAACCCGGTTTGATAGTATTCGCGCAGGAGAGCCCAGTCCTCGTCCTTGATGACCGGGGGCAGTTGTTGGAGATCGCCGATCATCAGTAACTGCACGCCACCGAATGGCCGATCTCGCTCACGATAACGCCGCAGCACGGCATCGATCCCATCCAGTAGGTCGGCTCGCACCATGCTGATCTCGTCAATGACCAGTAGGTCGAGCCCCCGGATGATATTGATTTTGGTCCGGCTGAAGCGGCGAGTGAGCGTCTCGCCGTGACTGTCCATCCGGTCGATCCCGTTTGCTGAGGGCACAATCGGGCCAAAGGGCATCTGAAAGAAGGAATGGATCGTCACGCCCCCCGCATTGATCGCAGCCACCCCAGTCGGTGCGACCACGATCATGCGCTTGGTACACCGTTGCTGCAAGCTACGCAGAAACGTGGTCTTGCCCGTGCCGGCCTTGCCGGTCAGAAAGACATGCTTGCCGGTCCATTGTACATAGTCATAGGCGAGCCCAAGCTGCGGATTCTCAATCGTTTGCACGCGTCTTCGTCCTAATCCTGAGAATTTCCTTTGCACTCTCCCCATTCTACGGCTCCAACAGAGCGATGCCGCCCGTGGCAGAGCCCCGTAACCAGTGGGTTTTCCAGGACTTGCCTCCATTCAAGATGTTCACAGCAGTTGGTTACAAACCTGCCCCACGCTCGCGAAGTTCCGATCAAGGCCGCATTGTACGATGACGCCCTTTTACTGCCTAGAATCCGCGCGGGTTCACTCGTCGTCGTCTGACGCACCACACCTCATGCAAACGAACCTGATCTTGGCGGCCTTCCTTCGGCCCAGGGATCTCACTGCGGAATCGGTTCAATAGCCGAACGATTCCAGCGCGGCGTCGGCGATGCGTCCTCTTGCTCGGTACTGCTCGGCTTTGCGAGAACCGCCGACCATTTGGGGATGGTTTCGGTTGGTGAGCACAATGACGTAGACCATCTTCTCCGGGTCGATCCAGATGGACTGGCCCGTGTGGCCGCTGTGACCGTACGCTTTTTCCGACAGCCTCTTGGGCCGATGCGATGTCCGCAGATCCTTATTCCAACAGAACCCGCGAGCAGGCAGCGGGGCGGCGAGCAGGTTGCGAGTCATCCTTGCGTGGCTACGCTTTGACAGGACTCGGACATCGCCCAGTTGCCCCTCGCCCAGCATCATTTGGCAGAAGCGAGCTAGATCGGCCGCCGTGCTGAAGAGCCCCGCGTTGCCGACGGGTCTTTTGGCTACGCGTGCCTGAGTGTCCTCGATCTGGCCGATCCCTGGCGAACCGGAAGGCACAATCCGCAGCGATGGATCCAGCGGTCCGAAGGCCGTATCATGCATGCCCAGCGGCTGGAAGATCCTCTGTTGGCAGAAGGCATCCAACCGTTGGCCCGTCGCGTTTTCGATCATCATTCCCAGCAGAATCATGTTGAGACAGGAATACCTGTAACGCTTTCCTGGTCCCCATTGAGGCGAGGCGGTGAGCATCAAGCGCAACATCTCGTTGCCCTGAGCCCGGTCGTGGTATTTGGCGTTGGAGAAACCGGAGGTGTGAGTCGCCAAATGCCGAACAGTGATCTTCTCGATGTCGTTGCCGGAAAGATCGGGAAGGGCTTCGCGAATAGGCGTGTCGAA
>CAZUAH010000749.1:4337-6091 GCA_964617665.1 uncultured Pirellulaceae bacterium
CTGGGCGTGGCGTCGGCCGGAAGGTCGCCGAGTATCCATTGGATCCCGTCAAGATAATGCTGCAAAATTTCTGGCTGGTGGTAGACGACGATATTATTGCCCAAAGAACAATAGAACACGCGGCCTTTGCCATACTCATGAATCCACGAAATCGCGTGATCGTCGTCTTCCCGGCGGCCGTCTACGTGATTGGCCTGTTTCGTCATGTCCAGGCTGACCAGCACGCGCAGCTTGTCACGAGAATAGACTTCACCGAACTTGTAGATCTCATCGTTGATCCAGAATCCTCTTCCGTGGAATCCTCGACATAGGGGATGATCCGGTTCGTCGATCTTGACTGCCCATATTCCCGTGTCGTGCCAGGGGTGTCCTGCGAGATGCCCGCCAATCATCTGCTGCCCTTCAGGCCAATCGCCAAAGTTCCACGTCGCACCGTGGATTGCCATCAGCCCACCACCGGCACGGACGCGTTCAATCAGCGCCTTCTTCTGATCGGCGGAGATCTTCCAGTTCGAGGTGTTGTTGAGCACAATCCCGTCATATTCCGCGAGATTCTCGAAGGTCAGAAGGTCGTAACCGTGGTCGATGGTCGTCTGAAATGCGCCGGTCCGTTCGCCCATCAGTTCAATCGCACGATTGGCCAACGGGATGGTCGGATGATAGAACCCGTTGGCCCGATCGAGAATCAGCAACTTGCGCGGCTTTTCTTGGAGGCTGGCCGTTGCCTGTTTCGGCAGCACCTCCTCCATTTTTCGAAAGTCCGCGTGGGAAGGAGTTTGCGAGTAGTGTGATTGCAGGTGATGCATGCGGACTTCGCCAGGCGAAAGTGCCCGGTCGTAGACGGCGATTTCGTCCAGCTTGCCTTCGAGATTCGCGAAACGGTCGCCGCGTCTGCCGAAACAAAAACGAGTGCAACCGGCCGGGTACGTGATCTCAGCCTCGCCGGATACGACCGGTTTCGTCGAACCGTCGAGGAAGATTTGGACGCTCTTGCCGCGACGGACAAACACCAACTGATGCCACATCTTTTCCTTCACGACCGGACCGCCACGCAGACTTGTCCGTACCTCGTCGCCGTTGTAGATGCCAACGAGGCCGGGGGCATTCTTCGACGTGCCGGAGATGCCGACGTTGTCGCCCGGCGCACCCTCTTTGCCGTCCGGGCCGCGGGAGAAGAGATGGGCGGTCACGGGTAGGGCGTCATTGGGAAAACCGTTCCAGAACCACATTTCGACGGAATAGTCGTTGCCGATGTGGGGCAAGTCGACCGTCAGTCGACCGGTGGCGAAATGGAGACATCGGTTGACCGTATCCGGCCTGCAGAAACCGACGCCCTGCGGTCCGGGAAGGCAGTGTGCCATCATCGGCTCGACCCGGGCGTGGTGCCCGTTGCCGGAATGATCCAGTGCCAAATCGCCCTCGAACTCGCCGAGCCGCCAATAGGCAACCGGCTCGGAGTTCATCACGAGATGGGCATAGGGACCGTCGATCTCGATAGGATTCTCGGAAGCCGTCCCCATTGTCGGCGGCGTCATCAGTGTCGCGGCACAGAGAACAATCACGAACAAATTGCGAGTTAGCGTCATGGCGTGCCCCTGTCCAAGTTCACTGAAGTAACTTCCTCGCGCCATCATTCCCCAGTCGGCGGTACGGGATCGGTGAGCCCCAACTGTCCGGGGAGCCATTTGTCCAGGAATGGCCGAAACTCCCCTACGTTCCATGTGTGTCCCGCCAGCGGGTCCGTGAAGAGCCGC
>CAZUAH010000750.1:0-6073 GCA_964617665.1 uncultured Pirellulaceae bacterium
CGATCGGAATATTTACGCTATAGCAACTTTGGTGCACCCGAGCCTCGCCCTCCCGGTTTTGAAACCGGGCCCAGTGGATCTGGGGCCGTCAGGCGTAGTAGCCCGGACAGCACTCGTGCGGGCTACCAATCCACACGGGGCTTGTGCGGCGTGAGCCGCTGGCCACCTGTTCTTCCTCGCGGCGGAAGATCGACCTGCAAGTCTGCGCCACTTCCTTTGCCTTTTCCATCTCCGCATCCGTGATGGGGCGAAGGGTGCGGCCTGCCTCGATCGCCTTGTCCAGCAAATCGAGAAACGATGGCGGGATCCCCGTGACGACGTTACTCTGAGACAGTGTGAACCGGTAGGCCAGTTCCACCTCGTTCTTCTCCTCAACCGATCGATACCACCATTTGCGCGTTCGCTTCATGTCCGTGGGCCACGCGCCTCGGCTCATCGCCTTGATGGCGATCACGCCCGCGCCTTGTTTTGCGGCTAAGTCCGTGACCGGTTTGCCAAATCCCATCACGAAGTACTCGACGAAGTTAATGGGAAACATCACCGTGTCGAAACGGAATCCATTCATCGCTTCCAGCGCGGCTGTGGTCGTATGCGCCGAGAAGCCGATGAATCGCACTTTGCCTTCCTCTTTCGCCTTCAGGATCGTCTCCATCGCTCCGCCCGGTCCAAGTGCCGCCTTGACCTCGTCCGGCTTGCGAAGCGCGTGCAACTGATACAAGTCGAAATGATCTGTCTTGAGGAGCTTGAGTGACGCCTCCAGTTCCTTTCGTGCGCCATCTTTGTCCCGCATCTTCGTCTTGCAGGACAGGAAGTACTTGTCTCGCTCGATGCCCTGGAGTCCGATGCCCATTTTGGTCTCGCAGACGCCTCTCCCGTACGCGGGGGCTACGTCGAAGTAATTGACGCCACGGTCGAAGGCGCTGTGCAGGCCAGCGGTGCACTCGTCTTGGTCGTAGTGGACCAACGCAAGCCCCGGAAACCCAACGACCGAGATCTTCTCGCCTGTGCGGCCAAGCTCACGTCGCGGCAGCCCAGCCACGGTCGCTTCGCCGGTTTCGGTGTTTGATTGTTGTGCAAGCGACGGCGACGCCACGCCGACCGCGCCGGCACCAACCGCTGTGCCTACCGTTTTCAAGAACGAACGTCTTTTCATGATTATCCCCTTGTTTTCAATTCTCGTCCCAGCTTTTCCTCGACGCTCTTCACTTTGGCATCCAAACGTCCGGCTTGGCCCTTTCGATAGTCAAGTTTTGCAGTGCACGTTATCCGATCGCAGTCGGTGGCCAACGCATCCAGGCACCTGCGCATAATTTCCAGCACTTGATCGACCTCGCCCTCAACGATCGTCCCCATCGCGGTCAGTCGATAATCGAGCCCGCTGCCGTCGACAATATCAAGACAACGAGCGACGTACGGACTGATGCTATCACCCTTGCCGATGGGCACCATACTGAATTCAAGCAGGATCATCCGCAATATCCTCTACATTACTCCTAGTGTTTTTGCCGATATAACCCGCAGGTACACTCAGTTAGACATCTTACCAAAATTCCGCCTGTATCCAGCCCACCGTTCACGATACACTACCGCCCCCGTTATGGAACGGCTCCATGCCGTCGGGCCCACAACCCGCGGTGAGGAGACAGCCGGGATAGCCCACAAGGAAGCCGTTTCGTGGTTTATTTCCGTTTGCAGACCGTGAGTCTCTCGCTGCTGGCAATGCTTGCAGGTTCGGCGATAGGTAATGCGCTCGCGGACCACGCATATTCGCCCGTAGATGCAGCACCGGCTGTCGGATCCACCTTGCAGCCAGTGGACGACACCCAGGCCCAACCGCCGATGCCGTTTGTCGACTTGGATCAAGACTCCGACACGTATGTGGCCGAGCCACTGTACGCGGACGAATACGCCTACAACGGCTGGGGATGCCACTTCCTGCCACAAGGGCTGATCTATAGCTCGTATCTCGCTGGCCCCAAGGAGTCCCGGTTAGGCACGCAACTGATCAGCATTCCAGACGACAGCACGATGTGGGACTCAACACTCGGCGCTCGAATTGGCATCCTCCGCATTGGTTCGACGGATTCGTTCCGCCCAGCGGGCTTTCAATTGGATATCGAGGGTTCCGCCCAGGTTCGTCTGGATCTTCATGACGACAAAGACGTAGAGGGCACGGATTACCGAGTGGGATTCCCTGTGACGTGGGGTGACGAGCGTGGCCAATGGAAGTTCGCGTTCTATCATTTGAGTTCTCACATGGGTGACGAGTTCCTGCTGAAGAACCCTGGGTTTCCGAGGTTCTTTCAGGTGCGCGACGCGTTCGTCCTTGGACGATCGCTCTACCTGACGGATGCACTTCGGCTGTATGCCGAGGCCGGCTGGGCGTGCAATACAGTTGCCAGCGATCCGTGGGAGTTCCAGTTCGGCGTCGACTATGCCCCCCGGGCACCCACTGGCGTACGCGGTGCACCGTTCTTCGCCATTAACGGATACCTTCGCGAGGAGTTGGGCTTCGGTGGCGGGTTGACGGTCCAAACGGGTTGGGCGTGGCGATCCGATGCGACAGCCCACCTGTTGAGGATTGGTCTGCACTACTACAACGGTGCCAGCACGCAGTGGGCCTTCCTGCCTTTCCACGAACAGCAGATCGGAGCCGGCGCGTGGTACGACTTCTGATTCGTCGGAATTCCGGCGAGGTTAGTTGTCTGAAGAGCCGTCGCTCACTGTGTCCAGCATGTGCTGCGTTCGTTTGAGCAGCCTCTTGTCCGTTATCGTCAACGTCACGTCCGCCAAGGCATCGACGATTTGCTGAAAGCAATCCCTTGCTTCGCTCGCCTTACCTTCATCAGCCAATTCCATGCCTTTGATGAACAGTTTCTCTTCGTCGGTCAAGCTGCGAATCTTGCGTCGCAGACCGTCTTGAAGTTGGCGGCACTGATGGTCGCCCAGTAGCTTCTCCACTTCCTCGGACCGCGGATCGTCTGGAAAACGCTCCAAGAACTCCTTCATGTGCTGTTCATAGTCGCCGGTTGGTGTTTCGCTTTGCGACGCACTTTGGATTCGATCGTAGAGTTTCGATGCGGAAGGTGGAATTAGCGCAAACACAAACATCGATACAATCGCCAGTAGAGCGAGCACCATGAGGCCAATAGTCAGCCGTTCGCTACGTTTGCCCTGCTTGTCTTCAGACGTCTCGGCACCACGCCGCCAATCCTCGTCCAAGACGGGCGTAAAGTGTGTCTTCAGCCCGCCTTCTGTGGTCGCGTCTTCTAGAGGTTGTAGTTCCAAGTCTACTGTCGGCTTGTTTCCCCGAATCGATGGGTGGGTGCGCTCATCATCGCTTCGTTCGTCGTCCTCGAAGCGGCGTTGTTGGCTGGGAGTGAAATCGAGTGTCGGCCGCTCGGAGGTCGCCAAACGTGTCGATCTTGATGGCTTCTGTGGATTTCCCGCGTCCCGAATGATTGTAGTGTCGCCACCAAGTGGAGTCTTGATGTCAGGAGCATCTGCCGACGCTTCTTTGTCCGACAACGCATGTTGCATCGCCTGCAAGCGGTTGGCCAGCAACTGAGGCGTCGCGATTCGGTCTTCCGGTTTCTTTCTGAGCAACTCCGTGATGATGTGATCCAATTCCTCCGGAACGGCCGGTGCGACCAGCCGAATGGCCACGGGATCATCGAAGCGTACCCGATCGATCACCTTGGTGACGGATCCGCCCGCGAATGGTGGCCTGCCCGCCATCAAGGCGTACATCACACAGCCCAAGCTGTACAAATCGCTGCTGGGCGTAACGGGGTTGCCTTCGGTCTGTTCCGGCGACATGTAGTCTGGCGTTCCGATCATGCTGCCCGCTACGGTCAGCCCGGTAGTGCCAAAGAGCTTGGCGATGCCGAAGTCGGTCAGTTTGACCGTACCATCGGCGGTCATCAGCAGATTCGCCGGCTTCATGTCTCGATGGATGATTCCATGATCGTGCGCATGTTTCAGTGCAGAGCATATTTGGGTCGCAATATCGGCGGTCTCGCTCCAGGTGAATCGCCGACCGGCACGCAATTCCGAATCCAGGCTCGGCCCGTCGACCAACTCCATCACGAAGAACAGACGGCCTTCCTCCTCGCCGTATCCGTGCAGGGTGACGATATTCTCGTGACGTAGCTTTCTGAGCGTTTCAACTTCGCCGTGGAATCGTTCGCGGAATCGCGTATCCGCCGCCAGAGCGTCCGACAACACCTTGATCGCGGTCCGCTCGCCGGTCTCCTTGTGAATGCTGGCATACACGGACCCCATTCCGCCGTGTCCCAGTACGCGTTCGATGCGATACGGTCCGAGCTGTTCAATTGGCACTGCAACGCCTCCGCGACTTGCGTTCCCAACGATGCCAGTGTACCGTAGCATGGCGTCGGAGGATACATGCTCTGATAGGACGGATTGCCAATCCGCCCCACAGAATATTCGCACCGCCCACGCACATCTGACAACAAGATTTCGCCAAACCAACCAATCCAATACACAACCTAAGCTAAGAGGTGAACTATGAGCAACCAGCATAAGAACGCACCACTGCCCATCAACCGTCGGCAACTGTTGCGAACCGCTGCCGGGGCAACTGCAGCAGGGGCACTGGCCCTGAATATCCCGGCGGTTGGCGCAAAGGAAAAGGCGGCCAGCAAGGGACGCATCAAGCAATCGATCGTGCAGTGGTGTTTTGCCGACTACTGGAACATGGAGGAAATGTGCAAGATCGCCGTGAAACTCGGCTGCAAGAGCATCGAGTTGGTCGGTCCCGAGCACTGGCCGACACTGAAGAAGTACGGTCTGGAATGCGCCATTGCACCCAGTCATCTGTTCGTGCAGGGCATGAACAATCCACGTTATCAACCGGCGTGCATCGAGATGCTGAAGAAGACGATCGACGACTGCGCCGACGCGGGCTTCAAGACAGCCATAACATTCACGGGCTTCGCTCAAGAGTCAGGCGAGTGGGCCGGCGGCGCCAATCCGGATCTAGACAAGCTGCCGAAGAACCGGCCCGTCATCGAACCGGATTTAGGTGCGAAGAACTGCATTGCCGGTTTCAAAAAGATCGTGGGCTATGCTGAGAAGAAGAAGGTCAATCTGTCGCTGGAGATCCTGAACACGCGCGTTACCGATCATCCAATGAAAGGACATCCAGGCTATCAGGGCGATCACATCGACTACTGCATGGAGATCATCAACGGCGTCGGCTCGCCCCGCTTCGGGATCCTGTTCGACATCTACCACGTACAGATCATGGATGGCGATATCATCAGACGGATCCACCAGTGTGACGAAGCGATCAATCACGTCCACACCGCAGGCAACCCCGGCCGCAACGAACTGGACGACAACCAGGAGATCAACTTCCCGGCCTGCATGAATGCCCTGCTAGGCATCAACTACAAAGGCTTCGTCGGCCAGGAGTTCATCCCAACACGCGATCCACTTTCGGGCCTAACCGAAGCGGTCAAGTTGTGCGACGTCTGATGACGAGTTCAGACACGTAGTACGCCCTGCAAAACTGTCCAAGCCCACACATACTGTCCTTGACTTCGGCCTCGCGCAGGCCAAGTGAAGGGGAAAGGGGGAGCTGGGACAAGGAGTGCGTCCCATCCTCATTCGCCGTTCATTGGGTAGCCCACTGACCTCCAAATTGGTCGGGCAGGCTTGACGACACCATGGTCCCTCGGCGGGATGACATGACCAGGAGTATGAGAAGTCCTACTCACCTCGCTAACCGCACCGCTTGGTAGAAGGCGATCGGCCCTTTGGCCCCAATCACGATGGGCATTGCTGATCACCGTTACGATCGGGGCAGTCAAGCCGCAGCAAGGCCCTTCCATTCGTTGGCGATGGCCGAGCCGTCAACGCAGGATTTCGTCTATGATGAGCTTTCCAGGAAAGTCGTCCGTTGGCTCTTTGGCTTCGCGCCCTGGGGCTTTGGCTGCACCCCATTTGTCCTTTATTTTCGCTATGTCATCCGATCCCGGCTCCTGAACGGGATCGCTGTGAGCGTACACCAGAACGGTAGAGGGGGAGGCGCGCGCTTTGCTGAAGG
>CAZUAH010000751.1:0-6061 GCA_964617665.1 uncultured Pirellulaceae bacterium
AGACGACAGAACGACGGACAGCGATTATCGTGCCGAACGCTATTGCTCCCGACCCTTTTCCTTCCCCCCTTTTCTTCCCGGAGGCAAAATGGAAGACTCGACATATCCTCCCCTTCGTTAACTGGAAACACTCACACGACGAAGCCGTTTGTCTAGACCGACCCCGCGGAACGCTGTTTGAAATCCGGACATTGCAGCAAACTGTTCCATGGCTTCCTCGATATCAGCGCGACGTATCATCGTGTCATGCACGACCGCAACCAGATTTACGGAATACGCCTCACCGGGAGAAAGGCATGCATAGAGCCCCGCCTCCAGAGCCGCGTCCTCCTCGACCACTACCCTGAGCAAGAAGACATCGTGTTCTGTTCTCCAATAGCAGTCCACGCTCCGACAGCGTTCGGGCGACCACCGAAGCCTTTCCAGATTCTCCGTGTCATCCGCGACCGGATGAACAAGTATGTATTCCCACGGCTTTCCCTCGACGACGGTGGCACCCTCGGGAACCTCACCTTTCCGCAAATCGAAATCGGCAAAGTGCTTTCCTTTGCTTGGCACGGCTCTCTTCACTCCGGAACTCTCCGAATATTCGTGATCATATCGGGCAGGAGGTCTCCTTGAATTGGATACTCCGGCAACCCGCCTTTTGTCACTTTCGTCGGCCCCTCCAACAGATCGCCAGTGTCGAAGTCAATCTCGTACTGCGCCGATCTGGCCCCAGTCATTCCGCGCGCGTGGCCTTGACTCCGAGCGGTAAAATTCTGTGTCGTTGTAGGGATTCCGTCTCCTGCGTTGGGGTCGTAGATTATGCCGTGCTTCTTGATTTGCTTCATTTCGCGCCTCGAAACATACCGCCGGACGTATCGATTATGCACCAATACCCCCGACTGCGACACGTAGTAAACGTGTTCGCCGTCGACTTCCAGGTTGTAGACAGGTTTGGTAGTCAGACGTGGCGTTCTGGACGCAACCTGCGTCAAGGTCCCGTCGGGCGTGCGTAAGCGTTCTCCGTCGCATAGTTGTCCAGCTTCAACAAAAGTCTGGCGATCCACTGACCACCAAAGATGATTGGCCGTGGTCCCAATCGGTTCATCGAGTCCTTCTACGTAGACGTCGATGGTATGGCCCACGCTGTGGGCGAACGTGCCGGTGACTAGGCGGCAGTCGGGGTGGGGCTTGGGGCCGGGATCGAGGCAATCGGAGATGTGCTTCACGTGGGCTTCACCATCCGCCCCCATCTCTCTTAGGTCCAAATGGATAGTGCCGCCGATGGTGACGCGGTTGGCTTCGAACCATTGGTTGGGACGGGCGAGTACGACATCCAGCGTGCCGCCGTCGGCTTTGTGCATTTGCAGGGAGATCTGCCGGCATTCACGATAGTCGATTTCGTCGAACTGGGCACGTTCGATATCCGTGACCTGAGGATTGCGAGCCAGGACCCAATCGAAGATGCGGACGTCTTGGATTGCGCGGGTCTGGTACTTGGGATGTCCTTGGTGGGCACTTACAGCGTCTGATGCGTCGGTCGATGCCTCGCCGGGCGAGAGGCCCCAGCAGAGTAGGAACGCTCCGACCAAGCACAACAGCGCAATCGAGAGCCAACCAGTGATGTGGTCTCGCTGACACGTGGATTTCAAAGGATTGGTCGTTTCGTTTGAGTGAAAAGTCATCGTCATGGTCCCTTGCCAATGTACCGCTCGGCTTTAGCGACAGGCTTTTCGGAAAACGTGCGTCCTTACCTTCCCTTTTTCGGCGCTCCGCGCTACTTGCCAAGTGTCAAGGGTTGCCCACATCCGCCACAAGAGTGAGGCTTTCCGCGGCAATACGCAGTTCGGCGTCGCTATATGTGTCGGCGTTCACAAACTCATACCATCGACAACTGTCATCGCATTCATACTCGGCAATGTCGTACGCCACGAGGCCAATTGCCTGAATAGCTTTGACATTCTTCACACCGGCGAACTGAAGCAGGGATTCGCGATTGTCGGTCCTTCGCAGTTTCACGGTGATTTCGTTGTCGCCTTCAGAGATACTGATGACCACAGCATTCAGAAACCATGACGGCGTGTCCGGCCAGTATCGAATGAAGCCTGTTTCCGATCGCTTGTCGTAGGTGCCTTCAATGCCGTAGCGTTGTTCGAAACCGGCCAGGTGCCGAACGGTCGCAACCTCACGCATTGCACGCGCCCAATCCGTGTTCAATTCACGTCTCACACGGAGGCATTCAACATTACGAATATCGCAAACCGTGACAACCGGCTGTCCATCAATCATATCAGGTTCGATCTTGTAGTAGTCTTTGGCGAGTGGATAGCCTTGCCACTCGGGCATGAAGTTCATATAGTCTTGGATGCATCCTTCGTGCCACAACAGCCCCGGTGGCTCGTCCAATTCATATAGAACGTCGCCCATGTGATAGAAGTGGACCGCGACAATCTTGCGCTCTGACTCGGCCGAGTTGAGTGCGTCACTTGGGATGGGATGGTGCCATTCCCATACGCCTTTCACATACTTCTGCAGATCATCCGGCGGCCGGAGTCTGACTTTCTCTCCGCAAAGAAACGCTGGATGGTAAGCTGGCACTGTGTCTCCTTTCGCGTGACACTACTAACCGCCGGGGCGAGGTACCGGAAGATCCATCGGCTTTCCAAGCAGGCGGACGACAATCATTGGACTCATCCTCTTTTCGCGTTCTCTTCTTCCGCTATTGCTCTGTGATATCGTTCCAGTGTTTTCGCCACAAAAGGTTCGAGGCTTTGTTGCAGATCCTCAGTCGTCTCAGCGGTCATCTCGAAATAATCGATGTCATCCCACCCCAACTTGAGGCAAGACCATCCAACGTCTCCCTCAACTCGCCATTGGCTGTTGACTCGGTAAAGTGCAACTGACACTCCCAACGAATACCTCTCTCCGTCCGTCACTTGCTTCAACTCGCTATCCAATGAGAAAGACACTTCCACGGCATTTTTGCGATTCCCGTTTTCGATGAGATCCTTTTCACCATGAGACACAGTGGTCCCAACAGAGCGGAAGCACGGCGCCTTTTCCGCTTCGATATGTGCTTCTCTAAACATTTTGCGAATGCGTGCCAGCATTCTAAGGAAGTCCACGATGACTTCGTCTTGTTCGTTCATTCCGCACCTGTGGCATTACGGCCTTGGCTCTTGATCTACTTCTTCGGGAACTTCCCGCCACCGATTATCGCATTTAGGATCTCCTCTAGCGTTGCCGTGACGGTCACGTGCCCTGGTGGAACATCGTCGGGGATAACACTTCCTGGAGGAAGCTTGGAAGTATCAACTTCAATGTACGGCTTGCCAGGACGTAGGACGGGAGCAGGCGGCTCTCCGGCCGCAGGAACGGAATTGCTTAACGAGTTGCGGAACGACACTCCGTCCGCGTCAACGCGAATGTCCTTGTATGCAGACTCATTGTATCGCCCTCCGCGATAGATTCTCTTTGGAATTCCTCCCTCTGGGGTATAGTCCGCATTGTGCACGAGTGCGGGCGGGGCGCGGGTGGCGTTTTCGTTGACGAAGTAGGTGTGGTAATCATCAACCTGGAAGTTGTAGACGGGGATGCCTACCGGATGGAGTTCGTAAACGGTGGATACAAGCCGTTGCAGTTCGCCGCCCGGCCCGGTGACTTGATCGCCGAGGGAAAGCTGCTCCGCTTCCACGAAAGCGCCTTCGTTGACAAGCCAGAAGGGATGCTCGTTCGTCGTCTTGAGTGTCTGCCGTCTTCCATCTTCGGATTCGAAGGTCAGGATTCGTAGGTGGTCAGACGTTCGAACATAAGTCTCGACCACTTCCTTTAGGTTGATGGCGTGCCCCGTTTCCTCGCGTGCCATGACGATGTCGCCCGGACGAATGTCCTGAATCGCGCGGGTCTGATACTTGGGCTGCCTTGGGTGGGCAGGTACTGCGGCGGATGCGTCGCTCGATGCCTCGCCGGGCGAAAGGCCCCAGCAAAGTAGGACCGCTCCGAGCACGGAGAACAGGGCGGCTGACAGCCAGCGAGCGATCCGGCGGCGGTTTGGGCGAGGCGCCGTGGATTTCGTTCTCTGAAGTGAAACAGCAGACATGGTCGTGTCTCCAATTCCAGTCTCTCGCTTCGACTGTGGCTTGTCAACGACCGCCACGCGCTGAGTGGCTGGTTCCGGGAGACCTCCGGTCGGTTCCGTGACTCGGTCGGAGACCGGCCACAGTGGCTCTGATGGGGAAGGTGGCTCGGCATGAGCCTCGCCCTCCCGGGTGATTTCCTCCCAATGGGGAGGGTCCTCGGAGAAGAGCTGATCGCACAGTCGGTCTAACTCGCGTGGCGTCGGATGTGGCAAAGGATCGGGTATCGAATCTAGCCAGTCGTTCTCTCCTCCGCTGTCGGCCGCTTCCGGCGTATCGCCTGACGCGAACAGACGATCAATCGCCTGACGACGTTCTTCGTCCCGCCGTTTGCGTTTTCCGTGTATCTGTACCACCGTTCCCCCAGCGGCCACTAATAGACACACAGTGCCGACACCCACGGCTGCCAGATGCTTGATGTCGGACGAACTGGTTGCAGCGTCCGCGTACGCTACGGTTGAACCGGCCTCGTTGTAGCCAACGACCACTTGCGTATCGGCCACAAAGCAACGGCGGAAGATTAGGCCGCCACATGGGCCTCTAGCGGCATGGAGCGCGCTGGCGCCACCCACCACGGTCGCGATCAACTTGGCGGCCCCCAGTACGCCGTGGAACAGTGCCTCGGAACTGGTGTACTTCTGCAGTGTGAGCGGATCTTCTCCCGTGACCCAGCGATACACGCCCATCGCTCCGGTGTTTTCGTAGAAGAACACGCCAAACGCTTGGTACAATGCCTCTGCCTCACTAGCCCCCTGGTCTCTGGCCCGATCCTGGGCCATCGTCGGGTTCTCGATCATGGATTCCCAGGTACCCGTAGCCCAGTTCCAGACGTATTGCGGATAGTCGCTCAACTTGACTGCCGCGCTGAAGAAGTTGTTGATGCTCTCTTTCCAATTTGCCCCCATCACGGCCAGCCAGTTGGTGCCTTCCCGCTGCCGCACCAGCATCTCGGCGGATTCGGCGCCTTTCTTGGCGTTGATCGCGTCGCGGGCGTCAGCGGCTTCCGCTACGGCTTGTGCGACCAGGGTCTGGGAAGCCTGGTATTTGGTATTCCCCTTCGCAATGTCGTCGGACTTTTCCTGCTGGGCCTGCGCGAGACGAGTGTCGGCACGCGATCGCTCAGCGTCGTCCTCCAGGGCCGCCTTTTGCCGCCGCTCGGCGAATTTGGCTTCCCCTTCCGCCACTCGCGTGGCCACTTCGCCCGGCGCATCGGCGGCTAGTTGATCGTGCTTGGTCTGCGTGCCAGTACGATCCGTCGCCAGGTCTGTGGCCGTTTGGGCTCGTTCGGTCGCGTGATCGGTCAGTGTCTGAACGCGTTCCGATACTTCGGTCGCTTTCTGGACAAGCACCTGGTCCCGAGCGTTTGCTGCATCCGCCAGCACGGTGGTCAGGTCCACCGTTGGCGTGTCCGGATACGGATTCTCGGTCGCCAACGACGAGTCGAACTCGATTGGCGTGGCCACAGTGGGCGCGATCAGCGTGGCGACGACCGCATCGCCGCTACGCACGTGGTCGATCGAAAGACCAGCCTCGAAATGCCCGTCGATCTTGCCGATCGCTTCGACGCTCATGATTTGACTGTTGGGATCGGTAGCTGCATCGACATGGGCGTAGATCTCGCCGTGACTGAAAAGCTCTTTGACGTGTCGACTGATCAAATACGTTCCTTCGAGATTGCCTCGCGACCACACCCATACCATGTCCCGTCCAACTTCGGACAACGTGCTCAGATCGCCGTAAGCAGCCAGTCCCATGTCGCGACCGCTTGTGTACATTCCCTCCAGGTCGCCCGCCGCGATGGCAATGGCGTCGCGACCGGCGTCCATTACGAGGTCGATATCGGCAAAACCGAAGGCCGCGGCAGTACCCCCCGCGATCATATGACCGCTCAACTCGTCGGCCGCCCAGGCAAAGGCGCTGTCGCCGGCCGAAGTCAGCAC
>CAZUAH010000752.1:0-6050 GCA_964617665.1 uncultured Pirellulaceae bacterium
GCCGGCTCATCACCGAACGCTCTGGGTCACCCCTTTTGCGCCGCGGTGGGGGGGGAATTGGGGATGACCAGGTGTTTTGGAGAGACGTCTTTCTAGCCTTTCAGACTGGTTCACCTGCCGGACGAGCCGGCAGGGGTCGAAGTCAAACAGTCGAAGTAGTAGTTCGTTCTTCAATTCTTGAGTCGTTCAGACACTCACGGTGTAACGCGCCGCCCCTCGAATCTCTTCTCAGACGAAGGCTCGATGATCATCGCCGTGGGATTTCCCTCGTCATCTAGTCGAAAGGCAACGGGCACCTCGACGTCCTCCATCAAAAAGCTCGTCTCGGATAGCGGAAGGAGGCTGAAATCACCCATACCGGGATTCCCAATCAGCAAACCGTCGTCCGACCTCTTGACCCACAGCTTGAATTCGCCGAAGTCGTATTCCCCGGCATATCTGTCGAGGATGCTCGGGTCGAGTTGGATAAGGTTCGTTTCCCTTGGCGAGTACTTAAACGGCACAACCTTCGGTTCCGCCTTGGGTTGCGACACACGCGCACCGAGGATCATTTCCAGCAGCTTGAAACGTTCGCTGTCCTTGACGCGTTCTTTCTCGGTGATGAAGTCCGAACACACGTCCCAAAAGGTGCTCACTCGATGAACCAACACCAGATCCGCCACGGGCAGCACGTCGATCGCATGACCGCCATACCCGCGGGCCGAGTACATTCCAAGCTCTTTGAAGGGCCCGTCGACGATTCGCCACCACAGGTAGCCGTAGGCGTATTGTGGATTGGATGTCGTGTCACCCTCCTCAAAATACGAGGCGGTGCTTTCTCGAACCCATTCCTCCGTGAGGATTTGCTGGTCTTCCCATTTTCCTTGACGAAGAAACAGCAATCCGAATCGCGACATGTCCCTGGCCGACAGCCGAAACGGATAGGCAGGGTGAATGGAATGCTCCTGCTCCAAATGGTAATACGTGTCTTGTAGTCTGAAATCTTCCATCCCCAAGGGGATCGCAAGACTCCGCTCGAACTCCTCAAACACTTTCGTGCCGGTTTCCGATTCGAAGATCGTGCAAAGAGCATTGAAATCCCAGTTGTTGTACCAGAACAACTCTCCTGGCTTGTGGCTGCCTCGCGGTGGGCGGTTCTTCTTCATCTTGGCGGTCTCATACGCGGCCGGATGAAAGACCCCGGATCGAGACTTGAGCAGATCGCCGATGCTCGCCTTCTTCTCGGCATCCGTCAGCGAAGGCTTGTCGTCGATTCCCAATTCTGCGAGCGTCTTCTTCAGGTCGATATTGCCATTGCCGACATGAACGCCATATAGAGCACTGAGTAAACTCTTCCGCACCGAATGACACGGAAACCTCCTATCAACTTCGCCCCAAGCGGCCAGCACCGCACCGTCGCAGACAACCATCGCCGCAGCCGAATCAATCGTGTCGTAGTACTCGCGTGCCTGCTGAAGCTTCTCGGACGACCAGCCGGCTTCTTCCGGCGTCGCGTACTGAAGCCAAGTCCGCTGCGGATAGCGATTGGTCGTTTGCTGGCGCCAGGCGTTCCACTGCTCGATGGGAAATTCATCCGCCGCGCAATTAGACAGAACAAGAAGTGTGATGAAACCAGAGTAGAACCTCCAACGTTTCTTCATCGCGCCCCTCCCCATCAGTGCCAGACTATTCGTCGATGTGAACCGGAAGACGTTGTCGCCAATGTACCACAGCTGAAACTTCAAGACATCGTGCTGCCGGATCTGGTATCATGTTCTTCTGTTCGGTCAGGAACGGTATGGCATTCTGCCGTTCGTCATACTCCTAACACGAACCGAGAACCTGAGGAAGCATCAGATGCGCCAGTCTCAAATCGCAATCATCTTTGCCGCACTCCTTTCGACCTCTTCGCTTTACGCTCAAACGCATCCAGGCGAAGTCGTTCGGTCCATTCCGTGCCCTTCACCATGCCCAACCGGGATCGCTGCCCAGGGGGATCGACTGTGGGTTGTGGATCGATTTACGGACAAGATCTACGAATTGGATCGTCAATCTGGAAAGGTGCTCCGCGAACTGGAGGCTCCGTGTTATCAACCAACGGGTTTGACCGTGGATGATCAGGGTAAGTTGTGGGTGGTCTCCGACATGCCGGATTTCGGTCATGACAAAATCTATCGGGTGGACCCCGAAACCGAAGAGGTGATCGCCGTCATTCCGTCGCCGGTGGACTTCGTGCGCTCCGTCGCTTGGCAGGACAAAGCCCTTTGGGTGGGAACCAGAAAGCAGCAACTTGTCCGCGTGGATCCCGACGATGGCTCGGTCCTTTCGAATTCACCAGTTCCTTCCACGCGGATGTCGGGGCTTGGGTTCGACGGGAAGTACCTGTGGAGCGGTGACCGAGGAACCGACCGGCTCTACGTGATCGAACCGAAGACCGGCGAAGTTGTCTTTGTTCTGCATGCTCCGGGGCCGAGCGTTTCCGGAGTGGCGTGTGCGGACGGCAGCGTCTATGTGCTGGACTACGAAAAGCGAGCCATCTTCCAAGTGCGTGCGAAAGGGGAAACATCGGCCTGGACCTACGAGCCCCGGAACCTGACGCTCTGCTACCGAGTGATCCTGCATAACCAGGGATCCGCCGCGGCGCCGCTTCTGACGACCCACATTGCCGTCCCGGAAGACACGATTCGCCAGAAACTTCTTTCCCCGATCCGATGGGAGCCGGAGCCTACCGGATTTGAAAAGGACGATTGGGACGTCGAGTTCGCCCGATTCGATTTCGCCGACGTGCCGCCGGGCGGTACTGTCGAAGCGAGGATGCACGTGGACGTGCAGATGCACCATCTTCGACGAGCCATCTATCCCGATCAAGTATCCGGCCTGGATACGATCCCGCCCGAGATCAAGGCTCGCTACTTGAACGACGGCAACAAATACCAGTTGCAGCATCCTTACCTGCGGAAGCTTGTGAAGGAAACCGTTGACGGCGAAAAGAACCCTTGGTGGATTGCCCGCAAACTGGCTCACGCCGTGGGAGAACGAATGAGTTTCGAGATGACGGGCGGATGGGAGCCTGCGCCGGTCGTGCTAGAACGCGGTTCCGGGAGTTGTTCGGAATACTCGTTCGCATTCCTCTCGCTCTGTCGAATCGCCGGATTGCCGGCCAGATACGTCGGTTCGATCGTGGTGCGCACCGAAGACGGATCCTGCGACGAGGCGGCCCATCGCTGGGCGCAAGTGTATCTGCCGCCATTCGGCTGGGTGGACTGGGACGTCCAAGCCGCCGACGAGGAATTGAAAGGATCCTTTGCCGAACAGCTTTGCTTCCGCGGCAACCACCGATTGGTCACCACCTACGGAGGCGGACCCAGCAATATCCTGGTCTGGGAATACAACAGCCAGTACAAGGTAAAGGCCAAAGGCCAAGCCGACATCCTGGTGGAAAGATACGGCGAATGGTCGCCTCGAAACAACTGACCCGCAGGCACGCGTCATGCCTACGCGTACACTGCAATCTCCGAGCGACTTCAAGCAAGTCAGGGAATCCCTGTCGCGTCCGCGTTGACCTACTCAGCGACATACGCCGGTTGCCAGGGCTTCGGCGCGTCAGGCGTGTTGTTCTTGGGCCGTAGGAATTTGGCGTCCACTTCTTTGTACCAGGTGTGCAGTTCCTCGCGCATGGTTTCGACGCGATCGGGGTGTTTCTCGGCCAAGTCGTTCTTCTCGCCGAGGTCTTCGGCAAGGTTGTACAGGTGGACGCGTCCGTCTTCGTATCGTTCCAACAGTTTCCAGTCTCCCATGCGTATGGCGCCGCCTGGAAAGCCGCCTTGATTGCCGTAGTGGGGATAGTGCCAGTACAGGGCTTCGCGGTCGAATTTCTTGTCACCCTTCAAGAGCCGTACCAGTGAACGACCGTCTTTGTGTTGGTCGGGTCGCGACGGCAAGCCGGCCATGGCCAGCATCGTTGGGTAGAAGTCGGTGCTGGTGACCGGTACATCGCAGGTGGCGTTGGGGTCCGTCACGCCGGGCCAGCGGATCAGGTACGGTTCGCGGATCCCGCCTTCGTACAACCAGCCCTTTCCGCCGCGCAGCGGCAGGTTCGACGTAGGCGAACCTTCACTTGTGGACAAGCCGCCGTTGTCGGACGTGAAGAATACGGCGGTGTTCTCGGCCAATCCCAACTGGTCCAGTTTGTCCAGCACTTTGCCGACCGCCAAATCCATCGCCTCGACCATGCCACCGTAAATCGCGTGGCTCTGCACGGTTCGCACTTTACGCGGGCGGTTGGTCAGGAAATTCTGTTCCTCGTCGGCAAACTGATCTTTTTCAAGCAACCCCAATCGCTCGGCCTTGGCCTGGTACTTCTGCTTCAAGTCCTCCCGAGAAACCAACGGAGTGTGAACCGAATAGAAGGACAAGTACGTCAGAAACGGCCCTTCCTTGTGCTGTTCGATGAAGTTGCACGTTTCGTTCGCCAGGCGATCGGGCAGGTGTTCACCTTCGGGACCGTCGTCCAGACGCGGGTTGCCGTAGGGCACAAAGTACTTGCCCGGACCGTACGGCCCGCCGCGCATCCAGCCGCCTTTGTTCACGTCGAAGCCCTGATGCTCCGGCCAGAATTCCTCGGTGGGCCCCAAGTGCCACTTGCCGGCGAAGAAAGTGGCGTATCCATGTTCCTTGAGTGCCTCGGCAAGTGTGGTCTCCTCCAAATCCATGCGATTGTGCAGTGGCGCAGGAGCGAAACGCTCGGCCCTCGCACCCGAAAACCAGTTCGTGGCATCAGTGCGGCTGGGGTACTTGCCCGTCATGATGCTCAACCGCGTAGGCGAGCATACAGGACAAGCAGCGTAGCCGTTGGTGAAACGCATGCCGCTACTCGCCAGCCGATCGACGTTGGGCGTGTCGTAGAAACAACCGGGGTTATTCGCCCCGATGTCCATGTAGCCCAAATCGTCGACAAGAAAGAACACAAAGTTGATCGGTTTCTCTGCGGCGGATGTTTGTCGAGGGCAAGACGCCACGCACGTCCATAGAACCGCAATCTCCACAGAGCAGAGGAGCAAGGCGCGCATCATCAGTCACCTCTAGGTAAGGATGAATCTGTCTACCTAACCATACTTATTTGGTCGCCGTCGGGAGGAACTGCCCGTCCTGCAACACAAAACGAAGGTCGCCCTCTTCCAGCCGTCCGGCAGGACGGTTTCCGGAACCTTTTCGCTTGGGCGCCGTGTCGCCCAATTCGCTTCGCATTTGGTCGGCGAGTTTCTTGAGTTTGGCCATAACGTCGGGATGTTGATCGGCCACGTTCGTCGTCTCGCCGATGTCGTTGTCCAAATCGAACAGAGACAGGTCGATCTTGGCTTGGTCGTAGTTCACGGGAATCCCACCCGTTCCGCCTTCGCGGCCGCTGAGTGTGCGATATCCGTGCGGGAAATGCAACTTCCACTTGCCCATGCGCATCGCCTGCAACTGGGATCCATAATAGAAATAGTAAGCCTCATGAGGGCTCTTGGCATCAGATCCCCCGGCGATCAGCGGCCAGATGCACTTGCCGTCGATCGTATGTTCGGGCAGTTTGGCGCCGGTCAGTCCCGCGATGGTTGGCAGGATGTCAATCGTCATTGCTGGTTCTTCGCAGACGGTCCCCGCGGGGATCTTGCCGGGCCACCACATAACCGTCGGCTCGCGGCAGCCGCCGTCGAACATCGTGCCCTTTCCTTCGCGCAGCGGTCCGGCCGACCCGGCGTGATCGCCGTAGTTGAGCCACGGGCCGTTGTCGGCGGTGAAGATCACCAAGGTGTTGTCGTCGAGCTTGTTCTCTCGCAGCGTCTCGAAAATTTCGCCCACGGACCAGTCAAGTTCCATGACGACGTCGCCAAACAGACCTCGCTTACTCTTCCCCTTGAACTTGTCCGACACATACAGCGGCACATGGACCATCGAATGTGGCATGTACAGCAGGAATGGACGTTCCTTGTTTCGATTGATGAAGTCGACGGCGTGTTCGGTGTACTGGGTGGTCAGTTGCGTTTGTTCGTCACCGGTCACCTGTGTGTCGATGATCTTCGTTCCCT
>CAZUAH010000753.1:0-6039 GCA_964617665.1 uncultured Pirellulaceae bacterium
AACACTTACGAGTACGACGTACTAGTGGTCGGTGCAGGGCACGCTGGCACGGAAGCGGCCATGGCGGCGGCTCGTATGGGTGCGCGTGTCGGCCTGCTGACGGCCAACCTGGATACCGTGGCACAGATGAGCTGCAATCCAGCGATCGGTGGTGTAGCGAAGGGGCACATCGTTCGCGAAATCGATGCGTTGGGTGGCGTGATGGCCCGCGCGATTGATGCTACGGGAATCCAATTTCGGATGCTCAACCGCCGCAAAGGGCCGGCGATGCACAGCCCGCGCGCCCAAGCGGACAGAAGAGATTACCAGCTCGAAGTCAAACGCATTGTCGAGCAGCAAGAAGACCTACATCTGCGGCAGGAAACCGTCGAAGATATCCTGACGGAAAGTCACGGCGACGCGACTCGCGTTTGCGGCGTAAGAACCCGGGAAGATGTGGTCTATCGAGCACCAGCCGTCATTCTCACGACTGGCACTTTCCTGCAAGCGATAATGCACGTCGGCGAAGCCACAACGCCGGGCGGGCGGGCAGGCGAAGGAACGACCAGCGGCATCAGCGAGGCCCTCCGACGACTGGGCTTTCGTATCCGACGTTTCAAGACGGGAACGCCGGCAAGACTTAACGCCCACACGATCGACTATGGCAAGACGGAAGAGCATCCGGGGGATGATCCGCCTCAGCCGTTTTCGTTTCTGAGTGCCAGCCTTCTAATCGATCAAATATCCTGCTGGATCACGTACACGAATCCGCAGGTTCATCAGTTGATCCGCGACAATCTGCACCGCGCCCCCATGTACAGCGGCCAAATCCAGAGTTGCGGCCCACGCTACTGTCCGTCTATCGAGGACAAGGTTGTGCGGTTTGCTGACAAGGAAAGACATCAGTTGTTCCTCGAGCCCGAGGGGCGAAAAACGTCGGAGGTCTATCTGAATGGCCTGCCAACCAGTCTACCTCGCGACGTCCAAGACCAAATGGTTCGCTTGATTCCGGGCCTGGAAAATGCCCAGATCATGCGATACGGATATGCGGTGGAATACGACTTCTGCCCGCCCGATCAGCTTCGGCCAACGCTGGAAACAAAGCGAACACCCGGACTGTATTTCGCGGGCCAAATCAACGGGACTACCGGATACGAAGAGGCCGGCGCGCAAGGATTGATCGCCGGCACCAATGCCGTCTTGAGCCTCAGGGGCGAAGAGCCGTTGATGCTGAGCCGCGATCAGGCGTACATCGGTGTGATGATCGATGACTTGGTGACGTGCAGCGTTGACGAACCATATCGGATGTTTACCAGTCGCGCCGAATATCGGCTTTTGTTGCGACATGACAATGCCGACCGACGCTTGACTCCTCTGGGACGCGAAATCGGCTTAGTAGATGAGAATCGGCGGCAACGATTGGAGTTGAAGCAGGCAGAAATCGCCCGTGTCGTGGGCCTGATCGAAACGAATCGCACAGAGGGTTTGGCGTTGGCCAAGTTCCTTCGGCGGCCCGAGGTGAACTGGGGCGACTTGGTGGATCGACTTCCGCAATTGGCCGAAGTCGACGCCCAAGTGGCTGAACAAGTCGTTCATGACGTCAAATACTCAGGCTACGTGGCCCGGCAGCAACAGCAAATCGCTCGTCAGCAGCGACTTTCCCACAAACGTATCCCCGAAGACTTCGACTACACCGATATCATGCACCTGCGGACGGAGGCTCGCGAGAAGCTGACGCGAGTTCAGCCCGTCAGCATTGCGCAGGCCAGCCGCATCAGCGGTATTACACCTGCGGACGTGGCGCTGGTGATGGCACATCTGGAGGGCGGGGCCAAGTAGCCGGTACCTTTGGAGTCCTACTGGCGGACAACGCCGCAGCGAATCCACTCGCCTCAAGAAACACAGCGAGCCGCAGGATGGCTCCCCGCGGCTCGCTGGCGTCTCACAAATCCGTATGCATGTTGATCAGTAAGTGATCGATATAGCAGGCAGCCGTCGCAAGTCCCATCGTCGGGCTGACTTGTCCAGCGGCGACAGGGGCGGCAACTCGTCGGAGAAGTTCAACGAGGTCTCGGGGGCTGGCAGTTGGGGTTGTGCGTCTGCCGGCGTGGGCATGACCGAGTCGACGGGTTGCGGCGCTACGGGTTGCGGTTCGGCCGGTGTCGGCGATGGACCGTGTTTTGTTGGGGCCTGCTGCATCGGCATGGCTTGCATTTGGCAATCCGTGCAGCCGTCGTCCGTGCAGGAACCGTTGAGCATGCCAAAACAGCGATCGTGCAGGCGTCGCAGCTTGCAGGACAGCGGCTCGTGGCATTTCTGACGGCACTTGGGCGTTACCGGCCACCAGTTGGCACCGACGCCACCGCAGCGCGACGAGCAGCATTCCGGATAGCAGCACCAATCGGGCTTGCTGGCGAACATCTGCAGCAATTTGCCATGGTGTGACTTGCAGCAGCCGCATGGCCCCATACCGCAGTGCTTACCCTTTTGGAACGAGTCGCTTCCCTTCTGCGCACAATAGCCATCCCAGACTTGCTCGGTACCGGGCGGGTTCTTTTCGCAGCATGTGCCCCAGAAACCCAGACCACGATAGCTGGTGAATCCGATGGGGTATGCCGGGTAGTCGGTAAAGCTGCCGGCACGCGTCGGACTTGCGTAGTACTTCGCAGCCGGAGATTGGAACGGATTGGACACGCCCCCGCCGGTGTAGCGAGTCGGTCGGTAGCGGCCAAAGTCGTCGGCGGAGGCGACGGATACAACCGTCAGCATCAAGGCGGTAGGCAGAAGGCTGGACAATCTCATGGCATGTTCCTTCGATTTCGAATCGTAACACCTGAAACAGCACATCGGGTGGGCAGCCCTTTACATCGTGGAAACCTGATCCACGCTAACCACGGGTTACCTTGTCCGTGGCGGGGGCCCGATGTTCGTCTGGGGAAACATGGGTTTTTTTTGCGCCATGGGCAAACGGCAATGTTGATTTTTTTCAACCATTTTCCCCGGCGTGGGGTAATGCAGGTTTTGCGGATTTCGCGCACAAGTGGTACTATCCGCACAAATCCAAAGTCCGATTGTCGAAAGCTGAAGCATGCCAGCGATTTACGAATACCGTCTGATCGTCCCCGATGACGCGATCGACGGCCAAGGGCACGTAAACAACTTGGAATACGTTCGATGGATGCAGGAGGCGGCAATTGCTCATTCCGATACCCAAGGATGGTCCGCCGAACGATATCGACAGATTGGAGCAGGTTGGGTGGTGCGTTCTCATAAGATCGAGTACCTGCAGGCTGCATTCGCCGGTGACCAGATCGTTGTCCGCACTTGGGTGTCCGACTTTCGCAAGATCCGCTCGTTGCGCAAGTACAAGATCGTCCGTGTTGCCGACCAAACGGTGCTGGCCATTGCCGAGACGGATTGGGCGTTTATAGGCTACGAACGCCGCGCCCCGCGACGTATTCCGCCGGAGGTCGCCGAAGCGTTTGTCATAGTCCCGCCCGAGGAGGAGCCATGAGGCGGTTTCAAAACCGGGAGGGCGAGGCTCCCGCCGAGCCGAAACCACGGGAAGACGCGGCTCAGCAGGAGCTTCGCCTTCCCGAGACTCGGTTCTGAAATGCCTTCATGATACGTCCGCGATTTGACAGTGCGACGGAGCCGAGGGTGATAGTATCGCACGGTCGTATTTGAGTATCATGGTGGTGCTCTCAAACCTCTGCCGTAGCCAGACTGTAAGGACACAGGACGATGCCCGATATTCCTTGGTGGGGTTGGCTAATCGGCGGGTCGGTTCTGATCTACATGATTCTGCGCTCGATCCGCACGTCGTACCGTCGTAGTATTCGCGAGCAAGCGATCGCGTACTTGGCTCGCGAACACCCTGACGTCGAGGTCATCGACCAAAACGAGAATCGCCTCACGATTCGATCCGAGGACTACGACGAGGGGGAGCTTTACCTACACAATCTGTACCTTGCGATCATTGAATCGAAGAAGCACACGCCGGAGGATCGAAAGGAGTTGTTCGAAAAGTTCATTGGTGGCCCGGTGCGCGACACGAAACTGATGACACAGCCACTGAGCCTCAATACCCACGGCGATCGCATCATGCCGCGGATTCTCCCGGCCAATGCGCTAGACGTATTGCAGAAGAAAGGCGACACGCCACATACGCCACTGAACGTCGCCGAACTGCACGTCGTGTACGTGGTGGACTACGAGCACAGCGTGGCCTACATGACGGAGGGACAACGCGAGGAATTGGGCCTCGACTTGGAGTCGCTTCACCAGCATGCGTTGGAGAACTTGGCCAAGACGTTCGCTCCGCAGGCCGTCCGCACTGTGGTTAGCGAGCGGTCATTGGTCAAGGTCAGATCCGAGGACAGCTACGACGCCGCTCGTCTTCTGCTGGTCGGTCGGCATCTGAACGAAGGCGAAGCGGTGCTGGCTGCCATTCCGGACAGAGACTCCCTGGCACTGATTCCCGTGCCGGACGACGAGGCCGATTTGTCAAAGCTGAAGAAACTGGCCAAAATGCCCGCGAGTGATCGGCTGATTTGCGATCAACTCCTGAAGGTCACCATGGACGCAATCACGCTCGCCTGACATCTGATGGCTTGCCGGAGGCTGCGTCGTATTCCAGGTCACAGTTCAATGATTATCATACAATGAGCGTCGACGAAGACGGACACTGCTGCAGCGGTGTCGACGAGAGTGTAGAATCATCTACTACCACATGTAGACTGGAATGGACGAAATAACCGGGAGGTCTCCTGACGTGGCAAAACCAAGTCGAATTGCAGAAGAACACGTGGACGTTACTCGCCGTTATTTCCTGCGTATCGGAGCGGCGGGAGCGGCTGCTTTGAGCGTCGGGCCCTTGCGGGCTCAAGGTGATGACGGGGGACGCGTGCTGGCCGAGGCGATTGCCAAGTTGGAGTACCTTACTCCGGAAAGTAAATTCAAAATGTTCGGTCGCGGCAACCCGCCGCCCCACACATTGTCGCCGGAGAAGAGACGCGAAGTTGGCTTGGATCGGGAAACGTGGAAGCTGGAGGTGGTTCCGGACCCTGAGAGCAATGCCGACGTCGGGCGTCCGCTTACCATAGAAGCAGGCACAGCGTTGGATTGGCAAGGCCTGATGGACTTGGCCGAAAAGCACGCCGTTCGCTTCCTGCATGTGGTAACCTGCACCAACGGTCGCAGGCCATGCGGGATGGGGCTATGGGAAGGAGTCCCGCTTCGCGAAGTGATTTGGCTCGCCAAGCCTACCGCGAATGTCCGCCGAGTCTTCTACTATGGCTATCACAACGATGATCCGAAACAGCGTTTTCAGAGTTCGCTACCGATTGGTCGCGTTCTGGAGGATCCCCCTGGAGAGCATCCCGCGATTCTGTGCTACAAACTGAACGACCAGTGGCTCTCGCCCAAGGCCGGAGCGCCGGTCCGCATGGTTGTACCCGACCGATACGGGAACATGTCAGTCAAATGGCTCCAGCGCATTGTCTTGACCAACAGCTTCAAGGCCAACGATACCTATGCCGAATGGAATAACGACACCGATAGCCACATGAAGACGTGTGCCCGTTTCATCTTCACTCCCACGAAGGTCAGAACCGGGCAGCCGATTGCGGTGACCGGCTTGGCACAGGTGGGCATGTCTGGTTTGAGCAAAGTGCAATACTGGCTTTGCCCCCAAGACGCTGACTTGCCCGCGGACGATCCGCATTTCGCAAAAGGCGACTGGAAGGAAGCCGACGTTCTTCCGCCGCCGAGCGACTGGGGTGGTGGACTTCGCGACGGTGCGCTTCCCCCAACACCCCGTCAGATTGATCCGGCCACGGGCAAACCGAAGACTTGGCCGCTTCGAGGCACTCTTGTCCACTGGGCGGCATTGCTGACAGACGTTCCGCCTGGACGGTATCACTTGCGTTGTCGCACAATTGACGCAAACGGGATTGCGCAACCCATGCCTCGTCCGTTTCTCAAGTCGGGGCACAACGCAATTCAGCGTGAGCGTACACCAGAACGGTAGAGGGGGAGGCGCGCGCTTTGCTGAAGGAG
>CAZUAH010000754.1:0-5991 GCA_964617665.1 uncultured Pirellulaceae bacterium
ATCCGCAGCCGGTCACCTTCCACGACCCCTGCAACTTCGGACGCTCGTGCGGCATTACCGAGGAGCCGCGGGATATCCTGAAGGCAGCCTGCTCAGACTTCCGTGAAATGTATCCCAACCGGGGTGAGAACTGGTGCTGCGGCGGCGGTGGTGGCCTGTCCGCCATGGACGATATCCAAGACTTCCGCATGGAAGTCTCTGGCAAGAAGAAGATGGAGCAGATTCGGGAGACGGGGGCTACGTACGTGGCCACGGCTTGCTCGAACTGCAAACGCCAGTTGACCCAGCTCATGGAGCATCACGAAGAAGAGATCGATGTCGGCGGCGTGCATGACATGCTTTCCCGTTCCATCCTCGTGAATGGGAAGGCAGCCGATCGCCAAGATTACACCTGACGTTCTAACATCACTCGACTAGCCCTTTTTCTGAGCTTTGACACGGGTAGCACGTTGTCTGCCCGTGTTTTTTTGGTATCGTCTGTAATGCGCCGCGTTCACTTTGTGCTCTCTGTAGACGCCTCCTATCGCGCACACCGACGAGGACACCATGGAACACCCAGTTGCCAAGACAGTAACGTTCGGCGGAGGCATGGCATACGCGCTTGACGAGCATGGATTCCTGGCCGATCCGGAGCAATGGGATGAAGAGTTCGCCGGCGGCGCGGCACGACAACAAGGCATCTATGATGGTTTGACAAAGGAGCATTGGGACTTCATCCACTACATTCGACAGAAAGCCTCAACGGAGAAGGCTCTTCCTTTGCTGGTTGTGGCTTGTGCCGAGAACGGTTTGCGTCTCGACAGGCTGAAGTCGCTTTTCCCGACCGGCTATTTTCGCGGTGCATGCCGAATCGCCGGACTCAGCTACAAGTTTCTGTGCGACGTCAACATCTGGCACACCTACGAGACTGCCCCACGCCTCAAGCCCGAGTTCAAGGTAACGGCCCAGGGATTCCTCGAAGACTTCAGCCAATGGAACGAACATTTTGCCGAGTTCGTTAGCGGCGAGTGGAACTTGCCCCAAGGGCTGACGTCAACGCACTGGGAGATCATCCGTTTCCTGCGCGACTACTACGAGGCCAAGCACAACATTCCAACCTTGTATGAGGTCTGCGAAGCCCATCATCTTGATCTCGATGGATTCAGGGAACTCTTTCCCGAAGGTTACCGACGCAGCGCGTGCCGAGCCGCTGGACTGCCCTTCTTTGCCTGAGTCTATCTGGGGCACTGCAAGAATCGAGAGCAGACGTTTGCGATTGTCTGTTCAGGTTGTGGCAGATCAACGGAATCGCCAATTGGCCTCTCGTCTGGCATGGCCACAGCCACCACTGGCCGGATTTTTGGATCCTAAGGTACTTGACGCTGGTGTAGGTATGCTGTACAGAAGAGTGTAGTATTCCTTCCTGGCCCTGTATTTCTTCCGCACATTCCCAACTGCGGATACCACCAATGGCTGACACGAGAACCCAAGACGACTTTGACGATCCGGTGATCTCTATCGGCGTTCTATCCCAAAAGGTGGGGTTGTCTGTGTCCGCCGTGCGCAAGTACGAGAACGAAGGGCTTATCATCGCGCATCGGACCGACTCGGGGCATCGTCTTTTCTCGCACGAAGACATCAACC
Organism: uncultured Pirellulaceae bacterium; assembly: GCA_964617665.1. Taxonomy (GTDB): domain Bacteria; phylum Planctomycetota; class Planctomycetia; order Pirellulales; family Pirellulaceae; genus JADHUC01. The sequence continues at coordinate 1,624 of CAZUAH010000754.1, forward strand.
GCGTCCGGAATATCCAGCACATGATTCAGGAGCTGGGGCTAAACACCGAGGGGATCCGCCGGATGCAGGCGCTTCTTCCGTGTTGGGACTTGCTGCCGTGCACCGGCGAGACGCGCAAAAGCTGTCCCGCATATAACGACCCCACTCGACCGTGCTGGATGATCAAGGGGCTGAACTGTGCCCCGCAAGGAAATGAATGTCGGCAGTGCCCGGTCTATCGCTTTGGCTCGTTGTGCACGGAGGACGTGAAGCGTCTCTTGCACGCCCAAAGCGACGACCAGAATGGGGGCGAGGCGATCAAAGAATTACTACAGCGACTCAGAGATTCAAGACAGGAGAGTTAATATGCCGGAAGCCGTAATGGACGGTGTGCAAATCAATCGCAGCAGCGTGCGACTAATCAAGGGAGACATCACCTTGGTCGAAGCGGACGCCTTCGTTTTCTACGCCCAGCACGACTTGGCGTTGGGTTCGGGTTTCGGGGGCGCCATTTCAGTGCGTGGTGGGCCCGGTGTCCAGAAGGAGTTGGACGAACTCGGCCCGCTGGAAACCGGACAAGTCGTGGTCAGCGAGGCCGGAAAACTGACGGCCTCGTTCATAATTCACGCTGTCGGCCCAAGGTTCAACGAAGACGACATGGAGGGCAAGTTGCGAACCACGGTCACGAATTCGTTGAAAGCGGCCGAGGAGAAAGGCGTAAAACGCCTCGCGATGCCTGCCATGGGCGCAGGCTTCTATGGCGTGCCGAAAGACATGTGTGCGCGAGTCATGGTCGAAACGATCAAGAGTCATCTAGAAGGCGAAACGGGAATCGAAGAGGTCACTATCTGTGTTATCGACCGGCGAGAGTTTGCACCGTTCGAGGCTCAGCTTGCATCACTTAACTGATAGGAAAAGAGACAGTCACTATGAACGAGTTTCTCCATTTCTCCGAACATACGCTTCAAGAGATAGCGCTTGTATTCATGGCGCTGGTATACACGACGCGCATCTTCTGGTTTCTTCGGTTTAAGGCAGGACGCGAACGCCAAGGCCCGACCGGCACCGGAAGCGTCAAGCCGACCAAAGGGATCTTGTATTCGTGGGCGAACATCGCCATGCCCTGGGCCATGGAGAGCACACGAACAAAGCTTCCTATGTATGTCCAGTTCGTGATCTTCCATCTGGGTGTGGCGGCAGCGATCCTACTGTCGTTCGTCATCCCTTACCTCCCCAGCGTGCTTGAGAATCAAATGGTCGTCTTGGCCTTTCAAGTGATCACCGGTGCGGCGTGTGCCGTGGGCCTGATTCGCATGGTACGGCGAATCGGCAGCAAGTACATGCGAGCGATCAGCTCACCGGACGATTACTTCTCCCTGATTCTGTTGACGGCCTGGCTGCTGTCCGCCACGTTGGCTGCTCCCTATGGAGCCACGGAAGCCGAAAGCCTGGCGGCATCGGGAATGGGGCTCCGGCTGGCCTTCTTCCTTATGACGGCCTTTTTCCTGATCTACGTGCCGTTCAGCAAGATATCACACTACTTGTACTATCCTTTCACGCGGTACTACTTCGGGAAAACGATGGGCTACCGCGGCGTTTATCCCGGTGGACAGAACGCGAATGCGGAATAAGCCGGGGCCTCATACATACCATACATACCAAGCGTACAAACCATCTCACGGTGGAGGAATTTGATGAGCGAGAGTAAAGAAAGATCCCAGAAGGCCCAGAAGGTCCTGGAGCGAATGGGTAAGAAGCTTAATCGGCAAATCGCTGGTTCGATGGTCGCCTGTGTGCACTGCGGTATGTGTACCGATTCGTGCCATTACGTGTTGGCCAATCCCGGCGATCCGACATACGCACCAGCTTACAAGGGCGACAAGATCCGAAAGCTATTCAAACGCCATTTCGACTGGACCGGTCGCGTATTTCCTTGGTGGGTGAAAGCCGATAGCGTGTTTACCGACGAGGAGTTGGAAGAACTGAAAGACACGGTCTTTGGCAAGTGCACAAACTGCCGTCGGTGCTCGATGAACTGCCCCATGGGTGTTGATCTGGCAACGTTCAACCGCATGGCCCGGGGACTGTTGGTCTCGGTCGGGGTCATGCCCGAGGGCGTTTCGGTCGTCAGCAAAGACCAATGGGAGCTTGGCAACCAGATGGGCGTGCTCCAGGAGGATTACCTTGAAACGTTGGAGTGGATGGAGGAAGAGCTGCAAGATGAACTGGACGACCCCAACATAAAGATCCCCATTGACCAGACGGAATGCGAAGTCGTGTACTCCATTAACCCGCGCGAGGTGAAATACGACCCGCGTAGCATCGCCGACGCGGCCAAGGTTTTCCACTACGCGGGCGAGAGTTGGACCATGCCCAGTGACTGCTGGGACATGACGAACTTCGGGCTCTTTTCCGGCGACGATGATCTGGGCGGCTCCGTAGCGAGTCGGTTGTACGAGAAGACCGAGGAACTAAAGGGCAAGAAGCTGGTCATCTCAGAATGCGGGCACGGATATCGATCCACTCGCTGCGAGGGGCCAAACTGGGGCCAGTACGATGTGCCGTTCGAGATGGAAAGTTCGGTCGACACCATGCTGCGGTATGTCAAGGAAGGTCGAATCAAGGTCGACAAGACGCGGAACCCCGAGCCGATGACTTTCCACGATTCGTGCAACAACGCCCGGAGTTGCGGTTTGACCGAGGAGCCGCGCGAACTGCTGAACCTGGTGGTGGAGGATTTCCGCGAGATGTACCCGAACCGCGCAGAGAACTACTGCTGCACGGGTGGCGGTGGTGCCATGAGTATGTCCGAATACACTCCGCGACGGCTGAAATCTGGAAAGATCAAGGCAGACCAGCTCAAAGCCACCGGCGCCAAAGTGGTCGTCACGTCTTGCCACAATTGTGTCGACGGCTTGGCCGACGTGATCCGCCACTACGAGTTGGATATGGAGGTCACGCAGCTAGTAAACCTGGTGGCCAAAGCCTTGGTCGTTGATGAAAAGGTGGCGGCGCCTGCCGAAGTGCCGGTCGACGCAGCTCCGGAAAAGGCACCCGCGCTTGCCGGCCGGACGATCGTCGTTGCGGATGACGAACCGGACCAGGTGATGTTGCTCAGTACGGTATTCGAGGACCATGGCGCCACGGTCCACGCAGCCACCAATGGCGACGAAGCTCTGGAATTGGCTCGCGCTCACAAGCCGGACTTGCTGACTCTGGACCTTGCCATGCCGGGAAAGGACGCAGGCGAAGTATACGAGATGATCCGCAAGGATCCCGAGCTGGATCATTTGAAGGTCTGCATCGTCACAGGGCGGCCCGAACTGCGCAAAACGATTTACGACCGTTCGGTGGCGCCGCCGGAAGGGTACTTGGACAAGCCGGTAACCGAGGAGTCGCTGATGCGGAACGTCCGCAAGGTCCTTGAGTTGGCGCACGATGAATAAGCCTCGATGAAAAGGTGAGGTGCGCGATGGGAGATCCCTTCCAGCAGTACTTCGACCGGCTGCCGTGTTATCTCACGGTCCAGGATCGTGATTTCCGAATCCTTCATGCGAACGAGCGGTTCCGGAAGGACTTCGGCGAAGTTGACGGCCGCTACTGCTACCAGGCCTACAAACACCGTTCGGAGAAATGCGAGGTTTGTCCCGTCGAACAGACGTTCTGGGACGGCCAGTGCCACCGGCGTGAAGAGCGCGTGCGGTCTCTGGATGGAAGAGAAGTCTCGGTATTAGTCGAGACGACGCCCATCTATGACGATGACGGTAACATCACGTCGGTCATCGAAATGTCGACCGACGTGACGCATATCAAACGTCTGGAAGAGCAACTGCGGGAGAGCCAGCACCGCTATCAGCTTCTGTTCGAGGAGGTTCCCTGCTACATCTCGATCCAGGGCCCCGATCTTCGCATGATCGAGATGAACCGTGCTTTCCAGGAAGATTTCGGCTCCTCACTTGGAGCCCTGGGGTGCAAATGCTACGAGGTATACAAACATCGGACCGAGGAATGTGTGCCCTGCCCGGTCCGAGAGACCTTCGAGGACGGTGAAATCCACACGCGCGAAGAAGTGGTAACGTCCCTCCAAGGGAAACAAATGAACATGCTGGTCACGACCACGCCGGTCAAAGACGACGATGGGAAAATCGTGGCGGTAATGGAAATGAGCACGAATATCACGGCCGTCAGAGAACTCGAATCCCATCTTACCTCGCTGGGATTATTGATCGGTTCGGTCTCGCATGCGTTGAAAGGTCTCTTGAACGGGCTTGCCGGCGGCATGTATTTGGTGGAAACTGGTTTCGCGAAGGACAAACCGGATCGAGTCCACCAAGGCTGGGAGATTGTCAAACGCAACGTCGACCGCATCAAGGGAATGGTCTCGGACAT
>CAZUAH010000755.1:0-5964 GCA_964617665.1 uncultured Pirellulaceae bacterium
AGGGTTAGCGCGCGTCCGTCCTTGATCACGATGCTGCTGGGGTATCCGCAGTCGCGGCTGATTGCGTCATTCACAAGAGTAAACTGCTGCTCCCAATCGAAGTTTCCCTTAGCGTCGCTGACCAAGCCGGCGACACCGTAGGGCCCCACCCGGTAACCCAAAGCCATTAGCACTCGACCGTCGGGCAGCAGCACCATGTCGGCTGGGTGGACATTGTCGGGCGTGACCTGTTTCGGTTCACTCCACGATTTGGCATCATCCGTACTCTCGGCAAGCCACACCTGACCGCCCCGTCGAGATCGCATGGCCGCCAAGATCTTCCCCGAAGGCAATCGCACGAGGGCCGTCTCGTTGAGTTGCGAGCCGCGGGAGCATTCGGCATAGCGACTCCAACTCTTGCCATGATCGGTCGAACGGTAGAGGTAGCTTCGGTTCTCACGCTTCGCGTTCTCTTGGCCCGCTGGTCGTACGCGACCGCCGTATACCGCCATCAACATCGCTCCGTCGGGCATCGTAAGCATCTTGCCGTAAGGACTGCCCCAGCCGATATCGGACACATCCAATTCCGTCGCCTCGGTCCAAGTTTTGCCGCCGTCAGCGGAGTGAGTTACCCAAGTGTTGCGCGGCTTGTCCAAGTTTGGGTTGTAGCGTCCCGTCTCGTCATAGGTGGCGGTGCGCCAGAAGCCAACAACCAAGTCGCCATTAGCCGCCTGGCCGAATGCTGGATTTCGGTCGTCGACGGGCGAATCATTCACCACGGTCGGCTTGGACCACGTCTTTCCTTCGTCCGCCGAGAAAACGATGTCCAATCGCCCTTCGATCCCCAAATGCCCCGCCCCGCCGCGCAGCACGGCCGCAATGCGTCCATCCGCCAATCGAAGCGCGACCGGAAAATAGCCTTGCCCCGTAACCACCGGCGATCGTTCCAGTCCGACAGGCATCGCCGCCATCTCTTCCGCCGCGGCAGACCAACCGGCGGCGGAAACCACCAACATCCACGCGAGCAACAAACTACGAGCCCACATTTCCTTCTCCTACTACTTCGACTGTTTGAGTTGGTATTGGCCCCCTGCCAGCTCGTCTGGCAGGAGCCGATGTTTGGGCAGCTAACGCGGCCGCTCACCACCTTGCTTACCTAGTCATCCCCTCTTCGCCGCCGTGGGCGGCGAAGAGGGGACGACTAGGTGTCTTAGAGAGACGTTTTCTTAGCCTTTCAAACTGGTCCACCTGCCGGTCGAGCCAGCAGGGGGCGAAGTCAAACAGTCGAACTACTAGCGTGTCAATGTTTGTTCGATGGACCAAAGGACTCGAGTGACCTCGCCATGGGAGGTGCTGAGTGTTTGAGAAAACGGACGACAGACGCTATTGTAAACCAGCCTCTGCGGATTCCTATTCCCTCGGCGTGCGTGTTCCGAGTTGGGCATATGGAGACGCCTTGAGCTACGTTCACGAAATAGGTTCGCAGTCGACCCCGCGAACGATCCACGATCCCACCGCCGTCAGAGCCGCCACCAGCGCGATCACGCCGAAGCACATCATCGGCGAAGGAATCACTGTGTTCAGCGACATCTGCGCGGCACCGGCCAGGAGAATGGCAGCAAACGCCGTGAAGTTGGCCGATGCGATCGCGGCACCCTTCTCGCTGGCTGGGGGGCGGATCTGGAACACGCTCTCCAGCGGCACGAGTAGGATCCCGCCAGCGACGCCGGCCAGCCCAAGCAAGAGAGCGACCGCCGCGACCTGCGCACCGGCCGGCAGCAGCGCCACAGCCATCACCGCCACGTTGATCACCGCCAGCGCGGCAAAGCCCGGCACCAACAGTCGCCGCCACCGACCTGCGCTGGCCAGGCGGCCGGCTGCCGCCCCGCCGAGCGCTACGCCGAATAGCTGCGGCATCAGAAGCAGGCTCGTCCTCGCCTCGCCCAGGCAGAACACCCGCAAACCCAGCTCGTTGATCAATAGGATCTGGAGCACGGCGATGAACCAGACCACCGCATCCGTCACCAGCGCGATGGTCAGCACGCGATCTCGGCTCATTCGCAATAGTTGCCTCAGCGTGCCCGCTGGGCCTTCCCACGGGAACCTGGCGCGCGGGTTCGCCGCGGGGCGTGAGGCGGTGGCGAAGCTCAGGATCAGTCCAGCGCCTGCGAGCAAAACAACCGCGCCCGCCACGAGAACCCGCCCCCAGGTCACGCCCAGCAACGGTGCCCCGAAGCTCAACGCCCAACCCGCCAACAAGATTCCCACAAGGTTCGCTACCGTCACCAATGTCTTGAGTATCGAATTCGCCCGAATGACGTAGGCCTCGGGATACAGCTCTGGGATCGAACCGTTCAGTGCCGGCGAGAAGATCGCCGATTGCAGTCCCATCGTGAACACCATCACCAGGATCAACGGCCAGGACAGCAGCAGTATTCCCAGGGCCCCGGCCAGCATAGCCAGTAGTTCCAGCGTCTTGGCCAAGATGACCACGCGGCGTTTCGAGAACCGGTCACTCAGCCACCCCGCCGGTGCCGCCAGCAGCAACCACGGGACGGTGAACAGCACCGTCGCCGCCCCCTGTAACCAACTCACGCCCGCCGCCAGCGCCAGCAGACACGCCGCCTGCTTGAAGAAGTTATCGTTGAACACCCCAAGCGTATACGCCCCCGCCATCCCGGCGAACGCTCCACGGGCCTGGCGGATCGCCTGTCTGTCGACGTCGGTCATGACTGCATCCTCGGGAATGATAGCGTCCAATCCCCATCCAGCCGGCGAACCTGCGATGCCGGTAGCCATGACAGGCGGAACGTCTCTTGCAGTGCCCGGCATACTACCTAGTCGTTTGACCGGCAGTCACCGGACAGTGTCGAACAATTACTTGTTCTTGTTCTTCGCCTCTCTCTTCAGCTTTCGTTTTTCCTTTGGACTACGCTGGGCCTTTTTCTGTTGTTCCCTTTTGCCTTTGTCTTTACTTCCTCTATCACCCATATCTGTTTCTCCGTGATTGAAGACGAATGTTCCTTTCAACTCCGTCAAACCAGCTTGACGTTTTCGGCTCTTGGCCCTTTCGGTCCCTGTCCTTCGGTGTACGACACTCGTTGTCCTTCTTGGAGTTCTTCGTAGCTCACCCCTTCGAGGGCTGACGAGTGAAAAAACATATCCTGGCCGCTCCCGGTGTCGATGAACCCGAAGCCCTTGTTCGTGAGTCGCTTGATGGTGCCTTCTGCCATTTGTCCAATTCCTTAGAAAGTGCCCAGCAACGTTGCCCGCAAACAGGGTGTTCACGCGGCTCCGCTGCAAGCACAGCATCCTATCGGGTGAATTGGCGACAAGCAACCGGCAGCAGGCCGTTCGCGTAACCACAATCGCGGCTGATTGCGTCATGCACGACTGCGGCGGGGGTGGGGAACCTTATGGGGTTGGTGTTGGGCTCTCGTGAACCGGACGTGAACGGCCGGGCCGATTATCGCCTTTGGCGAAGAACGACCATAAATGGCCGTCGATGACAGCCTACAAAAATCACTCCTCGCCCAACCTGGAGATATCATTGACTTTCCTTGACGACAAGCTGCTGCCATCGGCATCCAGTGCTGTGGAACGCGGCTACCGCCGTCACCGCAAAATGCAAGAGACAGTCCACCGCGTTCGGACCAATCAAACATCAATGGGCGGATTGCCTTGGACATGCAGCGTGAGGAGCGAATGCAACAGCGAGAACAACCCACCAAGACACTGCACACAGCTCGGCCGCGGAGGGTCGCCCAATCGTCTGCAATGATGCTACAGTCTCGTTTGTTCTACTGCGAGTCGCAGTTACGTATAGCGTCTCCGGCGCCGTGAATCATGGGTCGAATGGGCGAAAAACCCGCTACGGTTATCAATCGTTCGTTCTAACGTTTCAGGCGAGTGGCGAACCAGCTGGCGTTGTCCCTGCTATTGCCGTTTCCGCCATCTTCCACGACAAGCTCCAGATCAGTTGCCTGAGAGATATCAACCTGGATCGCAAGCTCCTGGAGCTCGGTAACTCTGTCGGAGCGATACAGTTCTTGTCCGTCTCCGCGCACAACGAAGACAACGGATCCATTCGTTGGCTTGATGAGCCCCGCGGTTGCCTCAATAGTCTTCTATTACCACGACCTCGAAGCGGGATTCCCGAAACTGGACGTCGATCCAATCCGGCACTGGCTTCGTCGTCCGTGAATCAGGCTACATCATCACAAATCACAACGTGATCGCCGAATTGACCGGCCGATCAGGCAGAGTGGAATGACTTCGTCGAAATCCGCCGAGCCACCACGGCTGACGAGTGTACTGGCGACCGCGGCCCAATCCGATGCCTTGTTCGGAGCCCAAGCGTCGGGCGCCCGAGGAGAGGCCCGCAACGGACGGCAGGAGGAGAATGTGCTGCGGTGCTTTCGACGCGGATTGACAGTTCTGTCGGGATCTCGTTCCGCAAGGATCATTGAATCCGGCTTTGTGGCGAATTACAGTGAACGATGAGAATGAGCACGATAACAGCGAGACCCTGACATTCCAACGAGAAGAACACCATGTGTAAACAGACAGCCACCCTAGTGTTGGTGACCTTTCTTTGTTGCACCACGGCACATGCCGAAGGCGATGGGGACAAGAAGCAACTCACCGTCGACGGGAACCGCACGAAGGCGTACGTTGCCTATCTGTGCAGGGATGCCATGGAAGGTCGGGCAAGCTGCACCGAAGGATACCGCAAGGCTGCAGATTGGGTGGCCGAGAACTTCAGGCGATGGGGGCTCAAACCGGCAGGCGAAGACGGCACGTATTTCCAGAAGGTCGCGATTCGCGAGTTCGACTGGACGACCGGAATTCCCTCGCTCTCGGTCGCCAGTCGCAAGTTTCTGTTCGACGACGCCGACTATTCGCTCGACATGCTTTCGACCGTCGGCGTAACCAAGCAGGCTGAGGTCATTTTCGTCGGGTATGGAATCGCCGCTCCCGATAAAGGGCTTGACGAATACGATGGGATGGACGTCAAAGACAAGATCGTACTGGTGCTGAAAGGTTCGCCTAAAGACGCCCCAGAGTCACGGCGGATGTTTTCTCCCGCCGACGAAAAGGGCGAGGAAAGCAAGAACAAGGAGGAATGGAAGGAAGAGTCAACCGACCTGAGCAAGATCAGGACGGCCTACGAGAAGGGCGCGGCAGCGATCTTGTTGTTCGACCCCGCAGCTACGTCGCAGAGCACCTCCCGACGAAGGCCCCAGAAGACTGCGTTCACCCCGGATCGCGACTTCCTCGGCTTCGTGATCGGGGAACGCGTGTTTCGAGCGATCATGAAACGTGATCCCCAGGAATCACCCAGTGGGTTGAAGCGGAGAATCGACGCGATTCGTCGAGACATCAAGGCCAAGACCCCCCGTTCCCAAGCCACCGGTATCCGCGTAACGCTGAAGGGCTACGACTCCCTGGTTCGCTACGACGAGGAACACGGCAATAACACAGCCCGGAATGTGTTGGCAAAGATCGAGGGAACCGACCCGGAGTTGAAAGACCAGTACATTCTGGTCGGCGCCCATCTCGATCACATCGGCATGCGAAACGGCTATGTCCACAACGGGGCCGACGATAATGCCTCGGGCTCGGCCGTCGTCATGGAAGTGGCTCGTGTGCTGGCCGAAGGTGGATTCAAGCCCAAACGGACCCTGTTGTTCGCCTGTTGGTGCGGTGAAGAACGTGGGCTGATCGGTTCGCTCCATTACACTGACAAGCCCTGCGACGGGGTTACGATTGACAACACAGTCGCTTGCTTCAATGCCGACATGGTGGGCATGGGAACAACGCTTCGCGCCTCGGGGGCGTTGAACTTCCCTTCGATCTGGGAAGTTATTAAACGCGACCAGGACTCCACAGTCATAGAACATGTGAAGCCCAGCGAAGGAGGGACTGGTGGCAGCGACCACACGGGCTTCATCAAGCGCGGGATCGAGTCGATGCACCTCATGT
>CAZUAH010000756.1:0-5954 GCA_964617665.1 uncultured Pirellulaceae bacterium
AGCGGGTCAGGCAGCCGGTCGGTTTGGTGCGTTGAGTGTAATGAACGGGGAGGGTCAAGACATTTGAAGCACGCGTCGACAATGAAGGTTACTTCTTTCTGGAGAATCTGGCGACGAATCGCCATTATCGCGTGAAGAAACTGGACGGGTCTGGGTTCAGTGCTCCGGTGCCCATCCAGGCAGGTTTCAGTTTTGGAGTGCCGAATGGAGATGGGGAAGGATTGCGGAAGACCGTCTCCGTTTCGGGAATGTCGATGTCGTCCGGGTGTGCGGAACCGAGGGTTTTGGACGTGGGACACATTGCTTTGAAGGTCAATGAGAATGGTAAACTCCAGGCGAGAATCGATGCGGCACATGCCTCCATAGCAACGAACAAGGACACCTTTTCCATAGGTTTCGGAGGCGATGGCCCACTGGATCGTCACGACTGGTTTTTGCAGAAGTTCTCAGGCAACGGATGGTCGGATGTGGCAAAATCGGACCGCGATACCGTCTACGAGAATCGCGAAGAGGCGAAGCGAAAAAAGGAAGAGGAAGAACGCAAGAAGAAGGAGCAGGAAGAGGAGGAACGGAGAAAGAAGACCAAGAATGGGAGCAGCGGTAAAGAGCAGGAGGCAGACGACAAGCAATCTGAACAAGAGGGCCAAGGGGAGAACGGTTGAAACGACGAAGACATTGCGGCCAGAGCGTGGACTTGGTAACTCTGCAAGACTTGTGACTCACCGAGTTGCCGTCTATCTGCGCAACAGTATAGTCTCTGGACCAGAGATCTGCGGAGGGTGGCGGTGCGATGTGAGACTCGACGAGGGCGGTCGGAGTAGTCCGGCGAGGCCGAAAATGATCGGCGTGTAGAGAGAAGCTGGTGACGTGGACGCTCGGCAACAGATGCGTGGCCCGCGTTTGGCTATCCAACGATACGATCGCGCAGCAGCAAACGTCGGCGAATCGACTTACCGATTCGGGTCGCTTGTCAGTCGGGCAGCATAAAAAGCAAGCGGCGGCACATCGGCACGCAGGGCCGTTGCAGCAAGCGCAATCGTGTCAAAGGGTTTGCGGGCCTGTCGGAATTTTTGTGTCAAGCCAGCAGGGAACGCTATTTGCTGGTTAACTCCGGCATGCGGTCCTCAAACATGATCGCGAAGTGATTCAACGCCTGCTTCCAGTGGCGAACCGCCATGGTCCACTTCTTCGACGCCTCGCGGATCGCCATGTAAATGAGCTTCAGCGCCGATTCCTGGTTGGGGTAGATCTTGCGGTTTCGCGTGAACTTCCGAATCACGCTATTGAGCGATTCAATCGCGTTGGTCGTGTAGATCGCCCGACGAATCGGCGGCGGATAATCGAACAACGTGATGATGTCGGCCCACTTGGAACGCCACGTCTTGCTAATCGTCGGATACTTCTCGTCCCAAGCTTGAGCAAAGTCCTCGAGCGCTTGCTCGGCCTCGACCACCGTCGCCGACTGGTAGATCTTCTTCAAGTCACGAACGACCGCCTTGCTGTCCTGGTCGCTCACGTAACGCATCACGGCGCGGACTAGGTGCACGATGCACAACTGCACGCTCGTTTGTGGGTACGCCGTGTGGATCGCTTCCGCGAAACCGGATAGCCCGTCGATGCACGCGACGAAGATGTCGATCAGGCTGTCGTTCCCTGCGTGCAGGACGAGCAGCGGACCACTGTATCCGGCGAGCTTCTTCTTGTGGTTGAAGTGCCGCTTCACTTCGGCCAGGACATCATCCATCTTTACCCCAGCGGCATACAGGTTTGCGTACATCAGAAAACGTTCAGCAGGATCAGCGATGCCGCTCTCCAGGATGAGTCCAGCGATATCAGGGCAGCGATGAGCAAGTTCGATGGCATACAGCGATCCGATCGAACGTCCAAGAGCGATCACCTTCTCGGGCACAACACCGGCTGCGGCCACAACCTTCTCGCCATCGCCAAGCATGGCAACCAACTGTGCCTTGCCGGTCGAGCCGCCGTATTGGCGATACTCGACAAATAACGAATTGAGGCCCGTGTTCGCAAAGATATCGGCCAAATCGGGGATATAGTCAGCGACAGCCTCGCCGTTGCCGTGGAAATGGACGACGGTGTAGTAATCCGGATTTATGATTCTCCGGTAGCAGCACAATTCGGCGCCGTCGACTTCTACGTTGAACGGCTCATCGATGAACCGAGCCTGCGGGAACAGATAGGCTCCGCTGATCTCCGGATGGTCGAGAATACTTGGCTGATCCATGGTGCCCTCTTTGTGTCCAAATCAGTCTTCGCCGTCTGACCAGCCGGACAGAGTTGCGTACCGTTGGCCATTTCCAGTCGCACCAGCACGTGCCTATTCTGTCGCACCAACTTGTTGCGGGAAAGGTGTCAAACGACGCCGGGTAGCATCTCATGCCATGCTCGCCCGTAATGCCGATTGTGGGAACCGGATGGCATACACGCGGTTCAAAGAGGTTCTTCACGGAATTCCCGGGGACAAAGGCAGATGTTGGGCGTCCACTCGCAATTGGACCCGGAGGGACCTTCGATGGTAGCCCACCAGTTTGGTAGCCGACGCCTTTAGCCGCGTTGCCGTGTCTTGGTGGCGTAGCCCTTTTCATTTTTGGGCATTCCCGGATCGATCTTGACGCCGGTTTCTGGCGTCGATAGCGTCCCACCTCTTCCGTGAATTGGCCGCGTTGATTACGACACCAAGATCACTTACGCGACTTTCTTCGTGCCCCGGCCCCTAAATGCCAGTTCTTCGCTTGCTGATTCCTGATCTGTGACGTAGGGTTTCAATTGAAGGACGTCTCTTCCTTTTGAGACATGGCCACGCCGGATTTTTCCTCCCCGGCGTGGCCTTCTTCTCATCTGATCTTACGTTGCGTAGGGGTGTTACCATGGAATTGCTGCAGTACCTGCATCGAGGCCTGCCGCATCTGTTTCCCTACGTCGTCGCAATAATCCTGGTGCTGTTTCTCTGGCGACGGTGGCCCACGGTTTCGCTCTTCGGTGCCATCAGTATTGTGCTTCTAATGTGGTGCCAGATTCTTGTCCTATGACGTGCGTACTCGCGTCCTTCTCCCGCGTCCAACCTCGGAACGTGTCAATCATCGTGGTCGGTGTCGATCTTGCGTTGTTCGTTCGCACGTCGATTTCTCTCGCATCTCCGCTCTGCATCTGGAAAGCAGGGCAAGGAGATCTCTCTTTGCGACAGGGTGTCGCAAATACTGCTGTTGGCCGCTCCTAGAGTCGAGTGATGTTCCGATCTCCGGGAATGACTCGTAAGATTTCGACTCGATCGTTAACCTCGCGGTGAAAGATCACATAACGTCCCACGAGGCTCGCTCGAATTCCTTCGCCGAGATGCGGCTGCAGTTCACCGATCGAGGGGTGCTGCGCGATCAACATACACTTGGCCTCGATTTTTTCGACCCATGCCAAGGCCGCCGCTGGTTTGTCCCTTGCGATGTAGTCGAGGATGTCTGCCAAATCTTGGTGCGCCGCCGGTGTGTAGAACGGTTTGCTCATAGCCCGCTGTTGGCCTGTTGGATTTCGGCAACTCTAGTCCTCAGATTGGCGAACACCGTGTCGTGATCGATCAGTTCGCCGCGATCAGCCTGGTCGACCCCAACGTTGACTTGCTCTCTCAACTGCTCACGTGATACCAGCAGTCGGACACATTCACCGATGACGTCATCCGCCGACGCAAACCGGCCGGATTCAACGAGCTTCTCGATAAACGCCTGCTGATCAGGGGGAAGATTGATGTTCATTACAGACTTCTCCAGTTCGGACGTAGGCGGCCAATATCGATTTGCCGCAAAGCCGCTGCGCGGACGCCTTGCTCTCTATTTTACGTACCTTCCTCTGGTACAATCAACCTGTTGTTCTACTATCTTCCCCGTCGCCACGTACGGCGTCGGCAAATCCTCCCGTTGCACTAGCCGCTTCGCGGGGAGGTCTTTGCTCGCGTTTTCTTGCGTATTTCGGCGTTTCTCTTGTGCTCTTCACCTAAGGTGCCCGCCACCCGGCGCAGCATGCGCCCGTATCGATCTTGTCTTAGATTAGACGACGGGCGTGGTTGTGGGCGGAGTGGCGATTCAAGAGATTCTCGACCGTCATTGGGAGGCGTTTCGCGGTAAGAGTTAGCGCTGCCGGTGGCTATTGGATAGCAGGCGGGGTTGGGTGGGGCGCGGGTGGTGCCATCCGTGTGTGTAGGATGTGTGGAGAACCTAATGCTGCAATCGCCTGGTAGCCGACTTCCGGATGCGCACGCAGCAGAGTCCCAAAGCGGACGAGGACCACAAGAGAACGAACGCGACGTCTCCGACAGCTACCGAGCCGGGGTGCCCGGCGGAACACAGAAGACGGGCAACAAGTGCTGGCCAAGAAATGATCACGCCGCTGAAGAACCAACCCGTGGTTTTCGGCAAGCAGTATCCGCGGCGCGACGGGCCGAAGTGACTTGCCGCCGACAGTGAGCCGAATGTTCGGCGTGAGAATTCGGCGACCTCAACTTGCGTCGACCGCAAGGCGGAGGCGCAACCGATTACGTGTCGCCGGAGGTGGGTGTCGCTGCCGCTAGTCCACTCGCTTTGCCGAGCGGCTTTCGGACCATTCTCCCACCCCGCGATTGCAGCTACCATGGGAACTGTCGGAGTGTTGGTGCGAGAAAGGGGCCGCTAAAGCTCGCCAACTCCCAACGGCTTCAGGTTTACGTTGTGGCCCCAGACATCGCGAACACATTTCAGGTAGTGCATGTAGTTGTCCAGCGGCACGTCGGGTGGGACACGGTGGTCGCACAGTCCGATGAAACCGCCTTCCTCGACCAGTGGCGCCAGACGGCAGACTTCGGCTTCGATCTCGGGCTTTCCCTTGGCGAGGATCCGTTTGTCGAAACCGCCGATTATCAGCAGGTCCCTGCCGTACTCTTTGCGATACTGGACTGAATCGGCGCCCCACGTGCCGACTTCGATGGGAAACATGCAATTGACTCCGGCGTCCAGCCACAACGGGACCAACTGGTCGATCTTTCCGTCGCAGTCGACCCAAACCACGTCGACACCGTGACGATGTAGTAAGTCGGTCAGACGCCGGTAGTGCGGTACCAAAAACCGCTTGAAATGGTCCGGGCCTAAGAGCGGCCCTCGATTGAAACACATGTCTTCCCACAGCGAGCATGCCTCGAATCGTCCGCCTGTTTCCAACACTCGTGTGAGAACACCAATCACACAGTCGGCGATGGTCGTCACCATTTCCTCGAACCATGCCGGATCGTCGTAGACCGCCAACGAAACCGCTTCCAGCCCCATCCAGTTGCGGATCCAGCCGTAGAAGCTGCCGCCAAAGAGGAAGATGGGAAAATCGCGGTTTTCGTCGCACCAGAGTTTCACGCACTCGTCCCAATTGTCCGGATATCGCCGCGGATCGGTGGGATCCAGTCGCGGTTTGTAGTGTTTCCGCCAGCTCTCGCGATCTACCAACAGGTGCGATTGGTGCGTCGGAATCGAACTCATGAACTTCTTCTTCAGCACACGGACGCCGTCGACTTGCTGAATCACTTCGGCGTCGCCGCAGTCTTCCAGCACAATGGGCTCGAACTCCGGCACGAGCCCTACCCAGACGCCGTCGACTGCAGTCCGCCGCCGATCGGCGGGCGCCGTCAAAGCCGAGCTTTCCTTGCTCAGTACATAACTCATCAGGCCGTCCATGCCGAAATAGTCGTCGCTATTGAAGCGATCGACCGTGCGCGGCAATCCCTGCTCGTACCAGAGTTCCACAGTCTCCTCCCAGAAGCTGAAATCGCAAATCGGCGATCGGTCTCGCTCCTGGTAGTGCATCGTGGCAACAAATCGCTGTCGTTCGTTCATGGTGGATGTTCACTCGACTCGGCTACAATATGCTGTTTAACCCGAAGCCGGAGGCGATGGCGGTCGCTGCGTGTGGGCGATCAATGCCACTGC
>CAZUAH010000757.1:0-5926 GCA_964617665.1 uncultured Pirellulaceae bacterium
TTGGCGAAGATTCTTCAGGCAGGTGGCGACACTGGCAATTGGGTCATCGCCACTTTCGTGCTCGACCACGTACCATTTCGTTCCGCCGACCGATTCGCAGATCTGGAAAACCCGTGTCCAATCGACTTCGCCATCGCCGACCGCCGATTTCGGTGCGCCACCATGCTCTTTCAAATGGACCGTTAGCGAACGGCCGGGGAACCGCTCGAGCGTGGCGTAGGGATCGCCGCCGCCCCCAATGCAGTTGCCGATATCCATTTGCATGATGACACGCTTGCACGAGTTTTCGAACAGTAAGTCCCATTGCGTCGAGTCGCCGATCTTGGCGAAGTCACCGCCATGGGCGTGATAGCCAACGTACGCGTCGACCTTCTTGATCCGTTCGACCAACTTGTCAAGCAACTCGCCTGTCTTCTTACAGGCATCTGCCGAATTGCGCATGTCATCGGGCATCCAGGGAAACAGCAGGTAGGGATTGCCCAACACCTGATTGAATTCGACTTCTTTGTCAAACTCGTCGTACTCCCCATCGGTCAGAGTGTTAATCCGGGTGCGCAGATGCGTACCACAGCACTTCAGACCATTGTCATCGAGCATCTTCTTAAGCTCGTCGGCCGAGCGGTCGTGATAGCCCGCGAACTCGACGCCTTCGTATCCCATTTCAGCAACAGCTTGCAGTACGCCTGGCAAGTCCTTCGCACACTGTTTTCGAACGGAATACAACTGAAGCCCAATGGGGATCTTCTTCTTCGATTTGGCCCACGTCTCGACCGGCGAAATACCGACGGCACACGCGGCAGCAGCTCCAGCACCTAGTTTCAACAGATTACGTCGCGTCAGATTCATAGCTTCTCCAAGGCAGGGCAGAATGGGGTAGGAATGCAATGAGTCGGCCTAAGGCATCCAGTTTAGGCACCGGCATTGCCCGAGGCAAGGATCCGCACGGGGCCGAGAAGGCCCGATGGCACCAGTCGACTGTCTTTCTTGTAGTGACGGGCGGTGGTGAAGGTATATCGCCCAGTCGGGCTTGGTCGGCCTGCTTTGAACCAATCCGGCCATGCGACAAGCGTTTCCCAGTCTTTCCATTGGGCGTCTAGCGGTAGCTGCTCGTCCCCGATCATGCGATTGACCCAGGTATTGACGCCCTCGATTTCCAGCTCGTTCTGCCCCGAGACAATCGCACCAGTGATGTCTACGCGATATGGTGGCTTCCACGCGATACCGCAGTCTTTACCGTTCAGCTTGACACGAGCCATGACCTCGACGTGGCCCAGGTCCAGGCAAAGTCGAGAGCTCCCATTCGAAATGTGGGACTTGGGGATGTTAAAGACCTTCCGGTAGGTGGCGGTACCGGAATAGTATTTCACCAAGGGATCGGAATGCTTGGACCAGGAGTTCAATGCGTCGAGAGTCACAGACTTCTTCATCCCCCAGGCGGGATCAAAGCTTAGGCTCCAACTGCCGCTTATGTCCTGAACATCTTTCCAGACAGGGAACGGATTCCTTTCCGCGCGTGGAGCCGTCGCTCTACCTCGAAAGATGACGAACCAGCTCTGCGCGGGTTCGAAATGTAGGGTCGCGGTTGCGCGGTTTTCGGTTTGCCGAACGCCTGGCAGAGCGAAAACCTCCCCCGTTTCCGGGTCCCAGAGTTCAGGTGTCTTCCCAGCGATTCGGAATGTGCATTCGCGTTTGACGCGTTCCGGTTTCGTGTTGGCGACGAAATACAGATCAACATCTTCGGCACGGCGATGAATACATTTCAAGCCATCGCCTTCAAAGTCTGGCTTGAGCTTTTCTGAGGCGAAGACGTCATCCCAGCCTCCCTCCGGAAGTACGGGCCACGATTTGGCCATCTTCCTAACCTGTTCATCCGCCTCCGGGTACCCTTCCAGTCCGGGCGTTCCGGCGATGCGGGATTGCAGGTAGATGGAAGCACCTGCTTTACGCAGTTCTTCGACCTTTCGCGCTGTGGGCAGGGTCAGCCGACCTGAACGAGGCAATACGAGATAACGGTAGTTCACACCCGTGGGCAGATGGATCAGTCCATTCCTTACTTCCATGCGTTGGATGATTTCGGGCGAACAGAAGTCATAGTCATAACCCGAAGGCAGGCGAAACTGCATATCGTTGAAATTGAGCGGCGCGCCCTCATGGTACAGACAGGCGACATCCACCACCCTTGTGCCCTGCTGCAGAAGAAACTGACAGCGAGCGATGTAGTCGAAATAGGGCTGGCTGAAATTCCACCAGGTCTGGTGACGGTTGAAATGCTGGCCCCATCTACGATGCGTCATACCCGGCTTCATGTGGTCGTAAGGTTGATGCGCGGAAAGGTGAATGATATAGTGACTAATGCCGTTACAGAAGGCTTCGTCACCCATGCCCTTAAGAAGATAGGGATGATCGATCCAGCCGCGTGAGCCGGTGAATGCTTCGGCTCCCACGCGCGTCTTTCCGTAGGTATTCGCCACAGAGGCGAGTCCTTTCATGGACGTATACCAGTAGTCGCTGTAGGTCGGAAACGGTTTTGGGTCCTCCCTTTCCGTCCAGAACTCGGCGATGGGAAGATCGCTTCGGCCTCCGTATGTCAGACTGTCAACGCACAGTCGCCCGTAAGGTTCACAGGAAAACTGAACGCCGTAGGGTTCGATCAATTCCCGGAGCCGGTCGACGTAGCGAGCCAGAGTGACCTCACTTACGGTTTGGCGCACATCCCAAAGGAACCGATCGGTCTTTTCTGCACTTTCCACGACGCGGCCGGTGAGGACGGGCAACCAGGGCCGGATATCGTAGCCACGCCTCTCCCGAAACTCATCGGCAAACTCCGCAGTCCAATTCTGACCGTGAGCCTCCCAACTATCGATGTGTATGTACTGAAGCGTGCGTCCACACTTCTCTCCTGCGGCGTCGAGAATCGGCCTGAGCCGGTGTTTAAAGTGCGCGTCGATGCCACGCTGATGCAGCCGGTCGCATTCCAGTCCCACAGCGGCATATGGCGACGGACGGGTCATCTTGAAATTGCTGGCATAGCCCAGTCGGATCACTGTCCAGTCGCCTTCCGGAGCGTTCCAGCGAATTTCACCGCTGCTCGTCATGCGGTCGGAGATGTCGACAATGTCTTCGCGCGCCAATGAGGTCAGCTTGCTGTTCTCGCTCAGCGACGGCAGATGCGTTATCCATCCGCGTCCGTCATGCCGTTCAAGATGACTGATGAGGGGCGCTTTCTCTTTCGACGATGGGACGGCGAAAACAGCAATATCTCGATAGGAGTCGGTTTCTTTAAGCGCCCTCATGACCAGCGGATTCATTTCTTGTCCGGGGCGCAGCCAGACTCTCTTCAACTGTGACTGATAGTCCACTTTGGGCTTCGAGAGCAGCACGATCACCTTCGTTCCACCCGTGACAGCAGTTTCGCTCCACACCAGCTTCTGCATGGACAGGTCCGGTGTGATGTGCGGCCCTCCGCTTCCATACCCGAAATCGACACTTAAACCAAAGGCCATTCCCAGACGGTCGGCCTCCGCAATGGCCCACTGCATGGCCTCGTGCCATTGCTTGGTACCTGCTTCGATCGGTCCCTGTGGAGCCCACCATGGGCCGCTCACCTCCATCCACAACACACCGCCGATGCCCACCCGCTTCATCGATTCCAAGTCTTTGGTGATTCCTTCGCGGCTGATGTTCCCGTTCATCCAGAACCAGTACACCCAGGGTCTTGCAGTATCGGGCGGATTGCGGAAAGACAGTCCGATATCTTTCCCTTTGAGGTCGACGGTGGCCAACGCAGCGAGCAGGGCTATTAGAACGATTCTCTTCATCTCGTCTCTTCCTTCGGCCTTGTTATCGGCGGCAGCGTCCTTTGAATGACCAGCGATGTTGGTTCGACGAAGAAACGGAACTTGGTTTCCACCGACAGCACGGTAGTGGATCGTCTATCGATCAATGTCAGATTGGGTGGCCGGGGCTGGACTGAGCGTCAGCGAGGGAAGCCCCGGGGTTTCGGGCTTGCGCCCTCCAACCCCGGCCACCCTGGCCTCAATCTACCTGACAGATATCGATAGCCTCACCAGTAGTATACCTTGGACAGTTGTTGGGCCATACAACGGCAATATCTGGATGCAGCAGTTTTGCCCCCACGACACTGCCGGGCTTACTTCGCCTTCGGTGTCACCCAAAGCGACCAACGGTGCAGCACGCCGACTTTGTCGTTCATGTTGACCACGACCAATCGCCATGTTCCTCGCGCTGACTTGGAGTAGAAATGCCGAAGGCTTGGTTCTTCAGTTTTCAATGCATCGGTTCGCAGTCTGCGAGGAAGGGGCGGCTGCGGAAGTGTCGTATCGATCAACGACGCTTCATCGTCGATCAAGGTGCTTTCGAAAAGATAGGAGCCTGACCAGGGTTTCCAGCCGCCTGCAAACAGGGTGACTCGCTGCTGATCCGGGCCAATAAGGAAGAGCTTCACTTGGTCATCGTCTTGTTTGGTAATCGCGACGCGCACGTCGAGATCTTCGATTTCGATATCTTCGTTGACCCAAATGTTCGACGTAACCTCGTGTCTGTTATTGATGACTTTGGCGCTTTGGCTGGCGAAACCGACGGCCCCTTCGGGAACCGGAGGCGCGTAGCTTTCTTTTGGTGAAATAATGCCGTCGTTGTTCTGGTCCAAAGTGCGGAAGTCGGCGGATTTCTCTTCGCTCGGCGGGTTCGCATATTCGGACATGGTGATTTGGCCATCGCGATCAACGTCCAGCAGACGCAGCGGTTTGGCCAGCCGTTCTGACGCCAGTGGAGGAAGTCGGCGTAGCAACCAGGCTGCCAATTCGGCTTGCGTGATATTGTCGTCGGCGTTGGTGTCCGCGCCTCCGCTGAATCTGCCGAAACGGGCTCCTGACGTTTGCCATTCGGAAAGCTCGAGTTGACTGTTGCCATTGCGGTCGTGCTGGGCGATCAGTTCGCCCGCCAACTGATTACACATGCTTTGACGTGCCAACACCAATGGATCAACGGGACCACTGGGAACATCGGCGGCGCTGGCTTGGGCCGCATCGGCTTCAGCCTGCTCGGCGGCCGCTTGCTTGGCAGCCGCCCTTTCTTTCTGGCGAGCTTTTTCACGAGCCGCACGCTCCTTTTTCAACCGAGTTTCTGCAATTGCCAAGGCTAATTCCCGCAGGTGCATCTTGCCGTTTCGATCCAGGTCGTAGGTAGAAATGGAATCACGACCCCAACTTACGGTCTCGCTCGACTCCAACACACCACTACGATCGCGGTCATATTTCGCCATCCAAGATCCGGCCGTCTTGAAATCCGCTTCGATGAGTTTGGGCTGGAATTCGGCGTATGGGCCAAAACCTTTGATTCGCGGTTCTCCCGCTTCCTTTCCAAAGCCGCGAAGCCGGTCCTGCCCACCGGCGTGGAGAGACAGACAGAGCAAAGAAGCCGTCGAGATGACCATGCAGATCAAGGGCCGCACTGCGCTCAACCTTTCAACGAAGGATCGTTCGAGAGCCAACTGTCGTAGCCGGAGTGGCAACACTTCGGGCGGAAGCGGCGAATCCCGAAGTCTTGCGACTCCGGCTACACTCGAATCGGACAGTTATTTCCTTAGTGATGCTAAGTTCGCGGTGGACGAATTATGGTCTGCACCGCCGCGGGCTGCTTTGTGGTGTTCGAGGTCGAATTGGAATCCGAACTGGATCGGTTAGCTCGCGGGTCGCCAATTGCGTCTCTCAGAACGCGCCTTATGTGCTCGGGATTCATGCCCCGAGTCGAAATCACCTGGGTCGTTTGAGTCGCGCTTTCGTCGACGAGACGAATCAATTCGGACACTTCCCGAAAGAGTTGCTCGGGCGCGCGAATGATCAAGGAATTACTCCACCGCACTAAAATTCCGTTGGCGCGGTGCAGGCGGTTGTGAGGCTAAGCT
>CAZUAH010000758.1:0-5922 GCA_964617665.1 uncultured Pirellulaceae bacterium
CCTTCGTGTTCGATCACTTCCGGGGCCCATTTGCCGTTGTACCAGATGCCTGTCATATGGGCGATCAGTTCCGCGTCGTCGAAATCGAGCGGGTCGTCGGATCGGTAGACGGACATCTGTTGCCAAAGATAGTACCATCGGCCGCGTTGGATGACGTACGGGCTCTCCGGATTACCAACGGTTTTGACGGCGGTCTCCGTTTCACTCCACGGACCTGTCGGCGACGGCGCGATTCTGGCGATCATCGCACCCCGTCGTTCTCCGTCCACGTTCGCCGTGCCGCAGTAGTAGGCGATCCAGCGTCCGTTGTCCGGATCGTGGAACACGCAAACGTCACGACCCATGGAGAAGAACTCCTGGCTACCGTCCGTATTGACGTGCGGGCGCCATTGCCGCCCATCGTCACTTATCATGCACCGAGCCTTCGCGCTGTTGTAGAAGAGATAGTATTTGCCGTCATGCACGAACGGGTGCGGAGCCTGTACGGAGGTGAATTCCAACGGCTTGCCTCGTTTCCCGCGAGGGACGTCGAGAATGCCGCATGGCCTCCAGTCTGTATCCTTAAGGCGATCCGCTTCCCACCGGTAGAAAAGACGTTGGCCATAGTGCGAAGTCCCGCGGATACACGCGATGCAATGCCATTTGCCGTCAGAGGACTGCACGACGGCAAAGTCGCACGCGTTTTCCTTGCCAGTCGACCACTGACCAACGTCCGGCGCATTCGGCGCGATCTGCCACCACTTGCCGTCAACCTGGGGAACATCTATCGACTCTTCGGCGAATGCCGTCCTACCCAACGCCAGGGCGACAACCACGACGTAGGCGATCTGTTGGCTGGTGCGTATCATCCTCTAATTTCCCAATGGATCCGTGTTGTTCCTTGCACGTCTGTAGTCGCAAAGCCAGAATAGCTGGCGCTCATGGGCCGAGCAAGTCCGAGCACTTGCGGGTCGCCGTGGAATGCATGAAGCGTCCGGCGGCGGCCGTGGAGGACATCATTCGCGATGATGAATGGTAAACAACTGCATCTTTGGCTGTTGCTGTGCCTGCTCAACCCAGCGGCCCTGGTGACTGCGCGGCGCATCTCCATCAGGAACATCTCGACGCGGAGACGCTGACGCTGGTGCGGGAGGTGGTGTGTTGCGAGGCGGAGCACCTGGACAAGGAGATCCCCAGCAACCGTTTCGACAATACCGGTGCGGAGGATTGCTGCTGGAACGCGCCGCTGCTCGCCTTTGCCGCCAACAAGTACGCGGATGATCCGCGAGCATCCCGCTGGGATTCGCTCTGCAAGAAATGGGCGTTCAACGCCGCCAGCATTGAGGCCGATGCCGCTTCGGACGCAATCATTGACGGCCAACCGCTGCGGGACTGGATCGTCTCGGAGAATCTGCATCCGGACTTGACGCTGGACAACCACGCGATGTGGAGCGTCGGCTACCAATGTTGCCAGCAACACTTCGGCGAGGCGGAGCTGGCCTATCGAATGTTCGGCCGACCTGCTCCCGCCGCCCTGGCACATCATGCCGACGAGATGTGGCGCAAAGTCACCAGCGTGCTGTACCTTTGGGACGGCGACATCCTCTATCCGCACGGGCAGGACTGGTCGTGGAAAGTCTATTCGTCGATCGAGTATCTGTGCTGGCAGAATCGCTGTCGTCGGAATCCAGCGGCCGGTGCGATCGAGAGTCGGGCCTTGCAGATGATCCACCGACGGCAACTTGCGCTGGGTACAGGCGATCTCGGCGCGGCCGTGTCGCGTGCACTCGATTTCGGCAACCAGACGGTGAAACCTAAACGCTGGGCGTTCTGCTATCTGATGCATGAGCATTTCGGCAGTCCCGATCCAATCCCGTTTCCAGAAGCCGAGCAGCAGGCTTTGGGCGTTCACGTCTACCCATTCACGAAAGTGGCAATCCACCGCACGCGAGAGAAATGTGTCAGCATGTCGTGGCATCGTCGTCACCAGCCGATCTGTGTGCTGCCGGAAGGCAATTCGACGTTTGCCGATCCGCCGTTCTTCTTCCCCTGCGATCGCGACAGCGGCTGCGCGCGGGTCGAGGTGGTCCGGCCTCATGTGCGCGTCACTTCCAAACACGAAAATCCACGCCATCCCGCCGACTACTTGATGGACGGCGATCCGTCGACGTTTTGGATCTCTGGTGTCGGCAACAGTCGTCGGGGGGACGGACCGACGATCGAGCGACCGGATTGGATACAGTTCGAGTTTCCAAAGCCAGTAAAGACCGCAGCACTGGTGCTCAGGCCACGTGAAAACTACGGGCCACGCGAGATTGAATTGCAGATGCCCGTAGACGGCCAACGAGAGTGGAAAACGATCGCTCGATTCACGGCGACCAACAAATCGCGGCAGGTGTTGCCCTTTCCCGCAACCGAGTCGCGCGTCTTTCGCGTCGTGATCCTTTCCTCGTACGATCCCCGGTATCCGGACGAACCACGCAACGCGCAGATTCGCGAAATCGAGTTCTTGGAGGTAGGGAGCGAAAACAAGGTGGAAACGGTACTCACCATGCCGGAACTCCACGAAGCAACGGCCACGCACGGTGGAACGGGCATGCGAGTCAGCTATCGGAAGCCGCATCCCAGCGGAATCACACAGTACGTGACGGTTGTTTCCCTGCCTGACGAGGCCACCGTCTACGCCACGATCTTCCGGGCCAACCAGGCCGCTACCGTCAAGATCGGCGCCTTGTTCCGAATGCGCGCCGCCGCCCCACCCGGATTCGAGAAAGCGATCCAACAGCACCGGGGTGACCGCTGGCTGAACATGAGTGACCACGTCGGATTCGTGTCCGTCGATCCACTCCCAAGAGAAATTCCCAACGATCGTTTCTTCCTCACTGACGAACGGACGTTTCAAGTCCAGCCCGGCCAGTGGTTCGGCCGCGCAGTATTGGCTGTCTACGCCCGGCAGTCTCACGAGCAAACGGCCCACCGGGCGGCTTCCGTCCGACTGTTAGACGACCCGCGTCCTGAGACATTCAAGATGACCCTTGATACTTCATCGGGGAAGAACGTCGTCGAATTTGGTTTTGTCAAAATGTTACCGCCTTAGAGTCATTGTGCCAGCGGGTACGCGAGCTCGGATTTCATATCGAATCAAGTAGGGGTACGGTCCTCGGATTACATTGAGAACCCATCGTATTTCAACGCTGCATTTCGTCGTCGCCGCAAAGATGGGCGTAAGATGGTAGGCTATGCCAGAGCCTGAACCGTCGTCGATCCAAGCACCAAAGAGGATTTTCCCAATGGCTAGAACAACCAGACGCACCTTCCTCATCCTTGCCGCCCTTCTGCTGTCTCCGCTGGCCGGGTTGCAGGCAGCCGAGCCCTCGACCAGTGACGATCGTGCCCATCACACTTGGCAGGGCATTCCGGGTGTGGAGTGTACAGCCCAAGGCAGGGTGTTTGTCTCGTGGTATTCCGGCGGTCCGAAAGAGCCGTCGCCGGAGAATACGGTTTATCTTTGCCACAGTGATGATTGGGGAAAGACGTTCACGAAGCCTCAGCCGGTGGCGGGACCGAACCGTGGTTCACGCGTCTTTGATCCCACGCTCTGGATCGATCCGGAGGGCAGACTTTGGTACGTCTTCAACCGTGGCAACAAAGACACTGCCGAACACGCGGTATATGCGCGCATCTGCGATGATCCGGATGCCGAGGCGCCTGTGTGGTCGGACGAGTTCCGGGTGGAGTACGAAACACCGTACGCCATGCGCATGAACAAGCCGACGGTGCTATCCAGCGGCGAGTGGATCATGCCGGTCTCGCACGCTGCCGAGTCGATTCATGACTGGTTTGCCGATTCGGAGCAACTCCTCCAGGGCGTGGGCATCTCCACTGACGAAGGCAAGACATGGACGCTGCACGGAGCGCTCAGGGCGCCGCGTTGGGCGCTGGAAAACATGGTCGTGGAACTGAGCGACCGCCGACTGTGGATGCTGATCCGCACCAGCACTGGGTTCTTATGGGAAAGCCGTTCCGAAGACAGAGGCAGAACGTGGAGCGAGGCGGAAGCCAGCACGATTGCGGACCCCGGTTCGCGCTTCTTCATCCGTCGCCTCGCTTCGGGCAATCTCCTGTTGGTGAACCACTACAGAAGCTAGAATCACGATGCACTTGACCTTGGAGACGATGCAATTCGGAGGAAAACAATGAGACACGGGATCATTTCCATTTTGTGCTTCGCAATCGCTTCTGTGGCGACCGCCGAAGGAATCAAGCATCGGTGGGTTTGTGTGGACAATGGTGCGAACCGGTTGATCCACGTCGACCAGAACGACACGTCGAAGAATTGGTCGATCGCGATCCCTAGCGGGTCGCGCGACCTACAGTCGCTCGGCGACGGGAAACTCCTGGTCAGCCACGGCAACGGCGCCGTCGAATACCGCCTGGCCGACGGAAAGCGATTACCGTGGGGCGTCGATCGATATAAGAGCATCCAGTCGGCACGCCGGTTGCCCAACGGCAACACGTTGCTGGCGACGGTATCGGGAACGCTCTACGAAGTCGATCCTCATGGGAAAGAAATCGGCAAGGAGCAGGTCGCGGTGACAGGGCTGAACATGCGGCTGATGCGTGTGCTTCCCAGCGGAAACCTCTTGATCGGCTCCGCCGGACCAAAGGCGGCGATCGAAGTATCGCGCGACGGCAAAGTCGTCAAGTCGCTGCCGTTGCCCGACAAGGGCTACACGGCGATCCGACTGGACGACGGCAGGACCATGGCCACGTCCGGCGGCGAAGCCCGCATCGTGACCCTCGACCCCGACGGCAACATTCTCTCGCACGTCGGCGGCAAGACCGATCACCCGAAGCTCGGACTCGACTTCTGTTCCGGTTGGGACCGATTACCGTCGGGCCATTGCGTGATGGCCAATTGGCTCGGCCACGGCAAGCAAGGAACGGCGCCGCATCTCATCGAGTTTTCAACGGACAACAAGATCGTTTGGACGTGGGAAGACCACGAGATGGCCCGGCAGGTGACCAACGTGCTGATGCTCGACGGTGTAGAATAGGGGCAGAGAGACCTCGTCCTTGGGCGTCCGCCGAGGCAAAAATTCCCGCGCACCAGATTTCGCCCAAATGATGCCGTCTCGGTTATTCAAGTGAGCCGCGTTCGGCGTGCACAAGGATCGACACAAGGCAAGTGTGTCTCAATCTCGGCACGTTCGAGGTCGTAGTATCGCGGGCCGCGACGCCTCCAAGAGAGCGTGATAGACTCGAAGACTTCGCGGAAATTCGTCACCTTGAGTGCGGGCCGGCGGTTCCGGACTCAGTCGGTACTCCATACGGCAAAAGCTGCGACACTCAGACCAGATGGCGAGTATGGAACGTTCTTGATTTGGCCCGGAAGCGCGGTCAAGTGTTCCAGGTCGATGTGCCCTTTCGCGCTTTGATAACTTGCGATCCGTTCCAGAATGGGCCAAACCGACACCCGATGAGGTGCCGGTTCGATCGGTTTATGCAGAAATGGAGCGGCCCCGGCACGGCCAAGCGGATCGATCGATTCGTGCGAGGTCTGTTTGCGTCGCTGGGAGACTGCCGCTGGTTCCTGTTCGCCACCGGATGCAACGTCTCGCCGCAAACGCCATACGAAAACCTGATCGCCTTCCGCGACGCCACCGGGCGCCACGGACGAGAGGATCTACATTGCCTCCAGGTTGTGAAGACTCAGGACGCGCCGTACTTGTGGATCGCGTTGGTCATTTCGAGTAGCTCAGAACAGTTTGGCCAGATCGATCTTGTCCACCTCTCCTTCACCGCCTTGAATCGAGAGGATCGAGTCGTCGATCTCTTCGCATAAGCTGCCGGCCGTGCGGTACATCGTCAGGGTGTTCTCCAGCGGCGAGCCGACCTGTACGGCGTGGGTGGGACCGAGGAACAGGCCGCCATCGGGAAACA
>CAZUAH010000759.1:0-5892 GCA_964617665.1 uncultured Pirellulaceae bacterium
AACAGCAGCAGGGCCAACAGCAGCAGGGCCAACAGCAGCAGGGCCAACAGCAGCAAGGCCAACAGCAGCAAGGCCAACAGCAGCAAGGGCAGCAACAACTCGCCCAGCAGGCTCAACAACTACAGCAAATGGCTGCTGGTGCCAAAGCCGGAAAACAGCAATTGGGCGAAGCTGCTGCAAGCGCCAAGGCCGCTGGCCAGGCAATGCAGCAGGGCGACATGGAGCAGGCGATTCAACGACAGAACGAGGCGATTCGATCATTGGAGCAGGCTCGACAACAGGTATCTCGATCCGAGCTTGCGCTAACGCCGGCTTCCGCCGACGCCCCATTCACGCCCGAGCTGTTAGATTCGGGACTGGTGTCAAACGCACCTGAACATCCTGTGCCAGACGAACCCCCGCAGCATCCGTTGGAGGTCGATCCGCGATTCGAGACGTTCATGAATTCGCTGATAAGATCGCCGCCCACTGGATATGAGAAGCGGCTCAAAGATTACACGCGTTACTTTCGATTCTCCGAGAAGCCATGACAAACCGATCGGCTTGGTTTTCGATCCTGCTGTTGTTTGCATCGAGCGAGACGTTGCGCGGCGCAGACACGTTGACGCACGCCGATGGCAGCCGTTACGAAGGCGAGGTGCGGCTGGATGCGGCTGGGAAGCTGACCATCCGGCTGTCCGGACAGGAGTCCGTCGAACGATTTGACCCCGCGGACGTCGAGCGAGTTGAATTTCGCCAAACAAAGACGTCCAGTGTGGTGGACAAGCCGCACGCGGAATTCCGCAACGGCGACCGTTTGCACGTGTCGATCCGAAGCCTGACGCCGTCAGTGCTCGTTGCTGAACATGAGACGCTTGGCGAATTGAGCATCCGCCGGGCCGCCCTGTTTCGGCTGAACTTCAACACGAGCGCCACCGCTCGGCGCGTACGTCGCGACGAGCCGGGCGTCCTCTTGACGTCCGGGACCTTCGTTCCGGGGCAATGCGCGCGGATTCAACATGACAAGCTATGGCTTCGGCATCCCACACTCGGCCTTACGCCCATGTCGACCAACCAAGTCGCGGAGGCCGTAGTACACAATGACTTGGTGCATCAAACATCTTCCGAGTCGATCCTGGCGGTGATCGTATTCACATCCGGGGAAATGCTCACCGGGACGTTGCGCGGGATCGACGAACAAGCCGTTCGTCTGTCCGTGGCGTGGCACGTGAGTGAGCCTACGGAATACCATTTCGACCGCGACAGCGTGGCGGAGCTTTTTTTTGTGAACGGTCGCGTCCGGTATCTGTCAGGAATGACGCCGGCAAGCGTCAAGCAAACGCCGTATTTCTCGTACGTCGCTCCGTGCGAGCGAAACACGAACGCCTTAGGCGGTCCGCTGAGTATTGCCGCACGGTTCTATCCACGCGGCCTCGGCTGTCATTCCAAGACCGAAGCCGTCTATGAACTGAACGGACGATACCAGTTCTTTCGTAGTGATATCGGCCTGGACGGCCGCCTGGGAGCCGGGGGAGACGCGGAATTCAAGGTGTTTCTTGATTCGGTTGCGAGTGAGCCGGTCTTCCGGGCACACCTGGGCGGCGAGGATGACCCGCGGTCCACCGGCAGCATCGACGTTTCCCAATCGCAGCGACTGGTGCTGGTTGTGGACTACGCAGCGGGAGGAAGCGTCCGGGATTTCGCGACGTGGGGCAACGCCCTGTTGGTAGAGAAACCTCGGTTATCCGAAGAGAACCTGAACAACGAATAGACAGGAGTACGTGATGTCACCAGAACAGCAACAGGATACGAACGCGCCCGCGCCGGATGTCTTGCGGCGTTTGGACGAGTTGCGTCAAACGCTCCGGCGTGTCCGCGAGGAGATGGGCAAAATCATTGTCGGACAAGATGACGTTGTGGAAAAAGTCCTGATCGCGATTCTCGTTCGCGGGCACTGTCTGCTGGAGGGTGTTCCCGGACTGGCGAAGACCCTGCTGGTCAAGACGCTGTCCAGGATAACGGCACTGGACTTCAAGCGGATTCAGTTCACGCCCGACTTAATCCCCAGCGACATCGTGGGGGCGACGGAATTGAAATGGGATGAAACCGGCCGCCCGACCGGCAAGATCACCCGCGAAGGGCCGGTCTTTGCCAACATGCTCCTGGCCGACGAAATCAACCGCGCGTCGCCCAAAACGCAATCGGCACTCTTGGAGGCGATGCAGGAACAGCAAGTCACGATCGGCGAGACATCGAGGAAGTTGCCCGACCCGTTCTTCGTGCTGGCCACGCAGAATCCCATTGAACAAGAGGGAACTTACCCGTTGCCAGAAGCCCAACTGGATCGGTTTCTGTTCAAATTGGACTTGGACTACCCGGACGAAGCGGAAGAGATCGAGATCGCTCACGGGGCCGAGAGTCGCGGTCAAGCGGAGGAAAAAGTGCAAGAGTTGCTTAGCGGCAAGCAGATATTGGAGTTTCAGGAGTTCTTGCGGACCGTCGTCGTCTCCGCCCGCAACATCACCGAGTATGCCGTCCGGTTGGTTCGAGAGACGCGGCCGGACAAGACCCGCGAAGCTCCGGCGGGAGCGGACGGGCGCCCAGCCGACCGCTGGCTCCTGTACGGCGCTGGCCCCAGGGCTTCCATCTATTTGGTCACAGCAGCCAAGGCCTACGCGGCGTTGAACTGGGAAAAGGGCGATCGGCCGATCGTGGCAGTGGACGACGTCGCCGCAGTGGCCCCCGCCGTTCTCCGGCATCGAGTAAAAGTGAATTACGAGGCACTGGCGGAACGGGTGACGCCGGATGACGTCATCGCCGAATTACTGGAACGCCACAGCAAGTCGGTCGCCTAAGGAGACAAATCGCAATGGCGACGAACATCAGCCGATACCTCGAACCTCAGCTCTGCTCCCGACTGCATGCCCTGGAGTTGAAGCCGCGGGGAATCGTCGAAGGACGCTGGTCCGGGCGGTATCGCTCGCCGTTTCTGGGATTCTCGGTCGAATTCGCCGACTATCGACAGTATGGTGAAGGAGACGATGCGCAACACATCGACGTGGACCTGTATTGCCGCACCGGCAGCCTCTTTGTGCGGCAATATCAACAGGAAACCAACTTCACCGTCCGATTGCTGCTGGACGTCAGCGAATCGATGCTCTATCCACTGGACTCGCCCGAGATGTGGCGCGAGAAGGAAACGGCGGGATACACGAAACTGTTCTTTGCTGCTCGAGTGGCCGCGGCCTTCACCTATCTGGTCACCAAGCGGCGTGATGCCGTGGGCGTCGCGTTTTACAACGACAGCCTGCTGGATGCACCGGCACCCCTGACTGCCAGCCCCTCGCCGGCGCAATTGGAGCGATTGGCCAACGCACTGGATCAGATCGAACCGCGCAGCGATTCAGCGACCGGCTTGGGTAAGACGCTGTTCGATTTCCAGAGGCAGGCGGGACGTCGAGAGTTGATCGTCATCCTTTCGGATATGATCGAACCGATCGAGAACTGGGCTCCGGCCGTGCGCCAACTGCGACATGCCAAACACGAAGTGCTGGTGCTGCACATTCTTCACGCCGACGAGTTGGAGTTTCCCTTCGACAGGGCCATACAATTCCAGGGCCGCGAGCAGAGCACAGACCAGTGCATCGTCGGCAGGCCCCGCGACTTGCGACAGACCTATCGTGAGAAGATACGAGAGTTCTGTGATCAGATTCGAAGCACCTGTCTCCGCAGCGGAGCGGGATACGAACTTCTGCGAATGCCGCGAAGCCACGACGATCCGGACGTGGCGGACATGTTGCTGCGCCTGCTCGGTGTCCGCGAGGCCACGGCAGCCGGGCTCCGGTAAAAGGATAGGAAATTTGATTTCCCAGCCACAGAGTTGATCGTACCAGGAGCAAATGGTGACTCAAGGGTGCAGGATCCCGTCGGGCTGTCTGAGAAGCAGCCGTCCAGGCCGTGGACCAGGCTTCGAAGAGGATTGATCCCGCAGTCGGACAATCAGTATTTAGGTGGGCGTGTTATCGGCCCATAGCCTTATTCTTGGACTCTCATCTAACGACCATTCGAAAGACAACCGTTTCCCCGCAGACTGGGGGAGATGCACGGTTGGGCCGGCGCTTTCGGAGCGAGCTGTTGGGCGCGTTGATACACATCGAAAGACCGCATTTTCGGGCACTCAAGATCGAGGGACGAATGCCGCTTATGTCATCTGATTGACGGCACGGCATGGCGATTCTCGGCCTCCGGCCTGGCTGGCCGTAACCGCCCTCGATCTAACCAATCGGACGTGTTTGTGCTTCAGCCCTAACCTGCTTAGGTGGCGCACACCCGAGCAACGAAACGCCGGTTGCCAACCTGCATGGGTCACATCCTCCTCTGAAGTTTGCGCGGCCAAGAGGATCTGGTCAGTGTAATCTAATTGGTGGCGCGAAACAGTCGATTCTCAACTCCCACTGCCGTTCTCGCTAACTGACACAGGTGTATCCTTCCGGGCGCGGGAACTGGGTGGTGCTGACTAACTCATGACAAAACGTCCTTAGTCAACAAAGCAAACCGCGAAGCTGGCTGAGGAGGACGCGTCCTAAGAGCGCAAGGCGCCGAAATGAAACCGTTCCGGAAATTGTTCCTTTCCCGTACCGCTCTCGCCGCCGCTGCCAACCATGGCCGATTCATCCGATTCACAAGGACGCGAACAAGCACGACGGTGCCAAGACAGGTGGCGATGATGAGCAATTCGGGAATACCGATTCCAAACATGATCTACCTCGCGGCGTCACTTCCGCTTCGTGGTTGAGATGACCACCACGACGATGACAACGATCGCGATGACCACGACAAGAGCTAGGCCGGCGAGAAGTAGCAGCGCGATGGGAGTGTGGACGGTCATACGAGCGGTCCTCGAAAAAGGCTCACTGACGCGGGGAGGAAACCGGGCAATCAGGCTACCAAGTCGAGAAGACAGATGCAAAGAAAAACCCGGCTGCCGTCGTTAGGAGTAGGGTTGGTTGGCAGCCGGGCGTCGCATCCTGCAACCAAAGAACCGCAATGACGAGACAAGTGACAACCGTGAAACGACTTTACAGTTCTCACATATTCGCTTGACGGTCCACCAGCGAGGCCACGATGACCACAACTCAACTCCTACCACCACAGGGCGTCGAAGTCGGCAAGGCGTTAAACGGCGAATACCGCAACGTGGAGGGATGTTTGCGTGACGCTGTGATTTGACCCGCACAAGCGTTGCCGGATTTGATCTTTGACAATTCGACCTATCGCCCCTGGCGTTAGAGCGTTAGCGGCCGGCTGGGGGAAGCAACGTCACGGATCACGCGGCGGTCAATGAGCCATATCCACGGTCAGCCCGACGAAACCACTCCAGCATTGGACCGCGATCACTCGTCTTCTCCAAAGGAGATAGTACCAAATAGCCCTCCCAGGAAGATCAGCAACCCGACGACGAGCATAGCAAGACCGCCCACCGAGAAGTAAGAGTGCGACCAAGCGTACCAGAGCCTCCATCCACCAATAACTGCAAGTAGTATACCACCCAGCGCTAGTAGCGGTCCCATCGCTCTGGCCATCATGCGATTAGGGTCCCGGCGATCGTGGACCTGAAGTGGATCGAGCCCCGATTTCTCGTACACTCGATCCATCAAGTCATCCGGGCCAGTCGGGCCCTGAGAGTTGAGCCGCGCCTTCTCCAATGCCTCTCGTTCCGACTCCGTGAGTCCATCCATCATTCCCTCCCTCTTGGCTGGGCAAGGCGGCAATTCTAACTCCGCATTATACCATCCCCAACCGCCGTGGAACATCTTGGAGCGGTTTCAGGCCGAGACTTCAGGCGGGCGATTCAAACGGAAGCCAGCAGCCATCACACCTTGCCCAACGCATGGTCAACACCGAACACGAGTT
>CAZUAH010000760.1:0-5886 GCA_964617665.1 uncultured Pirellulaceae bacterium
GCGGAGCCTTTTTCGGAAGGCCGAGCCGCTGTCATGACCGATGGCAAATGGACGTACATCGACAAATCGGGAAAACAGATCACCGTGCCCCAATTCTCACGGGCCAAGCCGTTTCGCGAAGGGTTGGCGTTGGTGTGCGTAGGAGGAGAGTTCGACGTTCACGGCATGTTTGACGGCGGCAAATGGGGTTTCATCGACCCGAGTGGCAGTTGGGTCATCCCGGCACAGTTCGACAGTGCGTACGGTTTCTCCGAAGGTCTCGCCTGGGCGAGCAACAACAAGAAAGACGGCACGATCGACAAATGGGGCTACGTCGATAGAAGCGGCGAATTTGTGATTCAGACGACCTCCGTTGCCGCGTCACACTTCTCCCAAGGGATGATCCCGGCGAAGCGAGACGGCAAGTGGGGTTTCGTCGACAAGAAGCAGAAATGGCTGATTCCCCCGCAGTTCCGCTGGGCAGAGGGTTTCTCCGAGGGACTCGCCTCCGTACTTGTTACCGCAGAGGGCGAGAAGGAACGGAAGTGGGGCTACGTCGACACCAAAGGAAAGATGGTCATCAAGCCGCAGTACGCCGAAGCGGAAGCATTCCGCGAAGGGCTTGCAGGTGTGCGAATCCGCAAGACACAACCTTGGTATGGCAAGGGGGACACGTGGGGTTACATCGACAAAACAGGGGAGATGGTCATCAAGCCCATCTACAACGAGATAGCAGACTTCGAGGACGGCGCAGCATGGGCCCACACCGGAGGCAAACTGGTCGAGCATGCCTTTCATCAGCCGCCAAGGTGGGAAGAAGGCACGTGGCACTATATCGACAAGGCGGGCAAGTCCTTCTGGAGCATCGCCGACGAGGCAGAGTGAATCTCAGGGAACCTCATGCCTTTTCTGGTTCTGCGGCTCGCCCGGCGGAAGGGCGCGGTTGGGAAAACCGACGGGCCGTTGTTTGGTGTACGTCCTGACCAGCGAACCAAGTCGGGCAGCAAGATCTCGAAGCTCCCGTTTCTTGTTGGCATCCTGCTCCCAGATCCGATACGTTGCCGTCTCCTCGTCCCTCTTGAATGAGACGGTCCACTTGACGCTGTCCGGCACGGCGGGTCGTGTCGATGATTCGAGGCCGCTGGATTCTGCGCGCTGAATGAGGGCGCTCAGGTCCGCACGCTCGCGTTGGTTCAACGTGTACGGCCCGTACCGCTTCTCCGTGTCGCGCACGCTGTGCGTTACCGACATGACGCCGGTATCAGTAAGACTCACGACCCATTCGCCGAATCCTTCAATGTGATAACGGCCCCCAGTGGAGAACGTGAACGACGGCTGCTCGACCGTCAGAGTCAGTGTGTTGCTGGTGATCTCGATCCATTTCCCATCCGCACTGTGCAAGTACACGCATCGGACATGAACCCTAACGCCATCGGGAATCTCGAAGTGCTTGCGCAGGTCGTAGGGACCGAATGAAGCATCCGTTTTGCCTGGTTGGACGACGAACGGGGCATTCTTGCGCCGGGGTGTGTCCGGACCATAACAGGCGCGGCACAGCCGGCCACGTGCTGTCAACTTCAGGTCTTGCCCATTGGCATCCTGGACGACCCAACGATGATTCGGCCAGAAGCCACAATGCCACACCGTAATCGGTTTGTCGGAGACGTTTTTCAGATCGAACCGAACCGGAATCGGTTCGCCGGGATGGTACGCCGTCTTCTCCACGCTGATCGAACACGCCAAGCCAGCCTTCTGGTCCCCCCAAACCTGTGCGGGGCGCTCGGCCTGCGTTTGTTGAGTTGCCTTCTGCGGTATCGGTACATCCTCGGCCATAGCACGCCACACCGCCACGCCGCTACCCGTGACGACCGCTGTCGCCAGGACGATCGGCATGGCCACTCTGGACTTTGCTGCATACAACATCTTCAGCGCTCCTCATGTCTCAGGTCCGCCCTCCTTCAAGAATAACTCAAGCCCCGCAAAACTAGACGACGAGACCATGCTTTCGGTTTCCACCACTTACGAATAGGATGGCGAGGTACTCCCAAAGCGAAGTGGCGTACAGAACGTCACTGCGAAGGCGTATTGAAATCGCGTCACGATACCTCGATACTTTTCTTCATAGTCGTTTCGTGTCCCACCAGTGCGATCATGCTTCTTTCGTTCGCAGGCAACGCGTATGGATAAGCTCGCGTATTCTACCATTGGCTTCGCCGCGTTGGCACTCCTTCCCAGGACGGCGTGCGCTGCCGAATACACTGATTGGTACGAGGTTCGTAGGGAAGTCATCGAGGAACTGGCCGAGCGTGACGTGATCGACTGGTCGCGTCAATTGGCCGGCCAGATCGACAAGGCTGATCTGCGGGGGCTTATTACCGCCCTGGAAGTATTCATCCGTTCCGGCCACCGGGAGCGAGTCCCAGCGGTGGTGCGTAGGCTGTGCGGCATCGAGGTGGCTGAGGATTCCGACTCCGTCAGCACCAGACTTGACCGCCCTGCGTTGACGGAGAACTGCAAGTACCACGTGGTCGAAACCCTGATCCGGTTCGGACTTTGGAACAGTACGGGGATCTTCTTAGATGCATTCCCCGAATACTACCACGCCGACTTGCCCAGGTATCGCGAACACTGGTGGAAGACGGGAGACCGAGACGAACTGGAAGCGTGGTTGAGGGGGCGATGCGAGGTCAACCCGGAAGGATCGTTCGGGACGGGAACGCCAAGGATCTTTCGTGAATACTATTGGGTCCTGTGCCAACGCGGCAAACTCCAATCACGGGTAGCGCAGTTGCGGCACGAGATTGTTGTCCATCCGTCGGACGCGCGGTTGATCAGAAGGTACGTAACGGCGGTCGACGTGCTGGCCTCCCACGCGACTCCGCAGCAGCCGGCACCGAAGATCGCGTGGTTAGGTGACGTGGCTCGGCCGAAGTACGCCATGGATGCCTACAATCTCGGCCGCACTTTGGCCGGCAAGCAGCTTCACAGCCAGGCGATCCGACTGTTCAATCATTCGCTCTCGCGGCCGATCGCCGATTACGACAGGCAGGCCGTGCAGCAGTGCTGTAGCAAGCTGATTCCCGAAGCGGAAAAGGAAGATCTCATCCGCAAGTGGACCAAGGCCGAATTGGCGGCAAGCTGCAAAGAGGCTGGACAGGTAGAACGGGCACAACGGCTCGTCGAAGAACTCCTCGGTCCGGACGGCGAAATGAGCGACCTTGGGCTGGTTCGCTTTGCGGGACAGGTCCAACGGGCCAGTGGCTACCGAGCGATAGAGAAACGCATCAAGAAAGCGGAAGCCAAGAACGAGAATTCGGTGCAGTACTGGCTCAGCCGGGCTTCGTATTACATTGGCCGAAAAGAGCTTGACCAAGCGGACGGAGCCTTCAAAAGAGCTCTGGCTCTACCGCCGAACGACTACCGTCGCAGCGCGGTGGGGGAGTACGCGCGTTTCCTGATCCGAACGTGCAAACAGTACGATCTGGCCAAACGCGTGCTGCGCGAAGAATTCCAGCGAATCGCACCGAACTACGACGTCGGCTCGCCGCTGCTCTATTGGCTCCTGGAACTCGACTCGAAATACAAAGTGCCGATCTCCGCTGACGATCCCTTGTTGTGGAAATTCCTGGCAGATCGAGAAAGGTACGAATACCAGGAAGAGCGGGCATTGAAGATTCTTTTGGGGAAGTCGCGTTCGGCGGCGGCAACGGACTCGTTTGGTACGCGGGCGTTGAAGCTGGCCGGTCCCGACGCGCATCCATCCCGTCGTTACATCGTTGGTCGGGTACTTCTGCGGGCGGGCCGTGCTCCGCAGGCGACCCCGCTATTGAAGGACGCCTTTCGACGCTGGCCGCATCCCGCGACGCGCTTCCAGCCGGCTCGGCCGTTGTTGGCGGCTTGCCTGGAAACGGGCGACCTAGAATTGGCCGAGGAGACGCTTGGATCGGTTCGCGTCCAGTTGCACATCAGCGAACTCAAATCGTGGCTGGCCGATCTGGCCATCGCTGCGGCCAAGGAGGGTGACCAAGACAACGCTCTTCGGCTGTGGCGAAAGCGGGCAAACGTCGACATGAACGATCTCGAGCGAATCGACGATCTGGTCGCCGTCGGGATGCGGCAGCGGCTGCAAGCGTACTATGCCGATGTGAAGAATCGCGATCCGAACAATCGAGCCGTTGAAACGGCACTCGCGAGACTGAGCCCCTAGCGTGGTACCAATGCCGGAGGGGCGTCGCTCGTCGGCATACCATCGCCGAGTCTGCTCACGAAGCAATTCGATGAGCAATCCAACGATGGCGCCCTCGTGATCAATCCGGTACTCTTTAGTGGCGTTTGCTGTCGACCGCGGCCGCGCGTGATCGATCAGAATCTGCCGCCAGAGAACCTGACATGGCATGTCGGATGGAGCCACCGTCGCCAGAGAGCCTTAACGAATTAATTCGTTGCGTCAAGAGACGCAGGCGGGAGCCCGTAGAGTAGAGTCAATTAGTTCGCCCTTAGTGAGAAATCTGGCCTAAAACTCGTACCGGACACGGTATGTGACCATCGTCTCGCCGTCTTTTTCCACCTTGACGGGAAAGACGACGGTGCGGCTGTCGAGTTGTTCGTAGTCGTGGCTCTTCTCGAGCACCTTCCAGCCGGCCCAGCGGTAGAGCTTTTCGAGGATCTTGACCGTGACGGCCTCTTCCTTGTGGTTGCGGATCTTGATCTCGAACTCTTCCTCGATGACATGGTCGGTGATCTTCTTGAACTCGGTTTGCTTGCGCTCGCCCACGATGTCGAAGGCGTCGCCGATGTACAGCGTAACCTTCTCGTCCCGTGGCGTGTGGGGGATGCTGTCTTCGCCGATGAATTCCAGCGACTTGTCGCTGTCGGCTTTGTAGACGCGGCACTTGCCTGACGGCAAGGCAATGCCCAGGTTACGGGCTGCCCGGTTCTCGAACTCGACCAACACGTTCACCTTCTTGTTCTGTTCGCGGCCCCAACCGGCATCCCAATAGCGCTGATAGCGATTCCAACTGACCTTGGACCCGTCGTAGAGATACGTCTTCTCGACGGGCACCTTCTCGGCAGTGATCAACTCGACCTGCTTGATCTGATTGTTGTTTACCGTGCTTTGCTCTGGCAGCTTATACATTCGGTATTCGCCGAAGGCTCGACTGGGGTCATCGCCCTTTTCCTTGCTGGGCTTAAGCCGCGTCATCTGCTTGTAGTACGCTTGGCCGTATCCCCAGTTGATCTGGCGAAGATCTTGACGCACGTCGCCGGCCAACAATTTGACCGAAGCGTCGGCATACTGGGTCCCGGTGTTGTTCTGAAGGGTGACCCAGCCGCTGACGTCGATCGTCTTGTCGTCGTCGCTCAAGACCATGTTGTAGTCTGCTCGCCAGCGGATCGAATTGGCGATGTATGAGACCTCGACCAAGTGTTTTCCTTCCATCTCCGCTGCGATCTCCCAGACCAGCGTCGGGCGAGTGAGCAGTCCACCCGGCAATCGGCTGAACTGGATTCGCTTGACGTTCTCGCCTCGCTCGACCATGAAGATGGGGCCTTTCTCTCGATCCTCGGCCAGCACGAGTTG
This sequence comes from uncultured Pirellulaceae bacterium, assembly GCA_964617665.1. Classification (GTDB taxonomy): domain Bacteria; phylum Planctomycetota; class Planctomycetia; order Pirellulales; family Pirellulaceae; genus JADHUC01. Next base: position 5,561 of record CAZUAH010000760.1, read on the forward strand.
GCGATTGTCGTAGCTCATCAGGATGCCTTCGTACATCCGACCATCGGTCGTGTAGACGGTTATGGGCTTGTCGATGTATTTGTGCAGCAGCTTGTTGGCATTCACCAGATCGAATTCATAGTTCTGCTCGTCCACCGTCGCGGTCGGGTCTGTCAGCGAGCGGAAATGAACGCTGGTGGCGTCGATCGTCGACGCGACATCGTGGAATCGCACGATGTTCAAACCCGCACGGAGCGGTTCGTCCAACTCCCGCCGGTCCTTGACCAAGGCAAAGTTGTTGTTGTAGATCGTCAGGTGCACACCCGGTTTGGGTTTCTGTGCTTTCG
>CAZUAH010000761.1:0-547 GCA_964617665.1 uncultured Pirellulaceae bacterium
GAGTGGAACAACTGGGCCACCTCGCCGCCCGCCGCATGATTGGCCTCGACGAACTTCACCGCATCGAGCTTCTCACCTGGCCGATCGTTGTAGGAAAACAGCCCGATTGAGTACTGATAGCCGTAGGCCACGGCACCTACGCGGTTGCGTCCACGCCGTCCATTGGTCGCGACGGCTTCTTCATTCGCATCCGCGTCCGAAGGCGTTGAAGCTGCGATCAGACTGGCGCCCGCCAATGCACCGGCCGAGGTTGTCAGGAAATCACGCCGCGACGGCTTGCGAGTCGTTCTCATGTTCATGTCAGAGTCTCCTTCGGCTGAGTGATTTGTTGGGACTGATGTGGGTGCTACTGGTTGAACGGCCAACGGAGAAAGCTCGCTCTTTGTTGGCTTCATGCTCTACAGCTTGATACCGGTTTGTGCGGCGATGCCTCGCGTACAGTCCGTGGCTTGACGGTATTCGGCTTCGGAGTGCATGTGCGCGATCAAGTGCGAAAAAGGGGTCGGGTCTCATTTGTGCGAAGCACCCTACGGGCCGTTCCGGCAAA
>CAZUAH010000761.1:557-5878 GCA_964617665.1 uncultured Pirellulaceae bacterium
GGGGGGCTATCTTGCCCAAAAGGGGGGGGGTGTTTATTGGGCCCAACCCCCCCGGGGGGGCTTCCGCAAAATTCCCCCCCGACCCCTTTTTCAGCTTTCGGATCCGCTTGCGACGGGCGAATTCTGAGAGAGACGATCGTCGTGTCGAGTTCGATCCAATCTCTTGCGGCCACAATCAAGTACAGCGTCTCACCGGTGGCGACGGGCACGGAGACCAGGACGATCGAGTCGCCTTTCCCCGGTGTGTTGTCGTTGATGGCCAGAGTGCCCGAAACCAGGACGGTCGTTCCATCGCCTCGGTCGAGGTACCAATCGACGCCATATCCCGCGTCGCGCACGTCCGGCGCCATGTAGAGCCGACCGCGAATGTCGACTCGACCGGTCAACGGGCTCTTCCATCCGACCGCCACGTGCACGGCATGAAAACGCCCGTACTTGTGAGCTTCCGGATGCACGGCCACGCTCTGTGGTGGAACGGTTCCCTGCCCCGGTCCCCAGATGTCAATGGGCCGATCTGTCACGTTCTTTGCAACAAAAGGGAGCGACGATCGCCCCGGCCGGCCCACGACTTTTCCCGTGAACCGGTCCAACCGATCGTAAGAGCCGTCCAGGTTGCCGTCGTTGGCGCAGAAGTACTGCCAAACGCCTGTTACGTCGTTGCGGTCCGCAGCAAAGTCCCGCGCTAGATCCCATTCGTCTGCACAGACGAACGGCGACCCGACAAAAGCGATCAGCAAGACGAAGACAACCGGCCAACGGCGACCGACTCGAGTAGTCACCAGTGTCGTTCGCATCCCGCTTTGCCTCCCAGTTGCTTTCCGCACGTGTAGTTCATAGCCGTATTGACCAGATGACACAGAGAAAGACTGGTTTGCGATAGCCCGGATCGCCTTCCCTATTTCCCGACAAACTCCTCCCAGCGGTGGCCCATTTCCGTTTTCCGCAACGGCCCGGCATGAACCAGGATGCGGAACCGAAATGGCAGCTCTTCTCCAGCCCCCAGCGTGTAGGGCCCCGTGAATAGAGGCGCTTGGTGAAACTCATGCGGCATCGCCGCGATGTGCCAGGCGGGAGGATGTCGCAGATTCCCCGGATGATCCATGATCGTCGCGCCGCCCGCTTTCCCATCCACCATATCGAGAGTCAGATCCACCCAACGCGCAGGTTTGCCATGCAACGGTTCGAGACGCTTCCTTGTTTCCACGCTGATGGCCTTCGCATTGCTGGCAACTGCAGTCCCCTCGCTGTTCGAGATCGTCCAAGTGGTAAAACGGTCGTGATGTGGCACCCGAAACTGCAAGCCCGCATAGCCACCGAACCACTTGCCGTTCTCCTCACCCGGAATTGGCGTGCGATCCAGAACCGCTCCCTTCACTCCGCCCATGAAAACGCCATGCCAGTCGATATGGTAGTTTCCCTTCCTGTCGGGAGCACTGACGTCGATAATGCGTTTCTCGGTGAGATCCGCAGGGTGGCCCGGCGGATGGTAGTTGATTTCCAGCTCGAAGCGGGCCGAGAAATCGCCGTTGGCGGCAACCTTGACCGCCGTCACCTCGGTGCGCCCCAGTTCTTTGTCCGGCCAGCGCTCTGTGCCTTCCGGCCAGGTCCAGTAGCCCTCCAGCCCGTTGATCTTCTTCCAGGCAAAACGCAAGCCGCGGTGCCAGAGGTGATCGCCGGGACGCAGATCCGTGAGCACCGCACCTTCGGTCGTCGCCAGCGGATGGAAATAGGGGCAGCCCTTTTCCTTTCCGTCCCGGAGATGGTTGAATTGCCAGACGACCTTGTCGCCGCTTAGCAAGGCGAGAGACGCAGGCGTTTGCCGCCAACAAAGTTCCCGTTTCTCCTTTGTCGCTTCCGCTGCATTGAGCACAAGAGTCGTAGGTCGCTCGGCAGCGGTTGCGGTTGCTACCGAGACGCTTGACACAAAACCCAGGAGCACGCAAAGCAGTGTGTTTCTCATCATCCGTCTCCTATTGAACGAGCGTTCGAATGCCACGTAGTCTGGAATCCCTGTTGCATCTCAATCCAAGATCACTCCGTTCGTCGAATACGAGCTTCCTTGAGTTCAAACGACGCTTGGTGGGAAAGGTCCACGGCTTGGACCACCAACTGGACCGTGCCCTTCTTGAGTTTGATCTGAGTGAATTTCAGTGGGAGCCAGCTCATTGCCGGAACTGGGCCGCTGGTCCAGACGGCGGCTCGGTCCTTCGCCTTCTTGTGTTCCGGCAGGGGATCATGCGCGTGCTGGATCGTTGCTTCGGCATGTTGGCCGCCGGAACCAATTCGGATCCTTGTGCCGACGCAATGCGGCATGCACCCGTACATGAGCGTGATTTCGTAACGGCCGGATTGCCGCACATCCAGATTCCATACCGCCGAATCGTCGTTTGACTCCCAATTCAGAATGGAATCATGAGCCCAGCCCGCATGGCGCCGAAACTTGAGCCCACCGTACAGCTTCGCATCTTCCGCTTGGAGAGCCACCATGTCGGTCGCTTCATATCCCACGGGTAGCGGTGGTGGATCAACGCCGCGGGACGTGACGTCGCCGTACCATGCCTCGTAGGCCGCGGCCAAACGCCGGGTGATCTCTGGTTGCCGGTCGGCGATATCCACCTTCTGCCCCGGATCGGCGACCATGTCGTACAACTCATATTTCTTATCCCGATTCACCAGCCGATACTGCTGCGTGCGCACCGAACCGGGTGTCATGAGCGTATCACCGAGGCGGTTCTGGTGCGTGAAGATCAGACGATTCGGCCAATTCTCCGTTTCCCCGTTGAGTAGCGGAACGAGGCTGCGTCCGTCCTGCGGCAGCGTTTTGGGCATGGGTACGTCGCACAGCTCCATCAACGTGGGGAACAGGTCGACGTGAGCGGCAATCTGTGGAATGGTGCTGCCAGGCTCAATGTGTCCGGGCCAACGGATGAAGAAGGGGACGCGCACACCCCCTTCGTCAACTTCTATTTTTCTGCCCCGCATGCCGCCGTTGTAGCGTCGCTTCCAGGCACCTTCGCGACCGGGGGCCGGCATCCAGGGACCGTTGTCGCTGGTAAAGACCACAATCGTGTCATCCGCAAGCTGCAATTCATCCAGGCGGCTTAGAATCCGGGCCAGGTTGTCGTCGATGTTTTCGACCATGCCATAGACACAAGCCGTCTTCTCATCAAACCCGCGGTCGACGTACTTCGCGAAGTACTTTTCGGGAACCTGGTACGGATGATGCGGCGCGTTGTAGGGCACATAGCAGAAGAACGGCCGTTTGCGATTCTTCTCGATGAAGTCCAACACGGCGTCGGTTAGCACATCGGTGATGTAGCCTTGGGTTTGGACCGGTGTGCCGTTTCTTTCGATCACTGCATCGAAGTAGTTCTCCCACGCACCCCGGCAGAAGCCGAAAAACTCGTGAAAGCCGCGATGGTTGGGGTGGTAAGGCCCGTACTCGCCATTGTGCCACTTGCCGAAGGCGCCGGTGGCGTAGCCCGCACGGGAGAACGCGTCGCCGAGCGTCACTTCGTCCAGCCGTATGATCTCTTTCCCGTGCGACACCCAAGATGCACCCGACCGCAGGTTCCAGCGCCCGGTAAGCAAGCTGGCTCGCGTCGGCCCGCACATGGGGCTGACGAAGAAACGCTCGAACTGAGCTCCGGACGCAGCCAGCCGATCCATAGTCGGCGTGTCGATCTTGTCATTGCCATGCAATTGCACGTCGCCCCACCCCTGGTCGTCCGTCATGATCAGGAGAATATTCGGGTTTTCACTTGCCCGGCACACAGCCGTTGTGGTCACCACCAAGAGAAGGACGCACATAACGAGACGCATCATGAAAACTCCCAAGGAAAGGAGCGATTCATCGGAGATCTGCTTCACTCGACGCAGGGACTACACCTCCAGCTTCCACGGTGCACGGTAGGGTTTGGTAACCAACGCGTTAGCCTCGTCGTCGCCGATAACCTGCTCCTGTTCACCGTCCCAGCGGATGCTGCGTCCCACTTCCCACGAGATGTTCATCAAGTGACCAAGGTTTGTCGCGTAGTGACCCGTCTGGGCGTCCGTTTCGGGCTGCTTGCGCTCACGAATGTTCTCCAGGAACACCTCCGAGTGGCAGAACTTGTCATCAGCAGGGAGAATCTCCTCCTCTTCGCTGAGCAAGTAACCCGCGGCAAGCTGTGTCTTCTTGCCCTTGGGTTCCGGCGCAATCGAGATCCGGCTGCGATCCACGACCATGGTGGCCTCGGTGCCGTAGAAGCATTTGGCATGCGATCGGCGAACACGCCGCGATCCCATTCGCATGCTGTACTGCAGAATGAAACCGTTCTTCGCGACCGGGCCGGGGCCGAACTCAAGCATCCCGTCGAACGTATTGGGCAATTCAAAATTGTCCTGGTAGGCGAACTGGCCGCCCATGGCCGACGCGGCAACGGGGTATTTGACGCCCATGGCCCAGGCGACGATATCGAAGTGATGCACGCCCCAGGCCACCTGGTGGCCGGCGCCCGAAAGCTTGAACCAGTCATAACCGTACTTGTAGTACATGTTCGGATTGTACTGCTGCATCGGAGCCGGCCCGACGTAGAAATCCCAATCTAACTCCGGCGGCGGATCGCAATCGGCCGGAAAGCCACGGCCAGGTGCCCAGTACGTGTGGTCCCAGACCTTGACCTCGGAAATGTCGCCCAGCCTGCCCGACTGGACGATCTCGACGGCCTTACGATAGTGCTCCATGCTGTGCTGTTGAGTGCCGATTTGGACGACTCGATCGTATTTCTTCGCCGCTTCGATCAAGTAACGTCCTTCGCCGATCGAGTTGCCCAGCGGCTTCTCCAAATAGATGTCCTTTCCGGCTTGACAGGCAGCGATGGCAGGCAAGACGTGCCAGTGTGCTTGCGTCGCAATGATCACCGCGTCGATGTTCGTGTCGTCCAGCAGCTTGCGATAGTCGTGATAGACGGCCACCTTCTCACCGCCCGCTTTTTCCCGACCGCGGGCCAGATGTTTGGAATTCACATCACAAACGGCCACCATGCGAACGCCGGGCAATTCCATGAAGCTGGGCATCACCTGGTTCCCACCCCGCGCGCCGCATCCGATCAACGCCATATTGATCGTGTCGTTCGGACCGGGCCCGGCCTCTGCGCCAGCGGCGTACAGATTCGCGCCGGCCCAGGCAGTTGCCGCTGCGCCTGCGGTGGCGCCGAGGAACTCGCGCCGATTGCGTTGACCACTGCTGTTCATGTCTCTTCCCTTCTCAGAAAACGAGTTAATGGTTCGACTGTTTGAGTTGGTATTGGCCCCCTGCCAGCTCGTCTGGCAGGAGCCGA
>CAZUAH010000762.1:0-5851 GCA_964617665.1 uncultured Pirellulaceae bacterium
GCCTCGTCGTCCTTGAATTCCACGCGGCGGAACACCGGGCCGCTCCAGACGATGTTCTCACCATAGACGCTCGCCCGCGCCGCCAGCGCCAATCTTTCCCCGATCGGCCTCTTGAGTGGCGGATGAATCTCATCTGGCAGGCCGCAGTCGGTCGAAACTACGGACGCGGTATGCGGCAGCGATTTTTCCAGCAACGCAATCGACTCGCGGATCTCCGCCCAGGGGCTCCGGGGCCATTCGCGAATCTTGCCATAAGCCGGCAGTTGCACGGCGAGGAAGGCCATATTGCCGTTTCCAAACGCCTTTCGCCATTCGGTGACCATTAACGGCAACTGACGGCGATAGGGCTCGGCGCGACCGACGTTGGACTCGCCCTGATACCAGATCACACCGCGCATCGCGAACGGAGTCAGCGGTGCGATCTGCGCGTTGTATAGACACGACAAACGCCACGGTTCGGTTGGCGGCCGACTGAGATCGCGATTCGGGTCAGCTTCCCACGCCGCGTAAGCCTTGTCCCATCTGGCATTCTGCACGTGGTACGGTTCGATTACGTCCCGTTTGAACTCCGGGTTGTGTTCGAGCGATTCGATCGGCATCCAGCAATACAGTTTTGAACCGCCGAAATGAGACTCGATCAACCCGACGGGCACGTCCCGCGAAACGCGGACTTCACGCGCGAACCACGCTGCGACCGCGCTGATCCAGTTGAGGCCAAACTTCTCCGTGTCGACCTCGCGCCACTGCATGTCGTCACCCATTCGCCACTTTGGATCCTGAAACGCTCCATCGGCCCCGATGACTGTGACCGGTTCGTCGGCGATGTAAGGACCAACTTTGAAGCGGCGTAGCTGGCGATGAGGAATGAGCTTTCGAGCCTCCTCGGCACGGGTGGATTTCGAAATGCTGAAGCCCATGTTCGACTGTCCGCTCGCCAGCCAGACTTCGCCGACGAGTATGTCGCTGAGCGTCACCGTCTTGCCAGCGGAAGAAACTCTCATCTCTCGCGAGTCCGCGTTGGCTTCCATGGGATCGAGCCTGACCATCCACTTGCCGTCATCATCGGCCGTGGCGGTTTTCTTCTGCCCAGCAAACTCAACCGTGACTTCAGCCCCCGGTTCCGCCCAACCCCAGACAGGAACAGCCATCTCGCGCTGAAGCACGGTGTAATCCGTGAATACCCTCGCAAATCTCAATTCGTCGGCGTGGAGAGACAAACATGGCGTGAGCAGCGCAACGACCAGTATTCGTCGTGCGAGCTTTGCAGGTGGATCGAGGCGGTGGTTTGTCATGTGTCGTTCTTCTGGCTGAGACGGGCTGTCTGTGCTACGGTGTTTTCCATTGGATCGTTCCCCACAGGTGAGGCGTTAACGCGGCTTCGCTGGGGACGTCGGCTGTGATGCCGGTGGCTTTGTTGGACCAGTAGGAGCGGGCGGTTGTCTCGGTGCCGGTACCGCGGAGGATTCCGATGTCGCCCTTCATGCGCAGGCCGTCGCTTGTCTTCAGGCCGAGCGTCTTCAGGGGGATGGAAACTTCGTAGAAGCCCTTGCCATCCTTCGCCAGTTCAATTTGGTCGCTGACGTCCTCGACGCGATCAAACGTGATGGTTCGCCACGGAGAACTGAACGGGACCTTCTCGCCGGTCGATCCGGGAGACACTGGCTCGTAGAGCAGCGCCCGCGGCTTTCCATCGACCTGAGTGACCAGCAGACGCAGATCGCCTGCGACTGGTGATCGCCGCTTCGGATCGGCGGCGGGATTCGTGGCCAGCATCAGGTCCAGCCCGCCGCCGGTCTTGAACAGGGCGTGCGGGATCTCGCCCGAGTTTCGCAACAAATCCTTCAGCGTCGTCCGCCAGGCGGCATGAAGACGATCGCCGCTGATTGCCAGCGAGCCGCTGACGTTGAACGGTTGGGAGTTAGAATTGAAGTTGGCACGCACGCCTCGCTTTTCGATGTCCACCCAGTTGGCGTTGCTCCAATCATCGGACTGGCCGTCGGTATTGATGCGGCCGGTCGGATGAATCGAAGCATTGAGCACGCCCTGGCCGAATTCCGCCTGACGCTGCGCTTCGCGGGCCAGCACCCATCGCTGTGCCTCAACCAGATGTTCCGCAGTGACTTCCACCGAAAAGGCGTCGATCCGCCGGATCGTGTCCAGTCCTTCCAGTCGCACGAGGCTGCTGTAGGACCCATCGACGGCGTACACCTTGCCTTCGGGCGTGCTGGTGATGGTTGGCCAGAAGTTCTCGTCGTGGAGCGAGATGCCTTGGAGGGGCATGCCGCGGGTGGCCACCGGCATCTTCCAGAGCTTGCCCTGGCGCACATCTTCAAACACGGTCGCCACGAAAAGACCGTCGCGTGTGAAGAGGTAGAAATTGCCCATGTTGGCGTTTACGGCCCACAGCGGACCGGCTTCGCAACCTTTCACCTCGAACAGGCCGCCCATGAGTCGCGTGCTGCCAATGACCTGCCCGGGAAAGCTCGGCGAAGCCGCTTCGTGCGATGCATGAAGGCCGGGCCACGGACTGGGGTAGCTCCAGACAGGTTTCCCATTGCGGGTTCCGCTGAGCGAATGCCGATGAAACGGCTCGACTCCCAGAGTAATCACGGCTTCGTCGCTGGCATCGGCCAGCACCTGATCGCCACCGGACGAACCGGGACGCTGCACGCCATCAGCCAACACGACTCGATTTGACCGCTCGTAAACGGGAACACCCATCGCGGTAAAGCTTGCCGGGGCAAACCGGACCGCCTGGTCGTTCAGTCGGTCGACGCAGAACGAGAGGTCTTCCATTACAGTAACGCCGCCACAGACCGCCTGCTCCATCCACACTTCTTCGGGTTGCACACGGGCGTCGGCGTTGAGGTCGCTCCAGGCGAAGAAGACCTGATTCCTGCCGCCATGGCCGTGGATGTCTTTGGAAAGCGGATCGGAGCCCTCTGGCCACAGGAAGAGAAACGGCTCCGTCTTGAGCACATCCCAGGCATTGGCCATTCCCATGGCTGCGGCGGGTTGAGCAACACCGTCGCGATCCTGGAAGAGAAACGCCGTTGAGTGACCCGCGACCGGATTGGTATTATAGCAATTCGTGAAGTAACGCTGCCCGTTGCGATACAGCGATCTCTCCGGAGCGGCCGCGCGAAACGGCATGGGAAAGTCGGTGCGAGCGCGGTAGAGCACGCGTTTCAGTTTCGATGTCCCCTTTTCCCAATCCAGAGCAAACTCCAGCGAACCGCGGGCTTCGTCGGCATAGTAGAAGAGAGACGGATCGGCGGAATCGAGTGCACCACCACCGCCGTATTTGCTCGGGCCGTAGAACGCGTTGACCAGTTCGCCCTCCTGAGACCAGACGCTGACTCGCTTGGGAAGGTAGTCATGTTCGGTGACCCAGATCTGCCCCTTCGAATCCACGGCCAGACCCGCCGGGTGATTCATGTGCAGCTCGTCGTAGTCGCCCGCCTTGGGCTTGCCGGGGCGACCGATAGTGCGAATCGGCTTTCCGTCCGCGTCGAAGAGTTTCACCTGATGGCTCTGGCCGTGATCGCTGATGTAGATGGTCTCCGTGCTGTCTTCGTTTAACGGCAAGCCGGAGGCGTCGGTGTTGGCCGCCGAAGCTCGAACAGTCGCCTTCGGCTTGCCGTTAAACGAGATGCCTTCCACTCCCACCCCACTCGCTACAGTCAATCCGAACGGATCGTCCAATCCCTCGCTGATCACGGTCTCTGGTCGCGATAGCTTCTCCGGACCACTCGCCTCGGCGAACCGCAGCAGCTTTGTTCCCGACAGCACCAGCAGCCGACCCTGAGCATCGAAACAAACTCCCCGCGGGCTCGGGACGTTGGTGGTTCCCAGCACTTTGCCGGCTGCGGCGTCGATCCACAGCAGATGGTCGTCCTGCCGGAAGCTGCACACGATCGCGCCGTTATAGGCCGCGATGCCGCCGAGCTGTTCGAACTGATGCCGCCCGGCTTCTGATTGTTCGAGGCGATGGGCCACAACCGGCTCAGGTTTGAGCCCGCTGCCGGATCGGAGCAGCGCGGTCACGCGGAGTTCCGTGATGCCCGACTTCTTGTCGGTCTCCCACGTCGACGCGACATAAGCCGAGACATCCACCGGAGCTTCCGCTCCGGTATCGCGACCGAGATAGGGCGCCGCAGTCCAGTGGCCGCCAATCCACTTCAGGCCGCCGCGTTTGGTTCCGTCGAGATCGACCCACGCAAAACCGTCCGGGCCTTCGGTGACGTAGCAGCCCAGAAAGACAGTCGGCTCGCCGGTGGGCGATGACTGCGCCGGCACGAAGACCGCGGCCGACGGCGGCGAATGGTTCGCCAACCAGGCTCCGGTGTGATCGGGCGTACTCCACGGCGGATTCCCGGTGCCATAGACTGCAAACTCATAAAACGCCTCAATATTCTTCCGCCACAAACCGCGAGCCGTATATTTGCCGGGCGAAACCAGCCGGGCGGGAATGTTGTAGAGGCCGTGTCTAGCGGCTTCGACGTCGCGTCCTAGGTCGTCGGTCGCGTCCCACCACACGACGTTGTCACCCGCTGGGAACGGTGTCTCCGAAACCAGGTTTCTGACCCGTTTGCCCGTCTCATCTTCAATCACCAGCGTGACGAAACCGTCTTCGGGCAGATGAAACCGCACCGGCACCGGAGCATGCGCGACAGCTTCCGGCGTCGCCGTCACCTTCAGCTCGGGCAGCGAACTCAGCGGAGCGTCCGCCAAGTTGTGACACGCCAACAGTTCCCCCAGCCAGACGCGTTTCCCGCCGGCAGGCCGTTCGACCGTATGAGGGTGCCGCCCGACGGACGGTTCGATCATCCGCAGCCGGATAGCTCGGATTTCGACCGGCTCGGGAAACACTATCGCGTTGGGCCAGAGCTGTGCGGGATAACCGTTTTCCAACCCACGATAGATGCCGACAGATCGCCAGTCGCCGTCTTCGGCCTCACGCGGATGACGCGACTCCGGGCCGGCATACGCCAGCACTTCCGCCGCGCCAAAACCGGTCCACAACGTGATCAGCCGATCGATCCGCACGGCCCGCGGCCAGGTGAGCATGAGCCATTCGGGATTGGATTCGGAAATCACCAGCCGGTCGGATTCCATGGCCGTTTTCCCGTCGACGTTCTCCCATTCTCCCCACTGGTCCTTGGTTCCGTTGATGATTTTCGCCACATGCTTTTGATTCGATCCCGCTGCCGGAGTCGCCAGCGGAGCCAGATTCGTGAGCCGTTCCGTCAGCACCATCACCCCGCCCAGACGTCCGGCATAGCTCGCATCCGACGGCTGAGCCACGTGGGTCAACCGAATCGCCCGCGTCTTCACGCCCGGCGGCAACGTCCACAGCCCGACGCCCTGCCGAAGAGCTTTCCCCACGCGCGCTTCCAGAATCGGATTCCGAGTCGGCTCTCCATCCACCAGCCGCTGCGCGGGAATCCACTGTGAGTCGTCATTGAGATCGCCCGGATAGGCGGCGTCAGCCTTGAGCACACTGAGCGTCCCGCCTCCGCGCACGACGACCGAGCCAACGGGGATCGCCTCGCAAAACGCGATCCGCAGATGTCGCGCACCGGGCGATTTGGAATTCCCGAACGTCACGCCGCTGTGACCTGGCTGTCCATTCCGAGCGTCCGTCCAGAGCACCCACTGGGGAGTCTGCTCGCGCCGCTGCGTGTCCATCGGTCGCTCGTTGCCGTCTACCCAATCGGCATAGGTGGATGGGTCAATCAACTCGGGGGTAATCGGCGTCTTCGGCCGGGAAGGCGAGTCAGCAGCAACGAAAGAAGAAGCGGCGAAAACGATGCAACCGATCGCAGTCAGATGAGTCGGTGATTTCATG
>CAZUAH010000763.1:0-5849 GCA_964617665.1 uncultured Pirellulaceae bacterium
TGCCCCTCAACCTAATTGTCGCTAAAGACTTAAGCTAATTGACGCCGAACACTGGTCCTGTGCCGACTGAATAAACGTTCTGACGTTATCGACGCATGTCGTTGCATCTAGCCAAGACATCCATGGGCGCAGGTGAGAACGATTCCGATCAATGAGAGCGAACAACTCCTGAGCGTCTTCGCCCGCTAGCGTCCTCATACGTGTCTTGTCGCCTACCGCGAATTCCAATGACATTTCATTCTCAGCGAAGATCGGGAATAGCGGGTTTTGAAAACACCCGTCTTCAAAATCCGGTTCATTCACTCGTTATCCTCCGAATACCCTTGGATCTCCTTCCGAAGAAACCGTATCTAGGTCTGCAGATTAAGAAGGGTCGTGAGCATTGCTATATGCTCACGACTAGTACCGCAACAGCCACCGATAACTCGGGCACCTGCTTGACGCCATTTCAAGGCATGTTGTGCATAAAGCTCAGGGGCGGTTCTTTTGCTGGTCGTCCACTGCATCTTTGCATGATCCCAGCTCCTACCGTCATTGGCATAAACACCGATAACATCATCAGGAGCAAGCACCCTTTTCAGTTCAAGAAGGGCCTTCTCCACTAGATCGAAGCGGGTGCACTGAATGAAGAAGACTCGGGGCCTGTTTTGCGCAAATTGCTCAACAGCTTCATCCATCGAGACACCGCCAAGTGTTCGGCCATCACCTCCGCATGTTAGACCTATGGCGAAATTACTGACTCCAGAGTCCCGTACAGCATTTGAAGTGCCCTTGATTTCATCAAAGGTTGTCAGGGTCTCGAATATTAGCAGATCACCTTCAGCGCTCAGCCGTTGTTCAATTTCAGGCTGAAGCAACTGAGACACAGTTTCCGCAGAAATACTGCTTTCAATTGCATATGGCGCATCAGTACTCCCCACGCATGTCGCGACCACTACTTTTCGATCAGCCGGTACTGCAGCTCGGGCACTGTCTACAGCAGCACGTATCACATAGCTATGGACAGCGTCAGTCTGCGTCTCCTCATCACCAGTGAAGAGCACCGACGGAAGATCTAGGGTCTCAAGGTCACCTCTTTCCAATAGGTCACCGCAGGAGGACCTGAGTGCGTTATGCGTATTGGCAATTAGAAACTGGGCCCCGGCAGCTACAAAATCCCTATGGATCTCATCGTTGACTCTTCTCCCTTCAGGGGTCAGGAGAGCAAAGGAACCCCAGAGAGAGTTTTGTGTATCCACCCCGCGGTCCTCGGTAGTGGTCCCCATTCCACCGTCCATGATCACTGTCTTGACGCTTGATTGCGTCAATAATTCAGCAAAGACATCTTCCATAATCAGGCCTTTTCCATTGATCGCCTTTGTTTTGATCCTTTCCTCGAAAATAACGTCTCCGTTAGCGCGGCGGCTGCTCAGCTATCCACCTGATTCCGACGCGACCCGCCGGGTTCATCCGATGGTTCGGCGATTTCTCTATCTATCCTGTTGCGTAGCGATACGTCTCCGGGCTGTTGGCCGTATAGTCGATTCCATACAATGTGACCGTTTCTTGATCCGGCCGCAGCATCGGGCGTGAACGGATGCCGAGCAGGATGTTTTGGACGGCGGCCTCAAAGGCATCGCCCTCGAAGTAGAACGCTTCGTGAATGTAGCTCCGCCCAAAACAACGCGAGCCAGCATCAATTAGCAATTCGCCATGCCCGTGGTGGACATCCGCGATACTGACCAATGTAGTGTTCAATAGGCCTTGCCAAGCCGATATCTCATCATCGTGGTCATCTATCTCCGATGCCCGGAAAACGACATCACCAGCAGCGCATTCAATTCCAGCGCCACACTCTCCAACGGTGAGACCTCCGAATTGACTGAGCACTTGCGCTGCTGGATGGTCTTCCGGCACGAACCGCGGAACCGCTGCGCGTCGCATCGGATGCCATCCCGCCATGACAAACGTCGTGAGTACCCTCGCCGGTGGCGTAATCATCAAATACTCCTCTCGCCGAACCATCTATTAACTCAGTGGCCGGCGCCGTTAGCCGTACCGTCCTAGCAGAGCGGGGAAATCCCAGGCATTCTGCAACGTCCTTTCGAGCTAGCGCGAGTTAACGGCATTATTCCCCGCTACGGAAGAATTGACAAGTTATCCAACGCTGATGATCGGCAGGTGTCACCACGAATGAGAGGATTGGATTCTACGAGACCACGTAGCCGTTACACAGCGTTTGTTGCGAGAACCGATCGAACACGGCGGACGAGTACCGCTTCGATCCACCAACCCTCGGTGTCTTCCCCAGGGACTTGAAAGCTTGACGCGAGCGGAAGCCAGCTTGCCACGTAGCCCTCACCGCCGCATACGGATCCACCACCATCACCACCTCGCAAGATCGGGCCTTGGCAGAGCTCGGAGTCGTAGGTGCTTGTGTTCATTACCAGGCCAAACGCATTGGGGCGACGATGGAGATCCCATTCCTTTTCCTCCGACGAACATGATATCGGGCAGTCGTTGCCCCATCGAAACAGCGATCGAGTGCCCGCTGCGCATGCGTACTCCCATTCGTCGGCCGTTGGTAAACGAAACCCCTCTCCGAGACCGCTCTGGACTCGACTGCAACCCTTGGCTTGGTTGTCGCCGTCCTGATTGTACCCGTGGGACCGCGAGTGTACCTCGATAAGGAATGGCAAAATGGCGACGCGTCGCAGCGGAGTCAAGTGATAGTCCAGGTACGCGCTCAACGTGAAATCGTATTCTTCTTCCGTAAACTGCCAGTCTTCGGCCTGGGCCTCGGTCGGTTGAAACGGTGCCGCTCTGTCGTACCCAAGCGTCGCCGAGGATTGGCCCGGAATGAGCGCAAAAGACGCATCCTCGAAACCGAAAAACGCGATCTCGTGCGACTGGCCGCCAAGTGACTGCAGTCGCAGGCCGTCCAAGCGAAACGAATGGCCGAGTTGATCGGCAACGGCTGTGGCAATGGCAAGCCTCCGCTCGGTAGTGAGGCCGTCCCACGCGTCAAGTTCGTTCAGTGGCGTCAACATGCTCGCCTCCATGTAGCTGTGTCACGGTTCTTCAGAGGCGGGCGGGAGAGGCTCGTCCGCCATAATGAGCCACTCTTTTCCGGCGCCTTGCTGCGTGGGCCGTGGGGGCGGTCGAGTAACAGCAGTCACCTCAGCTTCCGGGAAGAGGCGTCTGAGATCGGCGAGGCTGTAGCGACCTTCCAGGCTCAGACAATCCTGATACACCTCCAATCTTTCCACCCCGCTCGCGCCAAAGATCCTCAGACTCCGCGGCGCCTTTATGCCAACATGGCTAACATAATAACCTCTCGCTGGCAGAGGACTCCCTTTTTCAGCAGC
Organism: uncultured Pirellulaceae bacterium; assembly: GCA_964617665.1. Taxonomy (GTDB): domain Bacteria; phylum Planctomycetota; class Planctomycetia; order Pirellulales; family Pirellulaceae; genus JADHUC01. The sequence goes on from CAZUAH010000763.1 coordinate 3,348, forward strand.
GATCTGTCGTGCCCGGAAATCGCGGATCCAACGTAGCGCCTCGTCTCGGTCGTTGCTCCACTTGAGTTGCACGCCGAGCCAGCCCAGAAACGCGCCCAAGAACGTCACCACTACGAACAGCGCCCCCAAGCTGTAACGCCACCGGCGTCGCTTAGTGACAGTCATCGGCAATGAGCCCTTTCGCGTTACGACCGGCGTCGCCAGTCAGGGCGAGTGTGACATGAGAGCCGTACGAGTTGTACGTGCGGTAGGAGACGCCAATCTCCATAGTATTACATTCTGTGCATCTGATGTCATGGAACACTATCGCTTTTCGGATCTTCGCGGTAGCGGAACTCGCGAAGAGTTTCGGCGGGCACGGTCAATCACCGAAAGTCTTCGCGACTTCCGCTACCACATGTATCGGCACGTACTTGTCTCCTACAACACCTGCCGGCAAAAAGCCGCACGAAGCCTGAGAAATACAGGAACGCGCATCCGAAAAAGGCGACGAGGAACCAATAAGGCAAAACGACTGCTACGTGCGGTGATACGAGGTTGTCCGTGTTTCTGGGCGTCTCGGTCAGTATTGCGACCGTGAAACCCCCGTACGACGAAATGCTTCCGTGATGATATCCGCCGTTTCCGAGGTAAGTTGCACGATCGAACTGAATCGAAACACTCCGGCTGAGGTGATCCCGCATGCAGACACAGTGCAGTCCATCTTCCATGCCGACAGCCTGAAGAAATCCCCCAGGGACATGAACAGCCGCCGCGGGCTTCGGTAGATGGCCGTGGCGGTTAACGTGTGACGTTGACCACCACAGCACGAGCGCAATAACCACGATGGTCAAGGAAAGAACGCTTCCAATGATCCTTCGCCACAATCGTCGAGGACGCTTCGTGGTTTCGGATGAGGAGCACGTTGATGTTCTTTGCCGAGACATGCCACACCTTTGTCACGAACGACATGGATCACGGGACGAGGGTCCGTGACGCACCATGTCGAAACGGACGTAAACCGCCGCTCGCCTGCGCTGTCGAGTTAGCCACGGCTGACTGCAGAATTCTCTGACTCATTTGCTGCCTGCAACTCCGCCCTTCTTCTCCCAGAATTCGACCTCTCGCCGGTACTGCGGGCGGTGGTCCGCGACATATCGTTTTCCATGGGGACCTGTTCCCTCCAACTGGTCCCAGATCCAATGGATCGTGTCCAAGTCGACCGGCCCGGACAACCGCTTTTCCAGAGAATCGACAAACTTCTTCATGTCTGACAGTGCAACGTGCTCCCTCGAAAAGCAGACATTTACGCAGGCCGTCCGAGCCCACCCCACGGCTGCAGTCCATGCCCGCTCGGGCACTGCGTCGGGTCGTCTCCCCGGAAGCGTATCGAGGAGGTACTCCATTCTTCGGTGCTGGCGCATGAACATCAGATGCGGCAAGGCGGGCAGCACAAGGAGGGAGACCGCAAGCACAACCGCCATGCCGATGCCGATGGCAACTGCAACAAATTGACGGCGGGTCGCTCGAACAGGAGTCACCACAAGTCGGGTCCTCGGTGGTTTACTGTCTTTCACGGCTGGATGTGTACGACCGCACGACGCATTATATCATCTGCGAAGCACGTACAGCAGTTGGAGGAGCAGATTCATGCAGAGAGCACATTCCCCCGGTACATGACCAAGGCCTCTGATCGATTGACGAGGAAACAAGGCCGATGTCGGCGCGCTGGGGCCCCAGGCTGCTGTCGGGCGAGCGGCAGATGAGAGTTTACCGTAGTGGGATTCGCCAGAATCCGCGCTTGGCGAATGGAATTCTGGCGAATTCCACTACGGCGGGTCAGAACCTATCTGCCTGTCGCCTTAATAATGCGAAGAAAAGCGTTGTTTCGAGCGGCCAAATCAATTAGAGTGGGGGGAGCTTGCTTCGGAAGTGGCGGTTCCGTGTTCGGATGTATCATTGGCAACACCCGAACTTATTCAGCTCCAACTGCGACTTCTAGGGCGGCAGCGGGGTAATAACCTACCGGTAGGATGGGACCATTGTCCCGTCCTGTTCGCTCGGGACAATGGTCCCAAGCTACGACGTTGGTAGATTTACTTGCCGCTGCTGCCAAAGGCAGGGCCTGTTATTTCCGACAACCGCCTGGTGACAAAAGGCGTCGTCATCAACATTGCCGGGAGACGAGTGGAATGGCCTGAATGTTGACAATGGCCGGAACGTCCTTGTATTTTGTATCGTGGCGAGGAGGAGTCAGTAGGCGCGCGCCGACACGGTTTGTCCGCTGGCAGTCGCGTAGCCAATCATTGTCTGTCGTGTACTGAATTGCCCTTTGGCAGGGAGTGTCGCAATGCGGAGAGAACTGGTCAGACGAGGGTTCACACTTGTTGAATTGTTGGTCGTCATAGCAATCATTGGCCTGCTGATCGCGATGTTGCTTCCGGCGCTACAGGCCGCTCGTGAAGCGGCGCGCAGGACGGAATGCGGCAACAACCTCAAGAACATCGGCCTCGCCTTACAGAG
>CAZUAH010000764.1:0-5831 GCA_964617665.1 uncultured Pirellulaceae bacterium
GGAGCCCCCTTCACAGGATGCAAACCTCTTCCCGAGTTGTTCGCATGCACGACGCTCTCCAACCGCCCCTCGGAGAAGCTCAGCGTCCGCATGTGAACGGTTCCATCCTGAAGGGTCATCAGGTCGGACAACACTCCCTGTTCGAACTCATGGGACGATGAAAGGTCCGCCTGCAGTCTCTTCTCCTGCAACACCTTGCCCGACTTTCGATCGAGCCGGTAGAGGTACATCCCGCCGTTCAAATGGGAAGACCTTCCCGCAACGCAGTACACATTGTCGCCGCTCACGATCAGGCTGCCGTGCACGGGCCATAGCGACTCCAACTGATCCATCGCCACGATCATCGCGTCGTGGGGGGCGGCCCGGAAACGCCAGACCCGTTTTCCGGTGTGCGCATCGAGGCAATAGACATGGCCGTCTCGGCAACCGAAAACAAGGAGCCCTTCGGTATAGGTTGGAGCCGAGTCGATTCTTCCGCCGACGGTATGCTTCCAGAGCACGGTACCGGACTTCCGATCGAGACAACAGACCCTGTGGGCGTCCTTTTCGGCCACGTACACCTTGCCATCCACGGCAATCGCTTGCGTCAACGGGCCGCCCAGTTCCATCTTCCATTTCAGGGAAGGCTCGGTGGGAAGGGGTCCCGGAAGACTGCCTTTCCGCGCACCGTCGTGCCGGTACATCGCCCAGTCCGTCTCCTCGGCTGCCAACGGGGCCGAGGAAACGGCCGCCGACTGTAACCTCTCCCCGCTCTTACGCTCGGTTGTGGTGCGGTCTCCCGACCGCACCACCGCTCCAAAGTGTGGACGGGTCGGGAGACCAGCCCGCAACAGGCTGTCCGACTTCAACCTCTCCCCGCTCGTACGCCCTGTGAAACCGACGGCTGCCTGCGCGCGAAATCCAGTCAGCTTGAAGGCCATCCTGCAGGAACAGTTGTGCGGCGTGTAGTAGAGCATGCCGTTGGCGGGCATGACGCCGATGTTGCACATACCCTTGATCCAACCGTGCGTGGTCGTCTTGCCGGTGCGGATGTCGATGAATTCCGTCCCCTTGGTGCGACCAAAGACGATCTTGCGGGTCGTTGCCTTGTTCCGGAAACAGAGCTGATGGCCCCGGGGTTTCCAGATCAATTCTTCCATGGGATAGGACCTCTTCTTGTCGCCGCTGCGAAGATCCAGTCCCACATACGCCTTGCTCTTCTCCTCCAGCGTCCAGACCAGTCCGTCAATAACAAACAAGTCGAGCGGCACGAAGTGCGTAAACGTAGCGCTGTCGAATCGCCAGAGCTCCTTTCCGCTGCCAGCATCATAGGCGGCCGTCAACGCGGTCTTCTTCATGCGGGTTTTGTGATTCTCCGCGGTGTTTCGGATCTGCGACAGGACAAGCACCCCGTCGCTGTGAACCATGGCGCAGTTGTTGGGGAAGTACTGATCGGCCCGATATTTCGGGACCTTGGAACTTCTCTCCTTTCCTTCCGCGAGGCTCTTGATGTCGGCGTCCGTCAGCGGGACCGTCTTCTCCGGCCTCTCCACACGCCATCGCTCCTCGCCGCTCTTATGGTCCAGGCAGACAACATGATCTCCGTCGAGCAGGTAGAGATGATCACTGCCGGTGGTCAGAAAAACGTTGGCATGCTTGAAGAAGCGGTTGAGCTTGCCGGAGACACCGCGGAAGCCTCCCTTTTTCCACAGGGTCTTTCCGGTCTGCGGATCGACTGCCAGCACGGCGATGTCGGGAATGGTCCCGTCCGTTCCGATGGCGGCATTTGCGGCCAGAAAGAGAGTCCCCTTCACGTGAAGGATCTCAAAGGTCTTCTCCGTCCCGGAGAGGACGGAAAGCGTCTCTCCCGTAGCCGCATTCAAGACATGAACCGGGCTGTAGAAACCCGGCGTGACGAACAGCCGGTCACCGGCCGCCACCATTCGACGCATGACCTGGAACGGCGGAACAAAGCGCATTTCCACCGAATACTCCTGCGGTGACCAGTGCGTCCAGCCCCAGTCCTTCATCGGGTGCCGCCACAGGACCAGTCCGTTGAACGCATCGCGGGCTGTGAGCACCCACTGGTCTTCCATTCCTCCGATGCCCGGTGGCATCTCGTTGATGATGGAGAAGACCCTTCCCTGTGACGTGACCAGGGCGCTGACGGCTGGATTGAGGTTGTGACTGGATACCCAGGCCGGGCCCTGCAGCCATTGCAGGTGACGCGGCACGTCCACCACGTCATCCTTCGCCACGGGATTGTTGTCCGGCGCATGCAACCAGTGACCCCACTCATCGGTGTTGGACGGAACGGGCTTGGTGAACATGGCAAAGCCGTCCCCGATGCGGGATACGGGATACGGAACACGAGATAACCACGCCTCGTTCCCCCTCTCCCGCACAACAGCCACACCACGCGGGGACAGAACGCGCAGGATCTCGCTTCCCGCATCTTGCATCCCGGATCTCGCATCGCGTATCCCGTAACTCGTATCGCGTATCCCGTAACTCGTATCGCGTATCCCGTAACTCGTATCCACCACAACCACGTTCACGAGCTTGTCCATGTAGGGAAGGTTGCTGCCGTCATAAAGCTTCGCCGAAACGGGGCCATGGACCCCGGCGGCTTCGATGGCCCGGCGCGCCTTTTCAATTCTTGCCGGATCCGTATCGAGCCCCTGAACCAGAGAGCTTCCGTCGGCATGGAGGGAGACCAGTCGGTCGGGATCGTTGCAGCCCAGGACCACGACTAAGGCGCCCTTCTCCGCAAAGATCGGAGATTCCGACGCGGCCCCGTCGGCAGCCAAAGCTACGGTGGATGATGATGCGGTCGCCACAAACAAGGCCAGGATCGGCCAAACTCTTCTCTTCATGCCTCTTATTCTCCAGGCTGAAAAGGATAGGAATTGAATTCTTGACCAACAGAGTTGAGCGTACCACGACGAACTTCCAAATCAAGGGCAACGTAACCGCATGGGGGCCAAGTTGACTATGCGAGAGTCGTCCCGCCGAAGACGTTCGAACAACCTATCATTTGGATGCCACAGGATTTCGACAATTCCTCCGGCGGGCAATTGTGGGTAGACGATCCGCGTTGGGGACCGCTCTCCGGCCGGCTGATTCACACCAGCTTTGGCAGGGGGTGGCTTTATTACATGATGCTGCAAAATTTCGACGATGTGAGCCAGGCGGCGATCATCAAACTACCCTTCGACTTCAGCACCGGCGTCATGCGAGCACGCGTCAACCCCGCGGACGGCCAAGTCTACACTACAGGGCTGAACGGCTGGAATGGTAACGGACGGAAAGGTCTGACCAACGGTGGCGTTCAACGCCTGCGTCATACAGGCAAACCGCTGGCTATGGTCACCGACTGTCAGCTCGAGACGGACGGTTTGCTCCTGATGTTCAACCTCTTTTGATAAGTGGGTAATGCTTGTCTCAGTCACGCCCCATTTTCACGAGGACAGGAGGAGTGGATGCCGGGACATTAGTGCGTGTCGCACGGACGTGTAGCGTCTCCGGCGTCGTGAATCATTGGTCTAACCGGCGAAAAACCCGCAAGGTTATCCCGAAGGCGCTCTAGAAGTGGCAAAGAGTACTATTTGCTCGTCATTGGGCTAGACCGGGGCGTGTGGATGACAGAGAATAACGGGAGACTGAAGACTGACATCTTGAGTTGCACGCCGAAGCCATCACTCCCTACGAAGCCACCACACCGATTTGCGGAACCAGTCGCCGGACGTGTCTGACATTTCGTCTTGGCGACTAACCTGTTCGTGTTGCGTCGATGATGACCAAGCGTGTCCACTTTCGGGCACCGTCGCTGGGGGAACTGCTTAATTAAGGAGAATGCAAATGGCAGTCGACGTTCAAACGAGTGACGAGATCCAGGAGGAAGTTTTCAACACATTGGCGAGATTTCAAGAGGAAGTCGCCGATCAGATCCATTTGCTGTTCGATCAAGTGAGAGACTTGGAATGCCAAGTCAAACAGCTGGATCACAAAGTTGGACAGGGTGTCTACAACGTGGTCCAAACGATTACGCAATCAGTGGACAGCAACGGCTTCAATAGCACCGTGCGGGGACCCCGACCAAAATAGTCGCAAGTCGGCCGCACTCCACAGAGCGGATTCACCCAGCCGATCGCGCCGCTTGCCCAGCGCGGCCGTTCACCGTACTGCCGAGCCGTGCCGCCAAGGAGACGAGTCATCGACTTGCGCCGTGGCGACAAGGTGTGGCACTGAAACCGGACGTACACATCGACCCCGGGCACCCCGTTGGGTTTTGATATTGCTTCTAGCGCCGCACCAACCAATTGTGCGAACGACGTTAAACGAACGTTCGACGAGACTCGCCATAATCGCTCCGCCCGTTGCTCGAATTCCTGGATCCAGTTGTGGTTACTCGCTGGTTTTTCATGGCGGTGTCTACGCGGGCTCCCCGGCTACAGTCGCTCGGCCAGGTGAAAGGCAAAAGGCCGGTCGAAGCTCATGAATCATAGCGGCCCACTGGTTGACACGGCCCCCTTCGATAAACGACGATTCGATTAGATTCCGCTTGCATCGGACTCCGCCCTGCACTACTAACATCCAAGACCGTTGATTTATTGCAAAGTGTAGCGACCAACGGGAGCGGACCACTGCAGACCGAGCGGCAGCTCGCATTTGGCTGGCGGACCAGCCGCCTTGCGTATGCAACTCGGACCTCCCGCCACTCCTTGCCAGTCAATCCTTATGTAGGAGAACCATCATGCCAGACAAATCGCCTCTCTCGCGTCGCCGATTTCTCAAGACGGCGGCCGGGGCCAGCGCCTTGGCAGCCGTGCCGTATTTCGTCCCAGCTTCCGCATTTGGTAAAGGCGGTGCTGTGCCGCCGAGCGAACGGATCATTGTTGGCGGCATTGGTATCCAGAATCGCGGCAGGCACGACCTCGGCTGGATTATGCGAAGCCCGGAAGTGCAATTCGTCGCCATCTGCGACCTGCAGAAGAAGCAGCGATTGGTGGTCAAGGATATCGTCGACAATCACTACGGCACGAAGGACTGTGCCATGTACCCGGAGATCAACGGCTTCCTGGAAGCGCGGCCGGACATCGACGCCGTGCTGACCGCCACGGGCGATCGTTGGCACGCGCTGGCCTCGATCCTGGCCATGCGGGCGGGGAAGGACGTTTATACCGAGAAGCCCTCGTGCATGACGATTGCCGAAGGGCGAGCCGTGGTGGAGACGGCTCGTCGCTACGGCCGCGTCTATCAGACCGGCACGCAGCGACTGAGCGAGGCCAACCACGTGTTCTGCATCGAGATGGCCCGGAGCGGGCGTCTGGGCGAGATCCACACGGCCTACGCCCACATTGCCCCATGGGACGCGGCCGAGATGCGTCACGATTGGCTACCGGCCGTCGAAGAACCGCCCAAGGACGAGGTGGACTGGAACGCCTGGCTCGGCTCATGCCCTTGGCGGCCCTACAACCCCAGCTACGTCCGCGGCGGGTGGCGGGGCTTTTACGACTTCCACACCAGTTGCATCGGCGAGTGGGGGGCTCATACGTTTGCCCAGGCCCAGGCCGGCTTGGGTTGCGGCGAGTTGTCGCCTGTCGAGTACGAATATGTGGCCAATGACAGCGGCGACGGAATGGTTACTCACTTTGCGAATGGCGTGAAGATGATCCTCTCTCGCGGGAGCAAGTACTGGCATGGTTCCTGCGGCGAGCGGTTCGACGGCAGCGAGGGTTGGGCCGCGGCCGCTGACGGCTATAGGCAGCCCGACGTGTCCTCGCCGGCCCTGCTGGGCGAATACAATCGCGTCATCAGCCAGTATGTCGCCCGCACCGGGCGATCGCTGG
>CAZUAH010000765.1:0-5824 GCA_964617665.1 uncultured Pirellulaceae bacterium
GAAGGTGTAAGAGCGAGGATCGCAATCTGTGTTCGCTCCTCAATTCAGATAACGTCAGCGATAAGCCGCGTGCGGACCATTCCAAAGGACAATGAACAATCAAAACGCGATGAGGCCAAAACACGTCTCGACTCGGGAGGGCGTAAGCACGTCGGTCTTCATCGCATTCTTATCTGGCGTTTAGTCGAGCCAGATCGCACCATCATCAACATTGAATTTACCACGAGCCATTCTCTTTGCAATGTTTGCCAGCCATTCAGAATAGCTCTTCGCGGCGACTTCACGCGGCCGCGATGCATTGTGATAGAAGTAGAATACCTGCCCTTCGACCCCGCGTGACGCCGGATCCAAGTCCACACAATAACCACTGCCATCAGCATCGGTGATTGGAATCCAGAGAGCGTTCCACCAGCTATCGTTCTTGATTTTTCGCGTTCGAGTCAATGAGCAGCCGCCATCGTCGAAGAACCCATCACGAAGCATTTGCGTCATCATTTCCCACTGTGCGACGATCGTATCCGTAGACAGCAACGCCTCGTAGTTGAACAGGCGATTCAGGTCAAGGTAGGAATCAACCATCCCATTGTGAATCTGCAATGAATTGATGAGGTCTGATGGAAGCGATTTCCCAATCCGCTTCTGAAGTCTCGCGATCTGCCGTTTAGTTGCCGGTCGGGCAAGCGCGTCGAAAACATCGGGGCAATGATCGCGAAGGGTCCGGTGGATGATGTCCCAAGATTCGCGAACAGTCATTGGCATTTGAGTGATCGTGGATATGGACAGATACGACCGAGATCACGCGGGCGGGAGCGAGATCATTCCATTTGAAATCCGCACGCAAACCCGCCTCGCGTGCATCGCCTGGTTCTGGCACGTTCCGCTATCCACTAGACGACACTGCCGATGAATTTGCCAGTCCGTGCAGGACCGGATCATCTGAAGGAAGGAGCGGACGTTTTGCAGACACAACGTCTCCGAAATTGTATGACTGGTCCAACGCAAATGCACGTACAGTCAAATCTGTTGGCAGTTTCCAGCCGAATATTTGTTCGCGGCCATCGATCATTATGAATTCTCGGTCGCCACTATGCGGTTGCAGTTCCAGCAGCAAGGGTAATTCGTCATCGGCCAGGCGAATCAGCGATTCCTGTACGTCGTTAGCGGAAGTGCTGATCGTGCATAGTGCATTGTAGTAATTCACAAAATCCAGAGCGCATGCGAAATAAAAGGTGACCTGATTGATTGCAGCCACCAGTGAGGCGTAGGCGTGCATGTCCCCATCTTCGACGGCCCGGCGAACACTGTCCAACCGAAATGAATCAACCACGAACCGTTCGAAGTATGACTCGCATTCGGGCTGGGACTGGAATAGCGACCAATCGGAAGTTGTTGGAAGTTTCTCGAAGTGGGCAAATACGATGACAGGCGATCGACGATTAAACATCGCCGTAACGGCGGCAGTGAATTCGGATGTACCGTAGACGCTGCACTTCATTGGTTGCGTTGTCTCTGTGGCAGAACGACCAAGCTAACCCGGCGGGAATGGTACCGGGAAACGTTGTGTTCATCCTGAATCCCGACCGCCATTCCCGCTCGGGTTCAGCGCCTGGTTCTGCCGTGTATCGAGCGTCCACTACGGCGTCCATTGGAGCCCGGCACGCAAGGCAACGGCTTGAGCAACATCTCCAGAGAGGACACCTGTTTCATGGTCAAAGAACTTCTCTAAGTCGCAGATATCGCCGGGACCAACATAACAGATTCGGGGCCATTCAATCAGGAAGCTGGCGAAATTGCGCGACACGAGTTTCGGGTCGCCCTCGTGGTCAAGGTGAATCACGTAGGGATCGTCTGGATCATCAACCGGGTCGAATGCCAGGAAGTCAGCATTGTTAAAGCGGTGGAAAGGAATCGAACGCTTCCATATCTCCTGATCCTCGGGGAAGTCAGCAATACCCGAGTAGTCGGCGTATTCACGCGCATCGGTCACGTAGGCGGACAGCTTTTCAGCAGAAAAGACGGGATCCGCTACGCTGGCCATCTCGCCACCGTGAATCCATGAACGCAAGCCCTCTGGGGCGTCATCGCCGAGGTCGAATGCATAGCGAAACGTAATCTCGGCCGACCCGTTCAGGAAGAAATCGCGCAGGGGTCGTGGTAGGTCATACGGTAGCGATTTGGACAATTCAGTGAGCGCGGCTGTATCGATCGGGGGAGACACAGCGAGAACGGTCTCAAATTCATCGGCGTCGTCGGGATCGAGAACGCCGGCTTTGAGACGATCATCGACCATCTTGCGCATGTGCGAGGCGAAGCGTTTCCAGGTCTCAACCCACGCACCAAGGTCGGGCATTGAAGGCTGTGGCAAATCTCTCGCCATCGTCGGATCGTATTCCATCGCAGATCTCCAAGCAGGCACCCGTATTTGGTTCGAGGGGTTGTCGCGTAAACGTTGATCTGACGCAGAACGCTGAGTTCAGCCGCGTGCGGGCCTCGTCGTGGCGGCTTGAATTACCGGACACTTCTCCATCTTCATTGACGGTCGAATAATAATACGGGTAGCACGTCGGCTGCAACGATCTGGTTATGCCGGTCTCGTTCGTCACCGACCGAGAAACGCACATGTGCGACGATTCTCGTGCGAAATGAGTTCCACTGGTTTGCGTTGTGTGAGTTCACCGCTTACATAGAGGGTCGCCGTGTATGTGTATATTCCCCGGTGTTTTGCGCCGATCTTGACAAGAAACGCCAGTTCTTGGTCATCATCCAGCACGATCTGGGTCCTGTCCCAGAATTGCACTGATTCATCAGTTGGGTCCATAAGCAGAAGCGACGCTGAAAACGTCCACGGCAGCTCAGTGCCAAGATTCTCCAACTCGACGTACGCTAGGTAGCTGTTGCGTACGGCCATGTGCAATGCCTCGAAGTCTTCGTTTTTCGGGATTGCCTCAAACTCGTGAACGGTGACGACCACGTCTGCGATGGTGACGCGGCGCGCGTTGGACGTTTTGCGCACGGAGAATCTGAAGTGCTCGCGCAACCATTGCGAATACAACGCGTCCGCGTTATCCTTGTTACGCGAACGTGCGACGTCAAATCCATCAATATCCGCTCGTTCTGACAGCTCCTGATTTGCCCTGTCGTTTACGTTAATCCCTTCAATCGGGATCGGTTGAGTGACGGGGGCGGCACCGATGCGGTCAAAGTCAATACGTGGCTTTTGTAAGTGTCTTTTGAAGGGCCAGCGTACGTATTGTCGAGATTCGAACTCCCTGAACGATGGTCCTTTGACATGCACGAGCTTGGCAATCCCGTAGACGTAGACGAACGCATCGATCGTTAACACGACGAGACAAAAAGCGCAGAGCGCACCCCAGACGCTTTTCGGTCGACCTGCTACTGCGATAGGCATTTCGTTGCCGTCAAGGATCTGCGTTCTTCTTATTGGGTTCTGGCGGGAACGCCACCAAGCCGTACCGAAACAGAATGCGATAGCAAACGTGAGGGCCATGCGTTTGCGCGGATCAACGATAACGCCGCTAAGCGTCGTCGCCGTCGCACCTCCTGCCAACAAGATGCCAACGTATCCGACGTATGCGTCGAGGTTAGCCAGAAGTAGTCTTGCGCTGCGCATCTGAGACTTGCTCCGCACTATAGGTCCGCCCACACGAGCCGATTCGTGGCATAACGTTTCGGATAACGCGGCCGGGAGTAAGCGTTGCCGAGCGAAGCGAGCCAGCCGGCCGATTCCGGCTCGCGTTCATCCGTTAGTTATTTCTCGATGCTCCACTTGGCGGATGCGTTACCAACTCATTTCGCAATTTGGCAACCGTTCCTTCAGTCTCTTAGCCCCGTCGATTGTCACCGATGTATTGCTGAGCGCCAACCATTCAAGATTGGTCAGATTCTCAAGATGAGAAAGACCATCATCCGTCACTGAAGTCCTCGCAAGCGATAGTTCGCGCAGTTCTGTGAGATTGGAAATCCGGGCGAGGCCTTGGTCTGTGATCGAGGAACCGCGGAGGTCCAGTCGCCTCAGTTTCGTGAGCGATTCAATTGGCTTGAGGCCCGAATCACTGATGCCACGGCAGTTGATGATGTGAAGCGACGTCAAGTTGGGGAATGTCGAAAGTCCCTCAAGCGCGGCATCAGTGATTGGCAAGTCGGAAAAGACCAATCCACGGGGCCGCGGGAGATTCCGCGATCGAACGCTGTCAGCAAATTCGCGAAACACCCCGTCGTCAAGCACGCGACGACTTGATTTGTCAAAGAACGCCTCTGCAACACTGACAAAGTACTCGTCGCCAATGCGACGCCGTAGCCATGCGGGCCCCGGAAGGGTCGGCGAGAACTCCATATTGGGAAAACGGATTGTTCGTTCCAGACCGTTCTTGAAGTTCAGGTCATGGTGGTTTTCGCCGCCGTAGGATTGAATCAAAGTGATGAGTTGACGTTGATTGCGAGCGTCCAGCATACGTTTCCCGCCAAGCGCGAGAAGAATCGCCAGGAGGGTGACGACGACGAGCAGTACGCGCAGGCTGAATCGTAGGCGTCGCATTTGATTTACGCTCGATGGTCGAGATTCATTGTGACCTGAGAGAAATAACGACCAGGATCACGCGGGCGAGAGTTGAGGTTGCGGGCCGAACGACTCTCGGCAGCGGAGTAAATGGTAGACGCCTCGCGTGCATCCTTTGGTTATTTGATATCGTTGGCCGATCGCGATGTGACGATCTGCGGACAACGTTCACAAAGGCCATTGTAGGCCCGGTCGGCCCTGGCGAAAAGCTGTCCGCGGGAGAAGATCCATCGCGGCCGCCATCATCCAAGACGCAGCGCCGGGCGCGTTGAATGGCGGGCATGGAATTGGAGCGATCGTTGCCCCGTGGTCGCATGTTTGATTTGGCATCATCGGCGAACCGAGAACCGTCACCATTTCGATTGCACACGTTCCATGTTGAGAAATCGTGACGACAGGCATCCAGAGCGGTCGTGGTGCCGTGGACGTATGTTTGATCTGGCATCATCGGCCAACCGACAGTCGCTGCCATTTCGATTGCACACATACCATCATGCAATCGGTCGGCCACATCCCATCAGCGATCAAATGACGGACCATCCCAAGCGATCGCGGTCGTGGAGATGAGTCGGCCACGACATCAGAACCGGCAGCGTCGGAGCAAATAACGTCTACGATCACGCGGCGGGCGGAAAGGGTTGAATGCCGAACCGGCAATGGCAGCGTGCATCGACGTAACCCGCTCGCGTGCATCGTCTGGTTCTGTGCCCGCCGCGCCGGACGACATTCGATCTGGCAACCGACGTTCACAAGAGTCATTGTATTCCGCGTGGAAGTTGGAGAAAAGCTGACCATCATCAAGAACCCATTTCGCGACCATCATCCCGGACGTTGCCCCGCGTCCGTTGAACCGCGAGCGTGGAATCGTAGCGAACCGATTTCCGAACCATCTCAGAAGATGTTGTTCGTGGAGAAGACGTTCCCATTTGGAGCGAACGTTGCCCCGCCATCGCGCGTTTGATTTGGCATCATTGGCTAAACGTGAACGGTCACCATTTCGATTGCACACGCTCCATGTCGGAGAACCGTGGCGACATCCATTTTGGCGAATCGATCGCCGTGCTATCGAGAAGATGCCGTTCGTGGAGAAGGCGTTCTTTGACCGATCAACACCGTCAGGGCAATGATCAGCGATCGAACGACGCACCACACGGAGAGATTCAGATCGTGGAGACTGCCAAGAGTTGAAGCACAGAACGACCGCGATCACCCGGCGGCGATGGGGGACCGCACCATTTGAAACCCGCA
>CAZUAH010000766.1:0-1702 GCA_964617665.1 uncultured Pirellulaceae bacterium
TGGGGTATGCGGAGGCCGAGTTTTTTGAGACGCCGCACATCGACCGGCTGGCGTCACAGGGGATGACGTTTTCGGCCGCGTATTCGGGCGGGCCGAATTGCTCCCCGACCCGCGCCTGCCTGATGACGGGCACCTACACGCCGCGGCACCACATTTACACACCCGGCGGCCGCGCGAAGGGCAACCCGGAATTCATGCGGCTACTGGTTCCCGCGATCAACCGCAAAGACAAGGCGCTCGCGAACCAAGCCGCCAGACTATTCCCCATCACCAATTCGCTCGATCCCCGATTCATCTGCATCCCAGAAATGCTCAAGACGGCGGGCTATACATCGGCGCGGCTGGGCAAGTGGCATCTGGGTGACGACACACAGGGGTTTGACCTCAGCTCGGCCAATGGCATCGGCCGGCCGGGCGGCAGCTTTTACGGAGACGTGGACGTCGCCGAACAGCTGACCGACCGCGCGATCAGGTTCATGGAAGACAATCGCGACGGGCCGTTCTTCATCTATCTATGCCATTGGGACGTCCACACACCACACCGCGCGCGGCGGGCAGTCGTCGAGAAGTACCAGGACAAGCTGGACAAGATCCCGGAGGCAGAACGCAGGAATTTCCAATCGGTCTACGCCGCCATGATCGAAGCAGTCGACACGTCGGTCGGCCGCATCGCCGAGAGAATCGACGAACTGGGTATTGCCGAGGATACATTGATCGTGTTCATCAGCGACAACGGCGGACTGCCCAACGTTTCGCAGCTCGATCCGCTCCGCGGCCAGAAAGGCTCGTTGTTCGAAGCCGGTGTGCGCGTGCCGGCCTGCATGCGGTGGACCGGCACGATCGAGCCGAAGTCAAGCTGCGATGTACCGATCACCAGCGTCGATTTCCTGCCCACTTTCGCCCGCCTCGGGGGTGCAGAACCGCCGACGTTGCAGCCGGTCGACGGCACCGACATCTCGCCGCTGCTATTGGGAAAGACCATTCCCGAACGCAGCATTTTCTGGCACTATCCGCTGTACCTGCAGGGGCGCGGGCTGACAATCGACGTACCCAACGGCAAGACCTATTCGTGGCGCGAATTTCCTTCGACCAGCCTGCGCCGCGGTGAATGGAAGCTGATCGAATTTCACGAAGACAACTCCGTCGCGCTGTACAATGTGAAACGAGATCCGGGCGAACTGTACGATGTGGCTGCTGACATGCCGGACCTAACCGCCTCGCTGCGTGCCGAACTCGACGCATGGCAAGCCGAAACCAAAGCGCCGATTCCCAAAACGCCAAACCCGGAATGCGTGCTGCCGGCCGTCGATGCGATTCCCAAGGGGCGAAGAGACTGATGTGTCGTCAAGCGTCAGAAAGCGCTGCAAACGACCGTCTATGGACTACGTGCCACCAAAACCAAACAAGCGTTGATGCGGTGGATGCGAGCTTCTTCGCAAACCCATGAAGTTGTGAGAAATGACGAAGTGACCAGAGACCTTGATCCAACGAAACTCATGACTCGGTACCTCCACGCAGGTCTCTTTCTTGCTATTGTCACCAGCGTCTCGGCTGCTCCGTCGTACGCAGCTGATCGCTGGAGTGACTTGTACGAGCCGCAGATGTTTCACGAGATGCCCTGCCGCGTGATGAAGCCGCTCGGTCTTGACGCTTCGAGACAATACCCGGTGATCGTGTCGCTGCATGGCGCAGGAGGAAAGGG
>CAZUAH010000766.1:1802-5806 GCA_964617665.1 uncultured Pirellulaceae bacterium
ATTTCATTGATGCGACGAAGATCAGGGACTTACCGATCTGGGCATTCCATGGCGACAAAGATGGA
Organism: uncultured Pirellulaceae bacterium; assembly: GCA_964617665.1. Classification (GTDB taxonomy): domain Bacteria; phylum Planctomycetota; class Planctomycetia; order Pirellulales; family Pirellulaceae; genus JADHUC01. Next base: position 1,868 of record CAZUAH010000766.1, read on the forward strand.
GTCTGTCCCATTGAAAAAGACCAGCGGGTGTTTGACGAGATGAAACGATCGGGCGGAAACATGAAGTTCACTATCTGGCAAGGCGACAACCATGGCGTGTCAGCGAAGATGGTCGCTGGCGGAGACAATGGAATCACGCAATTCAGCAGCGACCGATGCGACCGGGAAGCTGACTTCATGACCTGGCTGTTCGCGCAATCACGAGATAGGACAGAAGAATATGGGGGCACCGTTCCATGAGAAGAGCATTCCTCCAGATACCAGTACTACGATGGACCGCGGCGCTAGTTCTGTTGCTGTTCGCATCCAGTGGTTTCGCCGAAGCCAAGGTCCAAGCCGACGAGCGGCCAAACATCCTGTTCATCATTACCGACGATCAGGAACGATCGGAATTCAATTTCTTGCCGGAAGGGCGTGACGAACAAGGCAAACCCCGAAACCTCACGCCAAATATCGATCGGCTGGCGACCGACGGGGTTGTCTTCCTGAACCAGTACGTGTCCAGCCCGGTTTGCACGCCGTCACGATACTCCGTGCTGACAGGCACGTACGCCAGTCGCTCACCCAACTTTGCCGCAGAGGCAGAAAGTGGCGGACAAGTCAACATTACCTGGAACAGCCACATGGATGGTGACACTCCCAACCTCGCTCGGACGCTGCGCGACGCAGGGTACTTCACCGGCGCTGTAGGCAAAAACCACGTCATCAAGCTCAAATCGAAGGGCCGCGAAACAGAGGCTTCCGCGGACGATGCAGATCCACGGCAGCCGGAAGTCGCCGCTTACTATGCCGATAAACAACGCGAGCAGGTTAAGTTCTTCAAAGCCTGCGGGTTCGACTTCGCAGCGAGTCTTTACGCGGGCAATCTGCCTGGGCATACGTGCAAGGCGCTCGAGTACCACAACGTGGACTGGATTACCAGCGGTGCCCTTGACTTCCTCGACGCATGGAAGCAGACGGAGGAGCCGTTCTTCCTGTACATGGCGACAACGCTCAATCATGGGCCGGGACCGGCCAATAGGAAATACACGGGCGACCCACTGGCGACTCCGGCCGGGTTGCTGGGTTCGCCGCTCGATGTCCAACCGCCGCGCTCGCGTATCCCCGAGCGCGTCCGCAAGGCAGGCCTTTCCACAGATGGACCGGCTTGTGATCTCCTTTGGCTCGACGATGGGATCGGCGCCGTCTTGAATAGGCTTGAAGAGTTGGGAGAACTCAACAACACGATCGTCTTCTACTTCGACGACCATGGGGTAGAGAGCGGCAAGGGCTCGCTCTACGAAGGCGGCATTCGCTCCGTCAGCTTCGTATGGTCGCCCCGCTACGTGAAGGGTGGCCGGCAAACGAGAGTTCGAGTCTCCAATATCGACTTCGCACCAACGATCATGGAACTGTGCGGCGTTCTCGAGAGTGAGCAGCATGCAGTGGACGGAAGAAGTTTCGTTTCCGTACTTCAGGGAAGTGGGCGAGAAATCCACGACTATCTGTTCTTCGAACTGGGCGCAACCCGTGCTGTGCTCCAGGACGGCTGGAAATGCCTCGCCTTTCGCCTGCCGCCTTCAACGCCGCCGGATCCGCCGAAGCCATACACCCATCTGGCCGACCGGCCTGGTGGACGAGGTTCGGAAGGCCCGGCCATGAAGTTCTATGCGAATTACTATGACCAGGATCAACTCTACAACGTCCATGAGGACCCACTTGAGCGAGAGAATCTCTACCAGGACGGACGGCTGAAGACGCGCGTCGAAGCGATGCGTCGGCTGCTCCGCGAGGCGGTAGGCAACGTCCCGGGCACATTCGCCGAGTTCACCGAACCGATCCAATCGTCGCGGTGACGGCGGCACACTTTCCTCTTGCCCAAACCACAACTCCGTTTAGCGAGCACCTGTGAAATGAAACGCTTCCCTATCAACATCTACACGATTGGAGCCATGCTGTTGGTCTGGACAGGCACGTTTGCCGCCGAACCATTCAAGCCAACCTGGGATTCGCTGTCCAGGCAGCAGATCCCGCTGTGGTTGAAGGATGCCAAGTTCGGTGTCTACACGCATTGGGGCGTGTACTCGGTACCAGCGCATGGCGGCCCCGACTATATCCGCAATCTGTATGAAGGATCGAAGACAGATAAAAAGGGTGTCTATTCCTACCACACCCAGAAGTACGGCTCGTTGAAGGAGTTCGGCTACAAGGACTTCATCCCCAAGTTTACGGCTCCGAAATTCGATGCGGATGAGTGGGTAGGGCTGATGCACGAAGCGGGGGCGAAGTTCGGCGGCATTTGTCTGGTACACCATGATGGATTTCTGCTGTGGGACAGTGAGATCAGCCGTTGGAATTCGCAGAACATGGGGCCCAAGCGGGATGTCTACGGCGAAATCGCCGCGGCCGTACGCAAGTACGATGATATGAAGCTCCTGGCTACCTTCCATCACGGCCGCACCTTCGGATATTGCACCGGCTCGATGAAGGAAGACGATATCACCGACCAGATGCGTCAAGACTGGGACGTGTTTGATCCGAAGTACCCGGACTTCTACTGGACGGCATTCACCGGTTCGCCCAAAGATTTCTCCGACCAGTGGAAGTTGAAAGTGAATGAGGTGGTCGACAAATATCGTCCCGATTTGATTTGGTTCGATGGCCTGCGGACCTCGATGCGCAACGACCATCCACCGGAGTCGTATGTACTGAACGTCCTGGCCAACTACTTCAATCGTGCGAGCGACAACGGGCAGGATGTGACCGTCTGCAACAAGCACGGCGGCGAATTCAACTTCCCCGAGTCGGTTGGACTCCGTTGCTTTGAAAACGGTCGCGACATGCCGACCGATGTGGGACCTTGGTTCCTGATCGATCGAGCCATCGCCTATCCCTGGAGCTACGTCAACAACAAGAAGTACCGAGACGGCGCCGACTACCATGTTCGCAGCATTGTCGATGTGGTCAGCCGCGGCGGCATCTTCCTGCTGTCGCTGACTCCCAAAGGTGACGGTTCGATTCCTGTGGAAGAACAGGAGATCATGCGCGGGATCGGCCGCTGGCTGAAGATCAACGACGAAGCCATCTATGGCACGCGTCCCTGGAAGATCTATGCAGAGGGGCCTACCATCACGCGTGGTATGAAGCGGAACAACAAAGGCGAAGAGAAGGAACAATGGGACTGGCGGAAAGAGTTTACGGCGGAAGACATCCGCTTCACGACGAAAGGCGATGTGCTCTACGCGATCGCCCTGGCTTGGCCGGAGGAAGGAAAGTTGACGGTGCAATCACTCGCCAAGGGGGCCGGCCTGAACATCGGTTCGGTGAGCTTACTCGGGCACGAAGGGCCGCTCACCTGGAATCAGTCAGCTGATGGGCTCGAGGTGACCCTTCCGGCCGAACAACCATGCGACTACGCTTTCTCTTTGAGGATTACGCCAAAATGATCTGGAAGACAATGAAGCGGATCACGGTACTACTCTTTGCACTGGCAAACCTACTGAGTATCGCCCGCCCAACAGACGCCGACGATGCCCGCCCCAACATCTTGTTCATCATCGTCGACGACCAGTCACCGTACGATCTGAAGATTTACAATCCTCAGTCAACGCTCGAGACGCCGAACATCGATCGTCTGGCAGCCGACGGGATGGTCTTCGACGGGGCCTACCACATGGGCGCTTGGACGGGCGGCGTCTGCACGCCCTCGCGGCACATGGTCATGTCCGGCCGAACCGTCTGGCACATTCCCAACAAGCCTGGACGAATGAACAATCCGCACATCACCAATCCGAAGTTGGTTCCGCCGGACTTGGCCCAATACACGATGCCCGCCGTCTTCAACCGGGCGGGCTACGATACCATGCGAACCTGCAAACGGGGCAACAGCTATGAGGCGGCCAATGAACTGTTCACCGTTCGCCACGACGCCACGAAGAGGGGCGGAACGGACGAAACTGG
>CAZUAH010000767.1:0-5802 GCA_964617665.1 uncultured Pirellulaceae bacterium
CTGGTAAAGGTTGAAGCAATCCAGCTGGTGACTGTTGTGAAGGTTTACACCTTTGGCATACATCACAGCTATTGATATACTTGCGGATTGTTCTGAACATTCTAGGCCAATAATAAGATTCTTTAGCCTTATCATAAACCTTATCCATTCCCAAATGTCCTGCAGTTGGAGTATCATGAAGCTCAAAGAGTAGTTTCGCTAGCAAGGCATTAACTCTTGGCACGCAAAGTCTTCTCCTTTCATGCTCCACCAAATACAGAAGTCCATTATCAACAACATACTTGCTGTGTACATGATGTGTAGACGGTTGTTGCAACTCTTGCAATCTCATTCTAGTAGTCACATCATCATCATAAGCTGCTTTCACGTCTTGCAACCATTTCTGTTTCATCTCAATATGAACAGATACTGCCAAATGCTCATCTATCGGAGGTCTTGACAAAGCATCAGCTACCACATTGTATTTCCCTTTCACATACTTCACATCAAAATCAAACTCTGCCAAAGATTCCATCCATCTTGCTTGTCTTCCAGTTAAGTTTGGTTGTTTCTGAAGATGTTGAAGTGAATGATGGTCAGTCCAAACCACAAAGTGTCGACCACTCAAGTAGGCTCTCCATTGCTTAATAGCATAAACAATTGCTAAAGCTTCTTTCTCATGGGTAGCATACTTTTTCTCTGCTGGAATGAGAGCACGAGACAAATATGCCACTGGTCTGCCTTCTTGCTCAAGAACTGCACCAATCGCATGATTTGAAGCATCAGTAATTACTTCAAACTTCTTATTCCTTGAGGGAATCTGTAGAACAGGTGTTTCAGTCATTACCTGTTTCAGTTTCTGAAAAGCTTCTTCACATTCTTTCGTCCATGTAAACTCAATATTCTTACACATCAACTTGCTCAAAGGTGTAGCAATGCTAGCAAAACCTTTAACAAATTTACGATAATAGCCACACATTCCAAGGAATGATCTAACATCAGTTACATTCTTCAACTTGGGCCATGCTTGGATTGCTCTGATCTTAGAACTTTCAACAGCCTGTCCATTGGCTTTCAGTATATGTCCAACCCAATTGATTTGGCTACAGCCTAGTCTACATTTCTTAGGTTTCAAATACAATTCATGCTTTCTACACAACTCAAAAACCTGTTTCAAATGCCTGAGGTGATCAGTCTCTGACTTAGAAAAGATCAATATATCGTCGATAAAGATTAGCAGTGAATCATCTATGAAATCTGCAAAGATGTTGTGAACTAGAGTCTGAAAAGTAGCTGGTGCATTGCACAATCCAAATGGAACCACCAAATACTCAAACTGTCCATAACGTGTATTGAAAGCTGTCTTTTCAATATCATTTTCCTTAACTCGGATCTGATGATATCCAGAGCAACAATCTAGTGAAGAAAAGATCGTAGCTCCATGAAGCTTGTCAAACATTTCATCAATCCTGGGGAGAGGATAACTGTTTTTCACAGTCATGTTGTTGAGAGACCTGTAATCTACACACATTCGTAGACTGCCATCTTTCTTCTTGACAAAAATAACAGGTGCTCCATATGGTGACTTACTTGGTCGGATGAATCCTTTTTCCAGAAGTTCATTCAACTGTTTCTTCATTACCTCTTCCTCTTGCCAGCTCAGTCGGTAGAGTTTCTTCTTTGGAGGTGTTGCACCATCTTTTAACTTAATTTCGTGATCTACATCTCTTTCAGGCGGAAGTTGATTAGGAAGATCATCTTTAAACAAATCTGTGTATTCTCCACACAAATTCTCAATTTCATCAGCAACTCCACTACCACCTACGCCAACACCTTGGGCTGTGGTTCTCAGTTGCTGGCCTGAGATTTCATTTTCAGTGATTAAAGTTAACCAAGACTGTGCACCTTGTCTTGTCAACTTCTTGCATTGCTCTCTATTAATTAAGTTATTCTCAACTTGTGAGTGCCAACTCATGCCATACATAGTTTCCATTCTCAAGGATTTGAGTTGTTCTTCACTCTTAATAGATTGTTGCAATACTCCTGACCGTTCTGGTTTCCAAGTAGTCTTCAAAACAGTCTTTTTCTTGCGTTTCTTCAGGATCATTCTATCCTTCTTCCAGTTGATAACAGGATTCACTTTACGTAACCAACTACAACCCAAAATCACATCAAAGGTTGCAATATCAACTGCTCTTCCGGAGATCTTAGAATTCCAATCATCCAATTGCAGATCAACATTCTCTAAACCCAACTTATTCTTCAATATGTATCCATTGCCCAGACAAATACCCACTTCTGAACAAGCAATAGGTTCAATTTCATGTTTTCTCAGCCAACCAGTTGAAATAAAATTCACAGTTGCACCACAGTCAATGAGAATAACAGCAGGTTGTTTATTGACTAAACCTTGTACAACAAACAAATCATCCTTAGCTGTTTTTCCAATCAATAACTGAATATCCAATTTCATGTGCAATTCCCCTAACTGCTCATCAGTCTTATTATTATCAGATGCAGCTTCATATTCTCGGTCATCATTCATTGTGGGAGTTAGAGGTTGAAGGGACTGAGTCAACTCTTCATTCTTAACCCCAACATCAGTAGCAGAATGTTGCACAACATTCCCACTACCCACTACTGATGAACTCATTTTAACTGCTTTTCAGCAGTCACTTCATCACAATCAGCCTGGATATGACCAGGTTCATGGCATTTGTTGCAAATTGGTTCTCCATCACCTGTCCACTGGAACTGGTTCTTTTTCTTGACTGGTTTCTTCTTGCCCTCAACCTTCGGAGCGATTGCATGAGGCTTGGAAGTTGTTGCAGCTTTTCCAGTGTAGTCATTAGCATCTCTTCTGCTAGTTCTGAAACTTTTCTTGTATTCAGATTGAGGTGGTCTTGAAGAGCTCGCAGCTTTGCCTGTAGATGGCTTGATAGAGTTTGATGTGGACTCAATCAATGTAGCTAGCTGTTTTGCTTCTTGCCAAGTAGTTGGAGCTTTGCATTTGACTTCTTTCTGTGTGTGGAATCGAAGACCACGGATGTAGTGAGCTCTCTTTTCAGCATCACACATTTCCGGAAATTTAGAAACCAAACATGCAAACTCATTATTGTAGGTTTGAATCTTATCCACTTGCTTCAAGCTAACCAGCTTACCCAAATAAAAGTCATAGGGTTCAGGTTCACCAAAAGATTCAATGATTGCAGTTTTGAAGAAATCCCATTTGAGAAGCTGTCTTTCTTCTTTTGGCTTAGCTTCATCTTCTAACTTCATGGCAAAGTACCAATCAGCTGGTTCATTCTTCAATGCTGTGACTGCAGTTAATACAACATCAGGGTCCTTCAAGTGTCTAGCTGCTTTGACAAATTCTATATGGTTCAACCATGTATCCAAGTTTTCTCCAGCTTTTCCTCCAAAAGGTTGAATGAGAACTTTCACATCTCTACTTCTCGGAATGAAGTCAGTATCAGTGTCATCATCTCTTTCCTTGTGTTTTTTACTGGAATTCAACTGAGCCAATTGTAGATTAGCAAATCCTTCTCCAAGCTTAGTCAACACTTCCATCAAATGCAATTGCTGAATTCTCATTTCTGCAAGTTGTTGTTCTGCTGATTGAAAAGAATTCTGTTGACTGTTTGTATCAGCTCCATTTCCAACCGGTGGTGGTGAAGGTGATGAATTTCCAACTAATAAAGAAGGAGAGTTTCGTGGATTGTTTCCATTAGAGTCATCTTGATCACCATTGCTGGTATCACTTTTACTCTCATTTCTATTGTCAGTTTGTTGTGGTGTGCTTATTTGTGCACCAACAAGTGTTTGCTGAAGTTGAGCTGACTGCAATGTTGGATTAGCCAACAAATTCTGCAGTGCTTCTTTTTGCTTTTGTCCTCTAGTGCGAATCACTAAATTCTCTGAGTTCATTTTTGCTACTTCCAAAACTGAAAACCTTAACCTTAAAAACCTGAATTTGTTGATGTACAAACTTCTACTCCAACTTCTATTCAGTTAACTTAAACCAATTTTAAGTTAAAAACTTCTACAATGTCTAAAAATAACTTACCCTGAACCAGTTTCAGTTAAGTTTCTTTTCTTCTACAATGTATTTTCAACTCTTACAAGGTTATTTCAGTACAAGGTTATTCCAGTGAAGTTACAAGGTATTTTGAAGTTTACCTGCCTTTGAATTTCTTACAAAGCACTACGAAGTTATTTTCAAAATTCACCTACTTCCGTGTGTGGGATTTCCAAACTGGAATATCTAGCCAAAAAGTCGCCTACTTTTTCATGTACGGGATTTCCAAATTGGGATACCTAGCAAAAAGTCACCTACTTAGTCCAAAAACCTGCTACCATGTAATATGACGAAGGGCACGAACAGGACCAAACAAAGTGCTTTCAAAATCAGAATTAAATTGTTAATCCAAAAACAAGCCTAATTTCAAGATAAAGCAGAAAATAAAATATTTTTGGTTTCATTTTTTATTTTCATTTATTATTTTATTTTTATTTTATTTTTATTTTTATTATTTTTCTAAAAATACAATCGAGGTAAGGTAACACCCCTCTTCTTAAAACAAAGCTGTCCTCAGCTTGACCATTCTTGCGAACTTGCAATACTCATCTCTCACTAGGACTCTTCATTATCATTCATAAGCTTTTAGCTTGTTTCTGCGCTTTTTCCCATTTCTGGTAATACTCTGCACAATTATCTGCATCTAGCATCCATTTCCATTGCCAGGTATTATCTTCATCACCATATCCCAACCATTTAACAAAATATTGAACTTTACCTCTATAAATTCTCTTGTTGAGTACTTTGTCAATCTGGAAATACTCTTGTCCATCAACAACCTCTGGTGGAATCGGTGTAATTTTTCTACCCTTGAAGTGAGTGTTAGGATCAGTGTAGAGTTTCAACAGAGATACGTGAAACACTGGCCACACTCTCATTGTCTTAGGCAATTTCAACCTATAACTTGTCGCATTCTCCTTAGCTTCTACCACATAAGGTCCAACAAATTTCTCCATAAGACTGTAACTTGGTCTTTTCATTCTGTTGTTCATTTTCAAATTAACTGCATTGAGAAGTACCTTATCTCCAATGTTAAATTGAACATCTCTTCTCTTCTTGTTAGCATACTGTGCCATCACATCTTGAGCATAAGTCATACTATCTTTAGCATCTTGCCATGCTGTCTTTCTTGCTTCAATAAAAGAATCCAAAGATGGTTGTCCAATTTCTGACTTTCTCTTTGCCATCAACATTGTCGGAATGACAATCTCTCGTCCACTATTCAAAAAGCTAGGAGAGTGTCCTGTTGCTGAATGTTTAGTGCTGTTGTGAACCATCTCTAAAGTAGAAAGATTATCTTCCCAGTTATCTTGTTGGTAGTTAGAAAACATTCTCAATCTAATCTTCAGGTCTTTAATAACTCTTTCACTTTCACCATCAGTCTGAGGATGAAAAGCTGAAGACATCGCTAATTGAGTTCCTAATTTTCCTTGTAGTACAGTCCAAAACTTACTAGCAAACTTAGTATCTCTATCAGAAGTAATTTTCGTCGGCAATCCATGTTGACATATAACTCGATTGTAGAAAACTATAGCTACATCGGAAGCAGTTGCAGTAGCTTTCAGTGGTATGAATTTCACAAATTTAGTGAATCTATCAACTATCACTAAACACTGCTCATTTCCCATCGGTGTAGTTGGAAGTTTGACTACAAAATCCATTGTTAACCAATCCCAAGGCGCATCCGGCACTGGTAAAGGTTGAAGCAATCCAGCTGGTGACTGTTGTGAAGGTTTACACCTTTG
>CAZUAH010000768.1:0-5779 GCA_964617665.1 uncultured Pirellulaceae bacterium
AGTCCCGATGGTTGTACCGGTTGCTCCGCTGCAAGAATCTTCTGTGGCCACGGATACCTTCAGTACGCGATATGGAGGGTACTAAAGCAATTGGCAGCTCGATGAATGCGGACAGGGATGCCCCCCAATGAACGACCGGCAGTGTCAACGTAAAGCTGGTGGTCGTTCCGAGCAACACCTGAGAGTTTCATAACCGTTCGCGGCTTTCCAAGATTGGGAGATCGTCGGCGGGTAGCCGAGAAGGAGGTATTATGCCCGCGGGTAAGGAGATCGGTGGCGGTCGGAGAGGCGGCAGCACCACCAAGAAAAACGCATTCTGCTCGTTTTGCCGAAAGAGCTATCGCGATGTCGGTCCGTTGGTGGAAGGACCGGGGGACGTCTATATCTGTGGCGAGTGCATTGATCTGTGTCAATCCATTCTGGAACAGGAGAAACGACGTCGAGGTCCATCCAAGAGACTATTCAACGAGATCCCTGCGCCGCGAGAGATTGTGGCGAAGCTGGAGCAATACGTAATCGGGCAACATGCTGCGAAGAAAGTCCTCGCGGTTGCCGTGCATAACCACTACAAGCGACTATCGTTGGGGTGGGAAGGTTCAGACGTCGAAATCGAAAAATCCAACATCCTCCTCATCGGGCCCACGGGATGTGGCAAGACGCTTCTGGCTCGCACGTTGGCCCGAGTCCTGAACGTACCCTTTGCTATCGGTGATGCAACCACGTTGACCGAAGCGGGCTATGTTGGCGAGGATGTCGAGAATCTGCTCCTGAAACTGCTTCACGCGGCGGACTTCGACCTGGAAGCGGCTCAACGCGGTGTGCTGTACATTGACGAAATCGACAAAATCGGCAAGACCAGCCAGAACGTGTCGATCACTCGCGACGTATCCGGCGAAGGTGTCCAACAATCGCTGTTGAAGATGTTGGAAGGTACGGTTGCTAACGTTCCGCCCCAGGGCGGCCGCAAGCATCCCGAGCAGCAGTACATCCAAATGGACACGAGCGACATCTTGTTCGTCTGTGGCGGCACCTTTGTCGGCATCGACGACATCATTCAGAAACGCCTGGGCCGCCGGACCATGGGCTTTGGCCAGAGAGCCGGCTATAGGGACGATTCATCCCAGGCGGAATTGCTGCCTCAGGTGAACTGCGACGACGTATTGGAATACGGCTTGATTCCCGAACTGGTTGGACGACTGCCGGTCTGCAGCGCCCTGACACCGTTGGACGAAGACGGCTTGGTGCAGGTCCTGACCGAACCGAAGAACGCTCTGATCAAGCAGTATCAAAGCCTGTTCGAGATGGAGAACTGCAACCTGGAATTCACTGACGAGGCCCTGCGAGCGATTGCCTCCCGAGCCATGGACAAAGGCACGGGTGCCCGCGGGTTGCGCTCGATCGTCGAAGAAGCCATGCTGGACATCATGTACGAACTACCAGATCAGGAAGAAGGCATGACGTACCAGATCGACGAAGAAGTGATTGGGGGCCGCAACAAAGTGCTCCGGATGCCCACGCCGCAAACCAAGAGCGCATAACACAAACGGTTACCGTGGTTGTGAACGCCACCTAAGCGGAGCCGGCCATCTCGGCCGACTCCGTTTTCTATTTCTTGATGGATTCACACCTTCCTTCTTCTTCGCGTTCGTTCCCAAAATACCGGTGTGGGCTTTACCAGCCACCTTGACAGTGGCTAGTGCACATCGACAGGATGTGACGTTTCGTTCGAGATTGCCTGGGGTTCGTTTGCGGGAGTCGAGACGCGTGTCGGAGTTTGCTCCACTGGTCGAGGAACTGCGCCCTGCGCCTGATGTGGAGCAGGCGTTTCTGACGTTGTGCCGTCGCCCAAATTGCCTTTTCTTGGACAGCGCCTTGCGTCATCCGTCGCTGGGACGCTATTCGTTCGTCACGGCGGATCCGTTTGACTTTGTCGAGTTGCCGTCGGATGGCTCAGACGGTATCGCACAGCTTTCAGAACGCCTTAGCGGGATGACGTCGAAAACTGCGGCGGGGCTGCCGCCCTTTCAAGGTGGAGCGGCTGGTCTGTTTGGATACGATCTGAATCGAAGCCTTGAGCGAATCGCGAAGCCGCGATTCGACGAGTTCGCTGTGCCGGCCCTGGCCGTCGGTCTGTACGATGTTGTTTTGGCCTTCGACCACCTGGATGACCGGGCATGGTTGATATCACAGGGACTGCCGGAACGTGAACCGAATGCTCGAAAACGAAGGGCGCAAGAGCGAATCGTTCAATTCCGACAATGGCTCTCGCAGCCGGGCAGTGGACAGGAACAAGAAGCCGAACCTCGCTTGGGAGCGGAGGCGATTCCCTACGAGCGTCTCGCTCGCCAGTTTGCGACGCCCCGAGTGGATCGCCTGACGAGCAACTTCTCGGCTGACGGCTACCGCGATACCGTCAGACGCGTTATCGATTACATCTATGCCGGTGACGCATTCCAAGTGAATCTTGCACAACGATTGCTCTACCCGGCGGTGGAAGATTCCATTTCGTTGTACCTCCGTCTTCGCAAACGCAACGCGGCGACCTTCGCTGGATACTTCGGCCTGGGGGATTTTCAGATCGTTAGCGCTTCGCCGGAACGCTTTCTTACAGTGCGCGAGCGCCGCGTGGAAACTCGGCCAATCAAAGGCACGTGCCAGCGAACATTGCATCCGGAAGCAGATCTATATGCCGGCGATGCTCTTCGCCAGAGCGAAAAGGACCGCGCGGAAAACGTGATGATCGTGGATCTGCTGCGCAACGATTTATCGCGTGTATGTCATCCGGACAGTGTCAAAGTCACGCAGTTGTGCGAATTGGAGGTCTATGGCTACGTTCAGCACCTGGTTTCTGCCGTGTGTGGCGAACTAGCTGACAAGAACTCGCCGTTGGACCTGCTGCGAGCGGCGTTTCCCGGTGGTTCGATCACCGGTGCGCCCAAGGTGCGTGCCATGGAGATCATCGCCGAGCTGGAACCGACGGCGCGTGGCCCCTATTGCGGATCGTTAGGGTACCTAGGCTTTGATGGGGCCATGGATCTCAGTATCCTAATTAGGACCATCACGGCGGGAAAAGGCTGGTGGCAGATCCCCGTAGGCGGCGGGATCGTAGCGCAATCGGACCCCCAACGTGAATACGAAGAGACATGGCATAAGGCGACCGGTTTGATCAAGGCGCTTCAGTGATTCTGCTGATCGACAACTACGACAGTTTCGTCCACAACCTGGCTCGGTATTTCCAGCAATTGGGCCAGACAACGTTTGTGCTGCGCAACGATGCCGTGGGTGTCCGAGAAGTAGACGCGATGCGGCCGGAGGCGATCGTGCTGTCGCCTGGGCCCTGTACGCCGAACGAAGCTGGATGCTCGCTGGACATTGTCAGACGGTTTCATCAAACGATTCCGATACTGGGTGTGTGCCTCGGTCATCAGGCCATCGCGGCTGCATTGGGGGCACAGATCGTGCGAGCCGACGAGCCCATGCACGGACGTACCAGCGAAATCTTCCATGATGGGCTAGGGGTTTTTGAAGGACTGCCAAACCCACTGACGGCATGCCGTTACCATTCGCTTGTCGTGGAAGAATCGTCATTACCGGACTGTTTGGAGGTCTCTGCGAAAACGGCGGATGGGACTGTCATGGCCGTGCGGCATCGCAACGGACCGCTGATCGGCGTTCAATTCCATCCCGAATCCATACTGACCACGGCGGGTTATTCGCTTCTGACAAGTTTTCTCTGTCTGGCTGGGCTAAGCGTCCCAGAATCGCCGCCGGATTCTTACGACGAGCCCAACAGTGCCGTGGTCGTGGGTATGGCCACCTAATTGGGTACTTGACGAGAACTCCACCGTGCCTTACCACAAGAGCCGGTCAAGTGGCTGTCCCGGTTCGAGTAATGGGCTCGTGTAGGACGGACTCTCAAGTTCGTCCGCGGCATGGGGACGGATTCGGAAATCCGTCCTACATCCATTCTTCTTCATTCTACCGTTGGGCAGCCGCTATCAGTCGGTTGTGGTCATCTAAATATTTCAGACGGAACTGTCACCGGAGGGATGTTATGGGCGGGTTCTGCGGAGTTGCTTCCAAAAAGGACTGTGTTGCCGATCTGTTTTATGGCACGGACTACCACTCGCACTTGGGCACCATGCGAGGCGGAATGGCGGTCAGGAATGGCAAGGGCTTCAAGCGTCTGATCAAGGACATCACCAATGCCCAATTCCGCAGCAAATTCGAGGACGACCTCGGCAAACTGGTGGGCTCGATCGGGATCGGTGTGATCAGCGATTATGACGACCAGCCGTTGATCATCGGATCGCACCTTGGCACCTACGCATTGGTAACGGTCGGTAAGATCGACAATATCGACGAACTCGCTGCCGAGGCATTCCGTACACCCGGGTCCCATTTCTCGGAGATGAACGGCAGTGCGGTTAGCCCAACCGAGTTGGTGGCAACACTGATCAACCATGAAAGCAGTTTCGAGGAAGGGATCCGCTATGCACAGGACGTGATCCAGGGGTCATGTTCTTTGCTGCTGCTGGCAGACGACTGCATTTATGCAGCACGCGACCGTTTGGGCAGGACTCCGGTGATCATCGGGCGGAAGGAGGACGCGTGGACCGCAACGATGGAGAGTTGCTCGCTGCCGAATCTGGACTACGAATTGGATCGTTTCTTGGGGCCAGGCGAGATTGTACGGATCACAAGCGATGGAGCCGAAACGCTGATGCCGCCAGGGGACCAGATGCAGATCTGTTCGTTCCTTTGGGTCTACTACGGATATCCGGCATCGAATTACGAAGGAATCAACACCGAAGAAGTGCGTTATCGCTGCGGAGCGGCGTTGGCCAAAGCCGACGACCACCAGATCGATATGGCGGCGGGCGTGCCCGATTCAGGCACCGGCCACGCCATCGGTTATGCCAATGAAGCACGTATCCCGTATGGGCGTCCGTTCGTCAAATACACACCCACGTGGCCGCGCAGTTTCATGCCGCAAGATCAACGAGTGCGGGATTTGGTAGCGAGGATGAAATTGATCCCCATTCGCGAGTTGATCCAAGGGCGGCGCCTGCTGTTCTGTGAAGATTCGATCGTCCGCGGAACGCAATTGCAGGATACCGTTCGTCGGCTATTCGACTACGGTGCGCGGGAGATCCACATGCGGCCTGCATGTCCTCCACTGATTCATGGCTGCAAGTTCCTAAACTTCTCTCGATCCAAATCGGTAATGGATCTCGCCGGTCGCCGGGCGGTCAAAGAAATGGGAGGCGGCGAAGACGACCTTCCCGAATTCGCCGATCCGTCCTCTGAACGCTACGCCGCGATGATAGAACGCATTCGCCGGCGCTTGGGGCTGACGTCGCTGAAGTACCAAAGGCTGGACGATCTGGTCGCCGCCATTGGGCTGCCCAAGGAGAAGCTCTGCACATACTGCTGGGACGGCGCCGAACTCTGCAGCTCTTGCCCCGCGAAAGAGACGCAAGAAGTACAGGAAATCCTGCCCGCACAGCCGAAATGATTCCAGACCGCCGCCAAGCGATCCGTCACGCGCGTAGGCGGAAAGTTCCGTGGCCCGATCCATCGTCAGCGGCGTCGGCCTGACCAACGCTTGGCTCGAATCACAAGGACTGCCTCGCCTGAAGAGTCTCTGGGGCGAACGTGCTCCGCTTCGTCGAACCGCCCAGTGCGGGCTCGCATGCTGGGCGGCCTGTCGATTTAGTCGGCTTGTCTTTTCGCGGTTGATGCGCGTCAGTTTCGTGGGGATCATGTAAAGGTGCTC
>CAZUAH010000769.1:0-5745 GCA_964617665.1 uncultured Pirellulaceae bacterium
GCTGCCGTCTCTGGGTGGGGCGCCGGCCGTTTCTCACCACTGTTTTGCAGGACGGCAACGAAGAAGTTGACTGCCACGAAACGGCCTCTGGCCGCATTGGAAGAGGAATGACTTCGATGATGCGCTGTACACGACTTAGAACGGCTTCGGTTCATGCCGTTCTTGTCATCGCGTTTTCGTCTGCGGCGCTGCCTCCTCGCTTGGCCGCGGCGCAGCAGAGCGGCGATGCCGACCGCCCGGTCTTGCGAGTTCCGGAAACCGGCTCCAGGCCGGAGATCGACGGAAAACTCGACGAGCCGTTTTGGAAGCGGGCCGCACGAACCAGACCGCTGAAGAGGGTAGATGGAAAGCTGGCGAACTCAATGACAGAGGCGTTCGTGGCGCGTGATGCCGAACATCTCTACGTGGGCGTCGCCTGCGGCGTGAACAAGGCAGCGGGCGCCAAAGCAGCGCCGGACAACGTACCGGGCAAAGAGAAACTCGAACTCCTGGTCGATTCCAACGGCGACCGCAATTCGTTCTATCTCGTTACCATCACGCCAACGACGCGCAAGCAAGAGCGATGGCCGCCGCCGGGGGAATACCGGGAGCACTGGCCGCCATGGCAGGATCTGTGGCGGTTGCAGTACACGTCCGTCGTGGCTGAGGGCGAGAATGGCTGGATGGCGGAAGTCTCGATTCCTTTCAACAGTCTCCATCGAAATCGGGCACTGACTCCCGAAATCGGGTTCAACATCCGCCGGTGTGACTCGCGCGGCGAGGTGCAGTGCTGGACGTGGCCCAAAAAGGGGGCAGGTACCGTTGTGCGAAGCACCCTGCGGGCCGTTCCGGCAACGGTACCTGACCCCTTTTTGGATCCCCGTGACGCCGGAACACTCAGGGGGATGCCCTCGCGGAGTTTTCCGCTGGTCCAATATCAAAACGAGGTTGATCCAAAAGAGCGTCGAGTAAAAAGTTATCGTCGATCGTTGTTCAACCTCCCGCCGACAGAGATTGCCACCCAGGAGCCGATTCGCCTTGCGCCCGGTTCCGCTCATCCCGGCACGACAGGCGAGGTGCGGATCGAGTTGGAAGGATATCTGTTGGGAGGCGACCACCACGCACGGGCCGCGATTTGGGATCTGGCGGTGGACGATAAGACCGGGGAGCTGTATGTGCTCTCTGTGCCCAGGATCAAAAGCTATAGCGAACTGCGGGTTTACGATCGGCAGGGCCGGTATTTGCGAACCGTCATGCCGTTCGACCCCACGTTGCCCAGCGCCGATGTGAAAGATCTCTGCCGCAATACGGCCGTGGAGGATGGCGTGGAGTTGGTCATGCCCAAGGTGTTCCAGATCCAGTGTCAGTGTGAGTTCTCCCTGTATGGAGAATGGTGGAACCTGCCGCAGAAGATGCTGCTGGCCCCGAATGGCGACCTGATCATGTCGGGCATCTATCTCGGGACCTTGTGGCGAATGCGGCCTGACGGAAGCCTGCCCCGCGAGGGATGGACTTCGATCTACAACTCCGGACGAAATGAGCCCTTCGAGACCGCCTGCTGGATCAGTGGCGGTGGATATGGGGCATGGATGGGTGGACGGTGGGTGAAACGGTATGTCCCGGGAGTCTCGACTTCCTACTCGTACATGTGTTTTGACGACGACGGCCGACTGGTTATCTCCGATGGTGCGGGGGTGGGCGCGACCCTGACTCGACAACTCGGCCGAGAATTTGAATTCAATGTGGCCGGAAAAGGCCCGGCGGGGTCTGCCGTGCGAAAGTTTCGCCTGGGCGAGGGCGTCAGAATCGAGCACGCCAGGGATTTTCGATATAACGGGGTCGAACAACTTGGCGAGGCGCGAAACGGTCTCGGTGTGCCTGGGAATCCAGGAGAAGCCGACACGCAGTTCAACGGTCCTTGCGGGCTGGCTGTCGACGGCGATCATCTGATCGTGGCGGATTCAGGTAATAACCGCATCCGAGTATTCCAATCAAGCGGCCGTCTGGCCGCCACCGTGCGGCACTATGAGCACGAAGGGAAGCGAGTCCCCTTGCGGTGGCCTACTGCTCTGACCGTGGACGGCGGCAGTCTCTATGTACTCGTCCAGGAGGCGGCAAGGGGCCCCCGCCGATTGCTCAGGCTCAAGAGTTGGCGGACGCCGGAATTGCTGGCTATTTCCGAGCCCCTGCACGTGGAGACCCATCAGATCGCCGTGGACGCCGGGGTGGCACCACCGTTGGTCTGGGTGGCCAACGGTGCCGGGCCGGGGACCCTGCTGCAACTGGCCGGCGATGACCTCTCGCAAAAGGGCCAATGGGGGTCCTCGGAAGTCGTGCCGACCTGGACCTCATGGGGCAACGACGAAAAGCTGTCCAATCCGGACCAATACGGCGGCCACCCGATCCTCAATATTGACCCGGAAACCGGCCACGTCTATGTCGAGGACGATTCGCACTACCGCCACAGAATGCACGGGACCGTTCTGCGGATCGACCAAAGCGGCCAGATACTGAAGAAATGGCCGCCGGTGTTCTATCATGCAAACGGCAAGCACCAGAGCGATCAGTATGGGATACCCGATTTGGATCGCCATACCCGTTGTCCTGAAGAAATACCGTTTATCGATTGCCTGTTCGGCAAGGACGGAAAGATCTACCGGTGGCAACTGACGAAGGACGAGATATCGATCCTGCGTTTTGACCGCGCCGGCAAGCCCGTCCCTTTCGAAGCCACAGGGTCGAACGCCTTGATGCTCGAGCCTACCCAGTGGAATGGATCAAACCGTCACAAGATCTACCGGGGCATGGATGTGGACAAGCTGGGCAACATCTATGTGGCCAACAAGACGGCCGTGGACCAGTACGGTCCTGACGGCAACTTGAAGACCAAGGGACTACGCCAGGTCAATGTACCTCGGGGGGTACTGATAGATAAACGCGGCGACATCTACGTTCTTTACGAGGGCCCTGACTTCCGTCTCTGCGTCACCAAGTTCCCCAAATCCGGCGGGAAACCGCTTTGGACGAGACATTGGCCAGGCGTCGAAGGCCACGGGGGAATATCGGACTACTACTGCATGTGTAGGACTTCAAGGATACACCAGGCCCTGGATGGCAAAGGGTATCTCTACCTGGCCTGCAAGTTCACCGTTCAGGTCATTGATTGCGAGACCGGACGCCTAGTGGGCGAATTCGGAAGCTACGGCAACGCGGATTGTCTGGGCCACCGAAGCGCGCACCCGCATCCCGAGCTACCTTTCGGAACCATCTCCGCCCTGGCCGTCTGGAAAGACAAGCTCTTCGTGGTAGACGTACTGAATCGGCGCATCGCCAAGTGCCGCATCATCTACGATCCGGCAAAGAGGAAGACGCGTTTCGATTTCGAGGATCAATAGCGATCAATCAAGCTTCGATCAGCGCGAGCATATCGGCCGTTTTGTGTACGGTAACGTCTGGCAAGTCTTCGAAGTCGCGGTCTTCTGACCAAATTGGCACGTTCAATTCGAGCGCCAAAGCAAGTACATGCACGTCCTTTGGATCGCGCTGGCCAATCAACTCTGTAGCCCGTTCGAGATGCGAAGCGTACTGTTGAGGTCGAATCGCAGTGACCGGCAGCAATTCGAATTCTCGGAACATCGCCAACTCGGTCTGGCCGATCTTCTGGGCGACGTAGGACAAGTACTTCTCCACCTCAAAGAGTGTATGCTGCGGCGAGTAGAATACGAGTTCTCGGGAGAAAAGCACGTCGCGCGCCCGACCGCCCAGCAGCGCCGACAGCGACGGATTCGCATCGGCAACAATCGCACTAGTCACTTGTCAGGCTTTCGCGTGAGGCTTCAAAGTCGGCAAGGATTTCGGCTTCAGTGATTCCCTTTGCGTCCATTATCCGACGTGTCTCGTCTGACAACTGGAAAAATTCGGTCTTCCTATCGTGCCACGCGAGTTTCTCCCGCACGGCATCGGCCACGAACTCTTCGGCCGAAACGGATTTGGGCCGGGCAGTGTCGACCTTTTCCAGTAAGTCATCTGCGATCGAGATCTGTGCCATTTGTCACCTCACTCCGCGATCAGGCAAAGCGATTACCATAACCCATCTACCTATTCTAGCAGCCCAATTCCATATCGGACAGACGCAATACGGACAGGGCCGAGCCGACGGATCCTTCAATAATGGGCTTTCAGCTGTTCCGTGCAGCGGCTCGTTCATCACTTTCGGACAAATTGGGCGGAAGCGTTTTTTTGATTCCCGTTGCCGGCTGATGTATCATGGCGGCGTTGGTCTGGACGGCTCGCTCGCGCATTCACGATACGATATCTACATTCAGGGACGTGCGTTCGAGGCTAGTGACATCTCGGCATTCGAAAAAAGGGAAAAGATGTTAATCATTACCGTTACCCACCGCTCGGATAGGCCGGCGACGGAACGGCTGCAAAGCATCTATATCGCAATTGCCATTCTGGGTTCACTGCTGTGCCTTGTCCGCGTGCCGGCATCGGAAAGAAGGCACGACGGAAGGCCCGTTTTGCAGGTTCCGGTGTGCGAGTCGAAGCTAGTGATCGATGGGCGGCTTGACGAGCCGTGCTGGAAGGAGGCGGTCGCGACAGGCCCCTTGATCGAGGAGCGAGGGAAACCCGCGAAGTCGACGACCAAGGCGTTCGTGTTGCGCGATGCCGAGCGTCTTTGTGTTGGGGTCACGTGCGAGTTGAGCGGCCCCGCGCCTAAGGATGGCAAACCTGCCGAGAAGCCGGATATCTCGAAACAGGAACACGTCGCGCTGCTGATCGACTCGAACCATGATGGCAATTCGTACTACCTCATTGCCGTGACTCAGAAAGGGACCGTCGACGCATCGTACAACGAACATTTTCCGCCATGGCACGATCCGACGTGGAATCGGCGGAAGCCGCGATTCCAGTGTGCCACGGCTACGGGCGAAGGCGGTTGGAGCGCAGAGTTCTCGTTGCCGTTTGAAATCTCCGACAAAAACAAGACTCTGACCTCCGAGATCGGATTCAACATCCGTCGCCACGATGCGAGCGGCGGGCAGGCTTGCTGTTGGTGCGGTACGTTCTCGAATCCCGCCGAGGCCGGCCTGCTCACGGGTATCCCGGCTCGAGAGGATTTTCCAGTTCCCCCGTTCTCCGATTACACCGGATGCTACCGACTGGACGGCGGTTATCGGCAGGGGTTCAACATACCAACGGATACCGCCGCGGCTGGAGCCGAAGATCAGCCGATACCGCTTGGGCCCGGCTCCGCTCACCTTGGCACGACAGGCGAGGTGCGGATCGAGTTGGAGGAATTCCTGCTGGGCGATAACTTCCACGCGCGGGCCCTGATTTGGGATCTGGCCGTGGACGAGAAGAATGGAGAACTCTACGTGCTCTCGGCGGCGCGACGAAAGAGCGCTATCGAGTTGCGCGTCTTCGACCGGCAAGGAGAGTATCTTCGTACAATCATGCCCTTCAATCCCGCGCTGCCGAGAGACAGCGTGAGTGACCTGTGCCGGAAGACGTTAACGGAAGACTCCACAGAACTGATTGTCCCAAAGCTGTTCGAGACGTGTGGCACCGAGCCCAGTTTGTACGGCGAGTATTGGCACTTGCCGCAGAGTATCGCGATCGCGCCGAACGGCGACCTGATCATGTCCAATATCTTCAAGAGGACCTTGTGGAGAATGCGGCCGGACGGAACCTTGCCGTCCGAAGGTTGGACGTCGATCTACAATCCACGCCGAAACGAGCCCTTTGAGAGCGCCGGATGGC
>CAZUAH010000770.1:0-5719 GCA_964617665.1 uncultured Pirellulaceae bacterium
CGACGGAACTGAACGCCCTGTTTCAACGTGGGCTTGAGATCGTGCGGAGCGAATTCGAAGACCGAACCTGGCAGATCTTCTGGCGAACCGCTGTGCAGGAAGAGCCGCCCGCACTGGTCGCCGAGGAATTTGGCATCACACCCAACGCGGTGCGGCTAGCCAAGTCACGGGTTCTGCGGCGTTTGCGACAGGAACTGGGAGATCTCGAGTAGGGTGGCCCGATGAAAATGCTGTTGCGGTCGAACGTTATACCTTATGGAGACTGCTCGTCGTAATGGCCGCCGTTCCGGGACTCAACGGAGTGAACCAATGATTCAAACGGACTGCATCGAACGCGAGGATCTCAAAGCATGGTGCCTGGGTTCGCTTCCTGGCGAGCGATCGGATCAGATCCTGACGCACTTGAATGACTGTCCCCGTTGTGCGGATACGGTGGCGGAATTCGACGGAACCTCAGATTCATTGCTAGCATCCCTCAAGGTCAATCTGCCAGACGAGGGGGTTCAATCGGAGGTGCTGAACGATGCCCTGCAGCAGGTCTGCCAACAGGTATTGCCCGTTGATGGGCGGCCTCGCTCGACGGGCAAACGCGAATCGGGGGTGGTCGAGCGCATTCGCGACTACGAATTGAAGGAACAGTTGGGTTGTGGCGGCATGGGCACCGTTTATCGAGCCGTGCACACGCGGCTCGATCGAGTTGTGGCGATCAAGCTGTTGCCCGTTCGCCGTCTGCGGGACGATGGAGCCGTCGCTCGGTTCGAGCGTGAGATGAAAACGATTGGGCGTCTTGATCATCCAGCGATCGTCAAGGCAACCGACGCCGGCGAAGCTCGCGGCACACCTTTCCTGGTGATGGAGTTCGTGGACGGCATAGATCTGTCTCGACTCGTTCGAATGGTCGGCCCGTTGGAAGCCGCTGATGCGTGTGAAATCATCCGTCAGGCCGCTTTGGCGTTGGACTACGCACACCAGCAGGGATTCGTACACCGCGACGTCAAACCTTCCAACCTGATGCTCACTCGAAGCGGCGAAATCCGGATCCTGGACTTGGGACTGGCCCTTTTCGGTGCGGCCGGCGAGGCGGTTGACGATCTGACCACGGTTGGCCAGCTCATGGGAACGCTGGACTACATGGCGCCGGAGCAAGCCGACAACAGCCATAGCGTCGACGCTCGTGCAGACGTGTACAGTCTCGGAGCGGCGTTGTTCAAGCTTCTCACCGCACGCGCACCGTTCGACGCGCCCGGACGCACGACTCCGTTGGCGAAGATCAAAGCACTGGCAACGCTGGACGCACCGGAGGTTTCCGAGCATCACAGTGGCTTGCCTCATGGATTGCCGGAAGTACTTAGTCGAATGCTTGCGCGCAACCCGGACTCGCGTCCGGGGACGGCTGCCGAGGTGGCTGGCCTGCTGGCACCATTCGCTACGGGGCACGCTCTGACGTCTCTCGCTGAACGCGGTGTGCAGTTGGCCCATGACGAAGATCAAGCCGTTCAGCGATTTCCATTGGCAGCACCATCGATTCAGAAAGAACGCCGTGCCGACGATTTGCCTCCAGACCTCGCCGGCGGGCACGGCCGATCGTTCAATTGGCGAGCCGCTCTCGTCGGCGCGTGCGCCGCTGCCGTCTTTCTGCTGGCTGGAATCGCGATCTGGATCACCACGGACAAGGGAAAACTGGTCATCGAATGCGCGGATGCCAACGTCCCGATCACAATCCGTCGTGGCGACGAGACGTATGGCGAGTTTGAACTGCACCAAGGCGCCAACGAATTCAAATTGCGCAGCGGCGAATACGAGATCGTCATCTCCGAACAGGCTACTCACTTGAAAGTCGATCGCCAGCAGGTCGTTTTGGAGCGTGGCGATCGCATCATCGCCAAGATCGAGCGATTGGGGGCGACGGCTTCGGCGAACAAGCCGCCTGATCTCCCAAAGCCGCCTCGCCCTGGCAAGCCAACCACCGAGCCTCGGGATATTTCCGTCAATGCTCGAGGCGAATCCACGATCGAGGGGCGCACATTCACCGACTGGCGACGGATCGTTGAACTGGAGCCCAGCGCTCAAGCCCTAGTGCCCGCAGTCGAGGCCATGTGTGCACTCGGGCGAAAGGAGCATCCCGCCGAGACGATGGACTCGATGATTGATGTCTCGTCGCGGTACACGGTTTGGAGCGAGCAGTCCAAGTCGGTGCCCGGGCTAGAAGAACTCTTCCGTACTCTCGCTTTGGAGATCGATAGGTTTGACGATGTTGAAGGAACTGCAGCCCTGGCGGACCGCATTCGGCGAGGATCGGAGAAACAAAGGACGGCCGCCCTTCAACTGCTCTACACAACGTTGGCGCACTATGGCCCCGCGAATAGCTACGGTCCCTCGGTCGCATTTGACGAGGTCATCCGAGAAGCGCTCATCGCGTCGTGGAGTGAGCCTCTTCCCCGATACCAGAAAGCTCTTATTCACACCTACCTACTGGAACACGTCAACGCTCACGGCGCTTCCACAGACGAGCCGTACCTCCAGTGGCTGTGGCAGATCGTCGATGAACCATTCGATGTAGACAATGATGGCAGCACGAACGATGATATTTTTTCCGCGCTGTCCAGCTTGTCGAAACTCACGCCTGACGACAAGCGGATCGCAGAGCTACTGTTCGAGGAATTAGAGAGCAGGATGGATAGCGGCCCGACGTTCGACAGTGCCTACACTGTTTACGGTCATCTGGACAGGCTCGGCTCACGACTTGCCGAATACAACGACCGTCTTGCTTCTCTGCTCGAAAAGACTGGGCGAACAAGCGGCGTTTGTCTTGGCATCAACGTCACGAGTCCTCCTTACTTGGGCAGTTCCATCAGTTCTTCGTCGCCGCGGCCTCTTTGGGTGTTCAGCCATCGAATCTGCCTCGTCGAGCTGCTGGGAAGCCTCGGTAGCGACGCGGCATCGAGTGCGGAAGTGATTCGTGAGTTGATCGCGAACGTCGACGCGTGCGATTGGCCTTCGCCTGAAGAGGTGGACAGGCGGCTTGGCAAGAGCCACCAGTTGAGGAATTATCGCCACCAGTCGGAGAACTATGGCCAATCAAGCTCTCGCTCGTACTTTCATCAACAGAACGTGCAACAGCACGAACCCCGCCAGTTCGTGGAATCCGCCTTTCACGCCCTGTATCGCATCACTGGCCAGAAACCTGACATGAAGCAGTTTCCAAACCGAGAAGTTGAGGATCCCGCCGAGCCGAAACCGGTGGATAACACGGCTCCGCAGGCGCTTCGCCCTCCCAATAATGATTACTGACATCGCTTCATGACAGCTCTCAGGAATGAGAACGCCTCGGTCGAATAGACGCTCGTCACTTGGCCGATAGTGTCTCAACGTCACCTTCATTCGGTTCGCAACGGACGTTTAATAGCGGAGCAACGCCTGCCCTTTCGGTCGAGAGGTTGATCTCGACTACGGTCTCCGAGTCGGCACTCCTCGTTTGAACGCGGACGATGCCCGAATCGTTGATTTGGACATCGCAAACTGGTCGCTTGTCTGTTGTGCCCACATTCATCACCGCGGCAATTCGACGCGCAGTTGCGCGTTCTCGTGTGGCGGCCGTGAAGTGCCAGAGCTTGCTCGGCTCGCGCTTCTTCGCGGTGGGGAATCCGGTCTTGGGGGCCAAGGGCCACTCGTTCGTCTGCGAGAACGTGAATCCGCCGGGCGTGATCAAATGAACGTCCATCTGGGCATCGGCACGCAGCGAAACCAGCGTTTGCCTGCTCTCGTCCAGACCGAATTTGTCAGAAGCGTGCAACAGCCATTGGTACTCGGCTGGCTTGGGGGATTCCAGGTCGTCCACGATGCAGACCAGCGACGGGCGAATCAGCACGACGTGCCGTCGAAATCGTGTGAGCCGGTCGCCGTAGGCCGCCTCGGCATCGCCGCAGACATAGGCGATGTGGGGTTTAGACTCGAAGGCGACGATGTGGCCGTTGGCGCGGGCGTTGCGATTGATTTGTCCCTTGCCGTCGACCAGGATCCCGTTCTGGGCCATCGTCTGTTGCGTATATCGCGTGTGAAATGGAGTGCCGTGTTGCGGGTAGCGCGTGCCGCCGGGCCGAGCCAGGGCGTGGCCGCCTTTGAAAATCGAAAAACTGTTCTGGTCGGCGTAGCTGTGGCTCACGCCACCGAAAGGCGACGACTTGAACGACACGAACAAATCCTCGTCGGGATTGGCAAGGTCGCTATGCAGCGCCGCCCAACCGACGCCTCGGAAGACCGCGTCCGGCGCCATTTCGACAGGAGCCTGCGGCTTGACTGCTTGCGGCAGGATCAAACCGGTCATGGGCGACAGCGAAGGCTTGCCGCCGCTGGACGTTCGCAGCAAGTCGACCCACCAGCGGAGGGCGCGATCGCCGGTACGCTCGGCGTGGAACTGAATCAGGGCACGGAGAGACCCGGACCGCCCCATGGCGCTGCCGTCGTAGGAATCGCCAAACCCCACGATCTCGCCGGCAGGCGACACGTTGTAGAAGAAGAAATACGGCAGCTTCCGGTAGAACGATCGCTGCCAGACGTCGAACCCAGTCGCCACGCGCAGTGACTCAAGCGGTGTGATGAAAATCGTATTGTATGCCATTCCGTAGGAGATCCCCTCGGCCCAGCCGCCGTCCCGCCCGGCCCAGTGAGGAAACACCGTGAGAATCGCCTTCAGCCCGTAGTCCATCCACACAGCCGCCCTGGGATGCTCGGCCAAAGCGATGGCATGTTCCAACAGATAACCGGGCAATCGGCCATCGTGGCTCGATTCGGGCCGCGCGAGAAAGTCACGACGCTCCAGACGGCGGAGCATTTGATCGGCCCGTGCCACAAGCATGGCCTCGGCTTTCGCACGCTCGTCGGCATCCAGCAGGTCGTAGATCCAGTCGTATGTCAGAGCTTCCGACTTGACCAAGCCCAAACCAACCTCGTCGCCATGCGGAGCCATTACCGACGAGATACCCTCCGGGTCCCACTCGGCCGCGCCCAACAGCAATGCCTTGGCCGCCTCGCCGTACTTCTTCTCACCTGTCATCGCGTACATCAACGCCATGTGCTGCATGGCACCTGTGTGATAGCGTCGCATGTCGGCGAAGCTGGCCACATACGCGAGACGCCGCTTGGCCCGATCCTTGATTTCGTCGTAATTCGGCTCGGGTGGCGGCTTCATCTTCAACCCGCGATCGGCCGATCGCCGCAGGCCTTCGAACGCTTCACGACGAGTCGTTTTGAGCGTCCCGCGGATCTCGTCCAATCGGTCTTTGGGATACAGCAAACGTGGATGTTCGCGCGGAACTCGCGCAAGCAACTCCTCTGCCGATACCCAAGGCTGCGAGATTGCACCTTCGGCAATTTCGAAACGCCTGGCCTCGGTTGTG
The DNA here is from genome assembly GCA_964617665.1 of uncultured Pirellulaceae bacterium. Taxonomy (GTDB): domain Bacteria; phylum Planctomycetota; class Planctomycetia; order Pirellulales; family Pirellulaceae; genus JADHUC01. The sequence goes on from CAZUAH010000770.1 coordinate 5,397, forward strand.
TCCAGCACCGATCCATCGGCACCGATCACCTCGACCGTCCAAATGTATTTGCCTGCGGGTAAAGTCTTATCGGGTACACACACCGGATCCTGCAATTCGGATGAGCAATATGCTTCGGCTCCGGTGTTGTCGCACACCTTTAGCCGGTAGTTGACCTTGCCGGCCCGTGCGGCTCGCCACCAGGAGAAGCCAGGCGGCGACACGTCAAGCACTTCGCCATTTTCCGGCCGCGAAAAACTCCCGCCCGCCGGTCGCGATCGTGGAAACGTAGCAGTCTGGTCGGCTGCTTCGGTAGCTGACAGCAAGAGGAGACTTGAGATCAA
>CAZUAH010000771.1:0-5710 GCA_964617665.1 uncultured Pirellulaceae bacterium
ATAAAGGAAAGTACAAGCCGGGCAAATTGCTCGGCGTCGTGCATATTCACTACGTTGGCGAAGAGTAACGCACCAGGACGAACCATCCTTCCGTTTTCCGTTTTGTGACTTCGGCGCTTCCTTTTCAGACGCCGCTGTTACATAATGGGACTGGATATACGATACGTGATGTAGTGCAGAGGTTTTGGTTCCGTTTGATCCCTGGAGGTAACATCATGAAGAAGCTGCTTTTGACTGTTTGTGTCGTTTTTTGCTTACTGGTGCCCGCGAGGCACGCTGATGCATTCCCGGAACGTCTCGCCAACCCAATAAGGCAGGCTGGCCAAGTTCTCGTCCGCGGCGCGCAAGCGTTGGGTAGGCTCAATCCTCTTTCTCGGTCGAGAACGCGAACCGGGAAAAAGGGTGGCGAGGCTTCGCCAGCCAGCCCGATTCAGAAAGCAGAGAAAGTCTCCCAAAAGTGACAGCCGAGAAGATGTCGATGCTGGAAGGCATCGTGTGCCGAGCGGTACGAAATGACGTTACTGAACGGCTTTGAAGGCCTACTGTAGCTTTCGAACTGGCGAAGCCTCCTAAGATGACTTCCCAGTCAGCGCGGTGATTCATGCTAGAGTTGCCGCGCTGGTTTTCTTTTGCGGACGGTATCTAGTCGCCGATGCCGCTTCGTCCAGGCGCCCACCGCCTTCGATGAAGGGCGCTGCGGCCGTCCGTGTCGAGCGCGAGCTATTCCGCGCCCGTCGGCTCAGGCCCCATCCCATTGACAATCTGCTTCGCGGTCTTCTGCGCCGAGCGTAAAGCCAGGGTTGTGCGGAACTGTTGGACTTCGGGCCCTCGTTGGTCAGCCCAAAGTTGCGGCCCCCGAAGTGAGCGGTACAATGGTCTTCAGCACTGCGAGAACATTTCGCCGATTCGGAGAGTTCTACCATGCGACAGTCAATGTTCGCTTGGTTGGTGATGACGGGTTCTCGTAGGCCCTGAGGGATGACGCCTTGTAAGAGGGGATTGCCGCGGGCTCAGACTCCGACTCGACCGCTGAGATTCTGGTGAACTGAAAGGGACGCTCACGGCTGTAGTTGAATTGGCAGCAAGAGGACTCACTGCACAAAAGGGAGCAAGAAAAACACGAAATGTCGTTTCCTCGCGCAATTTCCGTTGACATCCAGTGTCTTCCCAACAAGTAAGACTTGCACTCGTGGGCCTTCCGAAGGAGATACGATCATGAAACCGCTCTTGACGCTTGTTGCCCTTGCTCTGGGCACGGTGGCGACCTACGCGTTCGCTGGCGGCGCTGAGGCTCCTCCCGAAAGCCACCAATTTCGACCCGGATGGCAGGTTGGGGATCACTGGATCGTCGAGACCCAAACGCGACAGACGCAAACGGCCAGTCCCCAGTCGGCCAAGGCGAAGGCTCGCTGGCGTTTCGTTGTGGAGGCTGTCGAGCCCGTGGGGCAAGCCAACTGCTTCCGGATCGTTTGTCGACCCGTTGGAGCCCAGGAACCCAAGACCGTGGTGTGGGTCGATCGCAAGACCACGGCCATCCGCCAGATTCAAACCCAGTTGCCCACACCGGCTGGATACAAGACGGTGACCGAGAGTTACCAATCAACCACGGCTGCACCGGTGGTCGGTCCGTTAACGGTGTTACCCATCGCACTGCCTCAGTTCTCCCAGCCGGGGATCAAGAGCGTGGACGCCTATCAATACGAAACCATCTCCGGTCCCGGCGGCATCAAGGCCGCGGGCGACGTAGGTTTTTCCACCGACATCCGTCAGACCTTCTCGAAGCCGTCGGCCGACCGGATCAAGGGCCTGTTTGACGAGCAGCATATCAAGAGCCTGCGTGATCGGCCACTGGTGGAGGTCAACCTTTCGACACCTGTCGAGACAGTACGGCAAGTTTGGGCCCAGGGCGCGCCTTGGCCGGTTCTTGCCGACAACGGTTTGACGGTGGCCCGGTTGCTTCAGGCCACGCGCGCCGGCGACAGTCGAAAGCCCGGTGGCCAGCACAAGGAACACCCGGCTGTGGCGCCGCCACCCAGTGACAGTGACGGGATCAAGCACTTGGAGGCGCGCGACGGCCTGGAACGCGGCAATGTCCAGTTCATTCCATGGTCCGGCTACTGGTGGCCGATTCGCCAGGGGAAGCTATTGGTCCCTTTGGGAAAGTACGATCGTCTGACCGGCTACAAGGCCGCCGTGTGGGAAAGAAAGCACAACCCGCCAGGGCCCAACGTGCCCCAGTGGCACGGCTACTGTCACGCTTGGGCAGCCGCGTGCGTCCTGGAACTGGAACCTACTATCGGGCGTACGGTTCGCACTGAACTCGCTCGCCTCGGTTTGGGTGTGGGCGATCAGAAGGGTTTGTTAACCGCCTGTCACACGGAAGATCTGGCCAACTCGTGGGGCGACCGGTACGGCGATGGCTTCGGCAGTGAAGATCGGCAGGACCTGCAACCCGACCTGCTGTGGCGATTGCTGAAGCTGCACGTGGGCCAGCAGGGCGTCCCGCTCGTGTTGGATGTCGAGTCGGGAGAAGAGGTCTGGAACTACCCCATCTACCAATACGAAATCCGCTACAGAGCTTCGGGGCCAGCCGCTTACTCGGCCGACCTGACACTGCTGATGGCCGACGATGCCGTTCCGCCAGACTATCGGGGAACAAAGACGCGGAAGCAGACCTACAAGTTCCGTTTCAAGATGCGGGAGGGTTCGGTGGTTAGCGGATCAGGCGAATGGCTTGGCCGCAGTAAGCAGGATCATCCGGATTTTGCCTGGTATCCTTTCAAAGCGATCGCCTCGAATCCCGAGGTGAAATACGTCACCGTAAGGAAACTGGTTGACGGCGATCAACACGATCCAGATACTGGCGACGAGCAACCGACCGTGCCGGAAACTCCGCCCGAAGAACCGAATGTCGAACCGGCAGAGCCAGTCACTCCGCCCGCAGAACAGCCTAGTGCGAAGCCTACACGACCCAAGCCAAAACCCACGCAACCCAAACCAAAGGCCAAGCCAGAACGTGTGCGCCCGAAGCCACATCCCAAACCGGAGCCCAAGCCGCCAGTAACACCGATCGTTCCTCCGTCTGCGGAAGACCCGGCGAGTGCCACCAATCCACAGCCTTCACAGAACGCTCGCTTGATCGTTCTGTCGCCGATGGAATTGGTGGCCTTGATCGCGAACAAGACATCGTCCTTCGCATTCGACGCCATGCTCGACCGGTTCGACGGTGCCAGCTATCGGCCCGGTGAGACTTTCTCTGTTCGAGTCAAGAGCGCCCAGCCCGGTTACCTGTATCTGCTGCAAGTCGATCCTAGCGGCACACCTGCGCTGATCTATCCAACGGCGGGCGAGAACAATCGGATTCCTGCCGGAAAGCTGCTCGATATTCGTCCCGGTGGCGCGAAAGCTGGCTTCCCAGTTGTAGGTCCGGCTGGCGTAATCCGTGTGAAGGCCGTGGTCACATCGCACCCGCTTGCGTTTTCCGGTTCGCTGGAGGGCTTCCAAGGACACACGGCGGTACAATCCCAGGGCCAAGCGGAACAACAGAACGCAGGTTGGCAAGGTGCGACGACTAGCCAGCGACAGGTTCAAGTCCAACCAGTCCAATTCCGCTGGCACCCGACGCAGCGCCAGCAGGTCCAACAGCTTCTTTCCCAGGAGCAGCTCCCGGCCGATGCTGAAGAATTGGGCTGCAAGCCACCACAGGAGATACTGGGGCCATTCGCCCAAGATATGATGACCTTCTACGTCGATGCGCCACAGGACAAGCGACAAAGAACCAACGACTGAGGATTACTGACCGATCAGCGACGACTAACCAATTTCAGGAGACATGACCATGAAAAAGACGACCACATGTACCCTCATCCTTGGCCTCTTAATCCCCGGCTCTTGGGCCGTCGCCGATGTGATCGAGGCGCTGCCGGGCAAATCGCTCAAAGGCGCGCGAGGCTTTGACGTCGAAGCGGACATCCGCAACGATCACGCCGCCTACGCGGTCCGCGTCAGTGTCGATCGTAAGGATCGCACCTACGAAAAAGGTGAACTGATGCGGGTGACTGTCCGTTCCCAACGTGACGGTTATCTCTACATGCTGTACAAGCAGGCAGATGGTTCAACGAAGTGCTTGTTCCCTAATCTGTACGAGAGTGACAACGGCATAGAAGGCGGCAAGGACATTACCATCCCGACGAAAAACCAGGGCTTCAAGCTGCGATGCAACGATCCTTTGGGCGATGAGCTGCTAGTGGCTATCGTTTCACAACGCCCTCTGGCCATCGAGACTTTGAAAGTCGAGTCATTGACTCGGAGCGTCGTGACGGGTGTCGATTTGGAATCCTTCGCGCGGGCGATCCGCAAGGGCTTCGACGTCGAGGGCGAGGCACCGGCCGGTTTGCCGGGCCAGTGGGCCGAGCACTCGGTGCAGATCAAGACGGTTCCCGCAGGGAAGCGCGACCGAGGCGCAACCTCGGCCCAGCGGATCGGCTTGTTCATCGGGATCAGCAAGTATAAGGATCGCCGCATTCGCGATCTGAGTATCTGCCACAGGGACGCGACGGTGATGGCCGTGGCCATGAAAGAATACGGCCGGCTGGATGGCATCGGCCTGTTGACCGACGAGAAGGCGACCCGCGAGAACATCCAGAAGGCATTCCGCGAACTCAAGCTGAAGTCGAAGCCCGGCGACGAGATCTTCATCTACTGGTCGGGACACGGCTCCAGTTGCGCCGACACGGGTGGCGACGAACAAGATGGGCGCGACGAGTTCCTGGTCCCCCATGACGGCAACGCGGCGGATGCCGAAGGCACGATGGTCCTGGACGACGCTCTAGGACGCTGGGTACAGGAGTTGGACGGGCGCAAGGTGGCCGTAATCTTCGATGCCTGCCACAGCGGCGGACAGGCCACAGGGCGCGGTATTAGGGGTACCGTCAAGGGGGATGATTCTATCATTGGCGCCGGGGACGACCTGCCCGCCGCCTCGGTCGAGGATCTGCTGAAAGGCGCGGGCGACGCAGATGAAATGGGCGAACTCATATCCACCACACCCGTCCCGATGGACCTGTTGGATACCGAACTCGGCCGCATCAAGGACATCGGGCAGGACGATGCGGCAATGCTCTTCTCGTCGGCCTCGGACGAAATCTCCGCCGAGCGGCGCGACGGCAAGCTCAGCGTGATGACCTACTTCCTGGTCGAGAAGACGGCCGCAAGCAGTTCGCTGACCTTGAAACAGGCATACGAGCATGTCAAGGTGAAAGTACCCGAGTACATGGAGAAGCACTTCCCGGGCCGAAAGCAAACGCCTCAATTGTGCCCGAAGGATGCGGGGGCCGACGTGCGGTTACGATAGTGCGAAGATACGCGAGTCGTTGACTGTATCGGTTATCTCTTGGATTTGGAATTCTTCGCAGAATGCTTAGTCGAATGATGTCTCGGCACGGCTAGGGAGTTACCTTCCGGGGCGTACGGTTGTCGGAAGTCGACCGTTTATGACACAGCGGCGAACGCCGCTCCGTTGACGGTTGTGCCCCGACTACTGAGCTGCTTTCGGTAGGCAAACCATCAGATTTGAGACTCCTGGGAGTCCCGTGAACCTAGTTATCGTGTCGATGTTGGTTCCCGGATGAGGCTTGGCAATTCACGGATGGAACGAAGACTCTGCTATTCTTCGGGCGTGCTCATATCAATTAGTTCGCCGATGGCCAAT
>CAZUAH010000772.1:0-5702 GCA_964617665.1 uncultured Pirellulaceae bacterium
CCAAACGCCGGGGAGACCTCCGGTCGTAGGCGGTGGCAGGGTCGGGAGACCCTGCCACAACCGAGTTCCTTTCAACGCGCAGCAGGGGAACGTTTCGTCGGATGATGGTCAACCCCCAGCGCCGGTTCACGAAGCGGGTTTGGTAACTTTGGGCGGGCCTTCGATGTCCAACGTGATGACTGTTGCGATCTTGTCCGGCGCATCGGTGGGAACGGCGATGGTCACTTGGTTCTCGCTGGCCGTCACGTCGAGCGATTTTCCGTTGGCCAGTAGAAATGCCTTGGCCGCCTTGCTGGCGAGGATCGGGACGACGAGTTTGCCGTCGGTTGGCCAGTCGAAGACGTGGAGATAGAGTCGCGTCTTGCCGCCGGCAAGTTTCTTTTGGGTGCAGCGGCCCCAGGCGAGTTTTCCGAACGGATTGGCGTTGGTGGCGTAGATGGACTCGCCGTTCACTTTCATCCACGCCCCCATCGCCTGCATCGCAGTGACGCTTTGCTCCGGGACACTCCCGTCTCCCTTGGGGCCGATATTCAATAGATAGTTGCCCCCCTTGCTCGCAATGTCGATCAGGTTGCGGATGAGCGTCTCGTCCGACTTCCACGCGTGGTCGTGTCGACTGTAACCCCAGGTGGTGTTCATGGTCATACACGTCTCCCAATCCACGCTGGGCATGCCGGTGGCTGGGATGTGTTGCTCCGGCGTGATGAAATCGCCATATTTTGGATCCAGTTTCGGGGCGATGGCGGCGGTTCCCATGCCGGTGAAGCCGGCCTCCGGGATCCGGAATAACCGGTTGTTCATGATGATTTGAGGCTGTTTGGCCCGCACCGCGTGCATCATTTCAAACGCCCGCCACGCTTCGTCCCCCTGAAAGTCCTGCGAGCTGTAGTCCCACCACATCACGTCGACCGGGCCGTAGTTGGACGCTAGTTCGTTAGCTTGCGCGTGCAGGTATTCAACGTATTTCGCGTGGTCCCGCTTGCCGTTGGGATACGGTTTTCCGCGTAGCGGATGCGGCAACTGCTTGGACCGCGCGTAAGCGTATTGATCGTGGTGCCAATCGATGACGGAATGATAGAAGCCGACGCGCAAGCCTTCGGCCCGCACCGCGTCCACAATCTCCTTGACCAAATCGCGGTTCAGCACCGAGCCCGCGTCATAGTCGCTGACCTTCGAGTCGTGCAGGGCGAAGCCGTCATGGTGTTTCGAAGTGAACACGACGTAACGGCATCCCGCCTCTTTTGCGAACTTCGCCCACTCGCGAGCGAACGTCGGGCTGGGTTTGAACAGGGCTATGGCGCGTTTCGCATAAGTGTCGGTATCGGCCTTCACGCGCTGCTGAATCCACTCCATCCCACCGCGCGTGCCCACCGCCTTTCCATCCCAGGTTCCGGCCAGTCCTGAATACAACCCCCAATGCACGAACATGCCGAATCGCGCCTCGCGCCACCACTCCATGCGAGCGTCACGTTGCTCTTTGGACTCCTTCGCGGATGACGACGTCTGCGAATCGGCCGCGCGGAGTGCCGCGCTGCCAAGCATGATGAAGGCGAAAAAACAAACGGTGGTAACGCAGGTTTTCATGGTTTCTCCTTTTCGTCGTACCCAAGCTCCGGCTTGGGTACGCTGTTTCCGGAAGTTACAGCTCCGCATGACGCGAAGCGGAGCTTCGCGAAGGTCGGTACCCAAGCCGGAGCTTGGGTATCAGGAAAGCAGTAGGCGAAGCGAAATACCTCGGACGCAACATCCCGAGGCACGAAGACCCCTCCGTGCTAGTTTCGCTTGCGTCTTGGCTGGGGATCGACGGCGTCGGGTTTGAACACTGCCAAATCGGGAAGCGCTGACTTGACGCCTTCGGCAGGCACGTCGAGCTTTGCCGTCCAGACGATGCTGTTCAGCACCAGCGTTCGCAAGTCGTCGATGCGCCAGTTGCGGAAGAAATGGGGGACCACAAGGCCGACGCCTCTGCCGCCGTCTTTCCGCTGCACGGCCCAGCCAATGGTCTCTTTCTTCGGTTCCGTCGCGGGCAACATGGCGTAGACGAGCGAAGTGACGTTCGATGCCATGCCGTCTTTGCCGAAGTAGTTATTCCAGTATGGCTCGTCGTCGAAGGCGAATCTCTTCCAGCCTTGAAGGATCGGATGGTCGTTGTCTTCTGGGACCAGCGTCGCGGGACAAACTCGGGCGGTGGATCTGTGGTGCTTGCATCCTCCGGTTGCGAAGTAGCCGCCCATCCAATGAAGCAGCGGGTGGTCTCCATCTTCGGAGACATGATCGCCTCGAAGCCCCGTGGCATAGTGAATGCAGACGATTCCGCAGCCTTTGGCCATGAGCTTCGTCAATTCGGCCATGATCTCGTCACGATCGTCCATTCGTTCAGGCGGGAAGATGTCGCCGATGAATACGATCGTTGACGTGCCTTCGGGTACTCCGCCTTCTTTGGGCCACGCTTCCCATAACTCGGCGCTGACCGGTCCGACGTTTTCTGCATGTTCGATACAGTACTTCAGCAGTCGCGCGCCCGCGGCGGCTTCGTGAGTGCCGGGCGGATGTTGACACGGCCCAGCTACGACCAGGACCTTCGCTTTGGGCGCGTCCGCCGCTAGTCCCTCTTGTGTCAGCGTCAACGATACAATCCAGGCCAACAGCACGCTGGCGGCCAAGAGGCTCGCATTTAAAGATCGTGTCTTCATGTTGCTCTTTCTCCTGTGGTGAGAGCGCATCCTCCCTCTCCCGCTGGGAGAGGGCCGGGGTGAGGGTCTTCTTCCAGGGCTTTCACCCCTCACCCAACCTCTCCCGTCAAGGGGAGAGGAGCCTTGAAATACGCTCGAGGTACTCGTTTCGCATTACATCAAGCCCAAATTATACCGCATGTCAAAACTCTCGCAGCGATTCGTGGACTCCTTTGTGGATCTCGTACCAGAACCCGAGGGCCGCCTCCTTCTTGTTTGCGTCAAACTGCTTGATCCACGATTCCAGTTCCGGGCGTTTCTCGCCCTCCACATCCCGCTTGCGTTTCAGGTAGGTATGGATGAAATCGACGTTGCGTTCCGATTCCCAGAAGATGGACGAGTTCCGGCTACTGACACGACTGGCCGTCCTGGCAATCTCGTTAAGAAACCACTCTCGCTGGCCGTACAGCGACTCGATGACGCCCGGAATCATCTCCTCGGCCCATTTGCGATGGAATCGGCAGAAGCCGGTGTTGTCCAGCATCATCTCGTTCGTCATCAGGTGCGCACTCATGCGTCCCAATTCTCGCGGCGGAACGAAATCAGGCCCGTAGTATTGAAAATACTTGCCCATGATGGCCATCGGAGCCAGAACGCCTGGTGTCCAATATTGGTTCGGTACCATCCATCCTTTGCGGGCGTAGGCCGTGTACACGAATGGATCCAGCACCTCACGGCCTCGGTCGCGTGCCATACGCCGACCGACCTTCCGAGCACCTTCGCTCAAGTCCAGTATGCCGCGCCGCTGGATGATCGAGTCCAAGAGTTCGATGCCGATCTCCGCGTTGTGGGCTGAATCGGCGGTTACGTCGAAACCCTCGGCGGTGAACAGCGGACGTTCTCGGACGCCGCATTCTTCAGGCGTCAAAAGACCTTCAGACAGACATTCCATCAACCAGGATACGACACCCCCAACGGAAATCGCGTCGAAACCATAGCTGTCGGCACGGCGGGTGAGTTGTTCTGCGGCACGCTGATCGAAGACACCCGCAAGCGGTCCCATGGTCTGATACGGTTCGTAGTCTTTCTTGTATTCATCGCGCAGCTTCTTGCACACAGCCGCGCACGGCTCGCCACAGATCGCTTGCTGCTTTCGTTCAATGGTCTCCTCGTTGAACTGGCGAAGATAGTGATTCTTGATGAACCGCTCGTGGACGTCCAAGCGATCCTCTTCGCTGTCGTAGATGCTTCGATAGTTGAAGAACAGCAGGCGCCCGCCGACGGTGGCGTAGTTGACGCCAAATGTCCCGCCGGTCTCGAAGCGAGGATCGAATCGATACTTGGTGGTTGCTTCAAAGTCGACTGCCTTCAGCTTCTTCTGGTACTTGTCTGCAAACCACTCGTCTGCGACCTTGCGATCTCGGAAATCCTCGTCCACGAACGAGCCGCCGTAGATCACGGCGGCGATGTTATGGTCTTGCAGCAGCTTCGAGCCAAAGCCGCCCCGGCCGGCCCAGGTGTCGGCGTGAGTCATCCGGCCCTTGACAATCGGAGCGGAACCGATCGCACCGAAATCGGTCACCTCGGCAGCCGGCCCCACGGCCAGAATGCGAGGGTCGGTCGAGTACTGCTCGCCGAACCGCTCCAGCACGTGGTCCATCATCGCATACACACCGGTCGGCCCCTCTTCCCACACTTTGTGGATAGCCACCGGCACGACCTCGACCTCGACGTGCTCGCTGCCTTGGCGGTTTAGGCACAGAACGGATGGCGTGCCCGCCCGACCGACGATCGACAGCATATTGGCACCGAGGTTGTCGAATACCAGGGCCGCGCCACCCATCGTCGAAATGTAGAACCCTCCCCAGCAAGGCGAGAAGCCCGTGACGATCAGCCGATTGGAGCCCGGGAATATCGAGGCGGCCAGCAGACCCACGCCGATGTTCAGCGACTGGTGCTTGCCAGCCAGATGCAGCCCCAGGTCGACGGGCCCGAAGAAAGGCTGGCCGACGGGGAACTTGTCGATCCGGTAGTAGCTGGTCCCCACATCGACGAACAATACTCTTTGGTGTGTGTCCATATCTGTCTTCCTACTCGCGAATCAAGACCAGCAGGGGCTGACGCTCACGCACGAGGGCTCCCTCGGCATTCACTCCCTTCACCACATACTGAACCGTCCCGTTCGACGGAGCCCGAACGGCGCTCAACGCGATCAATTTTTCAATTCGTTCTAGTCGGGCCTGTTCCATTTGCAGCTTCTGCTCGTGGGCTGCCAATGAGGCTATCGCGACCTTCACTTCCTCGGCCGTCGCGAGTTTCATCATGGTGAGTTCCATTTGAGTTTGCCTCGAGGTGAGTTCGAGTTCGGCTTCTTTCACCGGGCGCATGATTTCCAACAACCGTTTCTTGTTCGTCGCGGTTTCCAGCGCAGCTTCTGCCTTGAGTATCTCCAATTCGGCGGCCGCTTCTTCCAACGAATTGCCCGTGCCTGTGTCGGTAACCGTATTCTTGACGTGGCGTTTGATCAGCTCGAGAGACTTTTCCGCTACCTCGATTTCTCGTTCGATTATCTTCAGTTCCAGATCCAACTCGGCTGTCTGGGCGTTACATCGCAACTCGGCCACCTTCAAGGCCAACTCGGCCACATCGGTCTTATGGCTTTCAATTTCAGCTCGCTGCAAACCAGTCTTGGCGGCAACCATTTCGGCGGTTGCGGCGACTACTTCCATTCTCAGTTGTTCTCGTTCGGCCTGAAGGCCGGAACTGTCAAGCGTGATCAGCAGATCGCCCTCTTTGACTTTCTCACCATCCTTCACGATCGTGAGTATCGCGTTTGCTCCCGGCAGCGGGCTGCGAATTTCGATCCCTGTCTGCGTGGACGTATTCGGCTCTGCGCCAAATGTGGGTGAAACCAGCCACGAAACTGTTACGGCAATGATCCACGTGCAAGTTCTCATGATAGATTCCCTCTGTTAAGACAGTGCGAATGTGTGGCGAGGCATGACCCTCTCACACGTAGGTTCACTAGAC
>CAZUAH010000773.1:0-5696 GCA_964617665.1 uncultured Pirellulaceae bacterium
ACTGTTTCCGTAGGTTCGCGAAGTAGATCGCGACTTCGAGCGGTGTCAGTCGATCATTCCTGTTCAGGTCGAACCGTTTGGGGTCACTCAACCATTTGAGCTTACCCATTTCTCGTGCGTCCAAGACACTGTCTTCATTCTCGTCGTAGCGTTCCATGACGTCGCCTGCATTAGCATGATCTCCATTAATCAACGTGACGGCCAGCAGATCCGTTTCCGCTGCCTCAGTTTTCTCTTGAGCGCGAGCACGAGAGACGTTGACCATCAGAACCGCTATGACGCATACAGAAAGCAACTGGGCATAACTTCGGGAGCGCATGATCGACCTTTCCACAGAAGAACGAAGGCTGTTAGGAGCACCGCTTCACCAATTGATTCCGACCGGATCGGCGACTCTGGTCCAGCGATTGGTATACCTCCATCATAGGACGCAGCAATCGAAGCTTTCTTGTCGTTCAATCGACGACTCTGCATTTCAACTTCGCTGATCGGACGATTTGACCGGTCTGGCTGTCCTTGACGTCGAATGTGATAAGCACTACTTCGCGACGGCCGTCAAGCCAGTGAGGTACATAGTCAGTGCGACGAATTAGATTGGGGTCGACTTGCGGTGGCGAAATCCCGAGACAGGGCGTGCTCTGGTAGTTGCCGCCATCATCTATAACACTGATAGCAAGGTCCCAGACCTCTGTTTCGTGAGGAAGACGTCGAACCCAAACAATGCGGCCTGATGGCTTGGTGAACGTCCGCCCAGCTTCCGTGGCCGCCTGACGATATGCTCGGCACTCGCGGCCCAACTTTTCGCCCAGTCGGGTCACTTTGCCTTTCGTCTCGACTTCAATCCAGCAGTCGACCCAAGCTCCCTCATACCTGAAACAATGTGCCTGCAAGCCGATCATTTCAAAGAACCTCTGGGCCTCTCTCATCTTTTCAATTCTCAGATTGCGGCGAGGGGTCGGAGCGTCTGGTTGCTGGCTTCCCTCCGCTGCGTGAAGTTTGTATCGAGTATCGACTCCGCTCAATCCCAACGCTCCAAGAGTGACCGGGACAATCACGATGAAGGCCGTCAACCGCAGCATGCCGGCCAACGTCACACGCAGCTCTCGGACTACCGATTTCTGTTCGTTCATGGTCTTGCGTGCACACCCTGGATATGCGACGTCTGCAATACGCATGCAATCTATTGAGTGACGGAAAGGGTCTCTTTGAACCTTCCAACGCAGTTGGCCCAGAGTTCCTTGTGTTCCCGATCACCGAGTTCCATTCGTATGCCGTCAAATGGACCCGGATGATGCTCCACGACCTCTCCTTTGACCAAAGGAAATAGCCACACAACCGGATCACCGTCGGCGAATATCGCGAAGTAGTCATCGACCTGTTGAACGCCAAGATCTGCGAGTTGGTCGAATCCATAGTCGCCGGTCGGCGGGAACTCCGGATGATCGTGACCAGAAAGTAGAAATATGTCCCCAAACGTTGGTTTGACGGTGTCAAATATCAAGTCTATTTCATATTGATTTTTGCGTCGCCGTCTTCGTCGTCCATGACGAGCGACTGTGATGTCACCGCTGCGATTCAAGATTGCGAGCACTCGCTCATCGAGGATCGCCTTGTCGCTATTCTTCGCAGATTCGAGTTGTGATTCAGTGAGTCCTTGAGCACCACGCAGGTCGGTTTGGTTCAGGTTGGTGCCGGTGAAGTCTGCCCCGTCAAGGCAGGTCTTTACTAGGTTGGCCTTGGTTAGGTTTGCGTTTGAAAGATTGGCACCGGTCATCACGGCCCCGTTGAGATCGGAGGATGTCAGGTCGGTTCCTTGGAGATTAGTATCGCGAAAATCACCCAGAACGATGTCAGCCTTCTTGAGTATCGCGTTCCGCAGGTCGCAACCGCGAAAATATCCGCCGGAGAGTCTTGCGTTGCGCAAGTCTGCTGCGGACAAGACTATCCCATCAAGGCGAGCTGACGAGAACAAGAGGCCGGACAAGTCGAAGCCGCTCATGTCGATGGTAGACGTACCGGTTCGCACAGCGTCTCGAAGTATCCGTTCATGTTCCGGTTTTGCCATGACTGGTTCGATCGAGTTGTCGCATAACTTGTATGTATGCCGACGAATCTGCACGACGGTTCGGCCCATTGTACCATCCGGTCGTCACATACAACACTTCGCGGGTCAAATTCGTGCCACGACGACTAGCCTGCGTCCGCCTTAGAGCCAGTCTTCAAATACGTAGTGGTGGCTTCCAGCCGCCACTGAATCTACCAAAAACCTTGGATCGCGTGGCGGCTGGAAGCCACCACTACTAGAAATCGCCTCACTTCTCACATTTGAAGACAGGCTCTTAGACCGAGGAGGCGCGATGCGCGAAAGTTGATTCGATCGTCGGATGTCAAGCATTTCGCTGATCGAGAATCTCATTCAGTTCCCTAAACTTGTAGTTGTAGTGTCGCTTGTCCATGGTTCCGACGTATCGCAGCTTCGACAGCTTGAGCAGCGGTGAAAGGTCACCATTCTCTACATTGGTTTCCACGAACGCGAAAGAATCGAGATGCCGCATCCCCTTGGTCCACTTCAAGTCTGGCATTGCGGCGCAGTGCGATAATCGAAGCCGTCGGAGTCGGTCAATCGAGGCGATTGGTTTGTAGGACGCAATGGCCTTCGCGTTCTCGATAGCAAGTTCGCGGATTCGAATTCCCTTCGATCCGAACGCGTCGATCGATTCGAGTTTCGGCGCGTAGGCCATGTCGACATATCGGAGGTCTTCCAACGTTTCGATCCCGGCGATTGACGAAATCGTGGTTTTTGAGAGTTCCAGGCATTCCAACCGCGGGATGTTCGCCAAGTCGGATAGGTCCTTTGAGGCTGGCCTGAAGCCCCAGATCCGGAGCTGCCGCAATTCACGGGCTTGATCGAGGTTGCGATTGTCAACGTGCCACTGCCCGCAGCCAAACGACTCCAACTCTGGGAAACAAGTGAAGTCAACTCCAGCGCCGGGTGACTCAATATACAAACCACGCAGATTAGTCAGCGTATCGAGTTGTCTGGTGTTGACTCGTTTCTGGTCAGCGATTTCAAGGTAGAGCAGGTTGGGAAACTCATCGAGAAAGCTGAGATCCGCAAGGCCAGAAACGCGAAGGCCCTGGCAACGACTACATTCTAGGAGTTCTGTGTAGTCCGCAAGTGCTTTCTCCTTGTTGTCGGCGGTTACAGGCACAAGGAATAGACACGGCGCAGCTCGATACGAACGTAGCGAGAACGCGGACGAGCAGACTTCGATGCCATCCATTCGTAGGTCACGCATAGCCTCATTCTACCACTTCAAATGCGATTCGTTTCGACATCGGGCCCGCCGCATGCGAGAAGTTCCCCGATGGTTGATAGAAGAACACTTCGTACTCGCCGGGAAGGAGTTCGCGGCCGACGACAACCGTAGTCTCGAACTTGCCACCCGGCTTTATGTGCAATGGGAAATAGACACCGGGATGATGGTGTGTGGGCGTCTTACGGCCAACGGCAACGTCTTGACCACTTGCCGCATAATTCTGGGGAGTCCACGGCAGGAGCACCTGACGACAGGCAGCTCGCAACGGCGGCCGCTTTCCACGAAGCGATACGACAGAGGTTTGGTAATACCAATACGCACGCCCTTCGGGATCGCGGTAACCGATTGCGTCATTGGAAAAGGGCGAATTTGTCACCAACACGAATCCGAAGTCACGCGGTCGCAGCGTGATGTTCTCGGTCGACGTGTTACGAACGGTAAGGCGTACTGGCAACCCTTTCCCCTGGCGCCTCCTGGCCGACTTCGATGCCGCATCAAGGACCAGGCCTTGATGCTTTGTTGCTGAGATGCTGGATATCCCCTGGACGATCCCGCCGCCGGGATTCACTGGCTGATGGACCTTCCACACGTCCAACTTCAACGGCTTGCCGGTATGCGTCTGGAGTTGTTTCGCTACTTCATTCGAAACGAACATATGATAGGGACCGTTGTGGAAGACCTTCTGTCCCCATCGGTCCACATTGAAGTAGCCGAAGTATACGCCGGGCCCAAGCTCCTCGGCCAAGACGCCCGAGCAGACCGATAGACAAACGGCTGCTCCAAGCGTTGACACAGAGAAGTGTGAAACCCTCATGCGGTTTCTCCCGTCACGTGTCGAATCAACGATTTCCTTACCGGTCTATTTGCAGAACGAGACAAACTGCGGCGTCGATGACTTGAGTTGTTATCCAAATTCCAGCTACCCATTGCATTTCTCGTACCACGCATACCCGCAGAAGAGGCACTGCGGCTTATGGACACACAGCATATGTCCGCATTCAGGGCAAACCCACCTCTCCTTCTGGTTTCGCACGAAACGCCCGACGCCTAACCGCTGAATTTCGTCGAGGTTCTCGATCATGCTCATGCCATACTTGGATCTATACCGTTTATCGAGCTGACGGAGACGCCTGCAGGGGTATTTGTCACAGGCAAAGCAATACTTGAACTTCCCACGCTGCGCTTCTTCGCAATTTTTGATCTTGCAGAAAACGCAATACTCCGGTTTCAAACTGTCGTCCCCTCGGCAACCCGCGCAGGAGTTCTTGTCTCGATCGTACGCCCGGCAAAGGCGACAGTTCATCCCGCACGGGGCAATGAGTTTCGTGGGAATCGAACTTGACTTCTTCATGTCCCTGTCACGCATAACAGCGGCCTTCAGCCGCAGCATCCTCGCCGTCGGCTGCAACGAACTCGTTCGGCAGTATCCTAAGAATTCCGCACAAGCTCAACTGGAGCTTGACGCTGTCATCCAGTCAGGCCCTGCCATAGCCGACAACGCTCGTACTTCTGCCGGCGGGTTCAGTTGAAGCCTGATTGTTTTATCTAAGGAGAAGGCAAGCCATCTCTTCACTTCTGTCGGTTCTCCGAGCGAGGCCCGCAAATCGCTGGCCAATTCCTGGTCCAACCCCGGGGCACCACAAAAGACCTTCAGAGTATTGGAGACCAACTCCATTCGGCGGCGAATCGGTACCAGGGTGATGTTCCTGCCACATGCTGAAAATGGCTTCTCCGGATTGAGCCTGCCACGTGATGGCGTCCCGCGCTGGTATCACGTCGTCGAAGCCACTCGCAGAAAGGGGCATCACGACCAGTAAGGCCACTGTCGCGGCGGTACACATCTTGGCTTTCCTCAACCATGCTCCTGTCGGCACATTCGTCCTCATGTTCATTTCCCCGTCGTGCGAACATCAGCCTTCAGCCGCGGCGGCGGCGCTGTCGGCTGGAAGGCATTGTTCGGCGTTCCATTCGCGCCTCAGCACAGAGTAGACCTCCTTGTCGACGAAATGGTCATTGAGCCATTCTGCATCCCGGAGGGTACCTTCGTGAGTGAAGCCGAGACGTTCTGCGATTGCGCGGCTCCCGTGATTGGCCGTGGCCGCCCGAATCTCGATCCTGTTGAGTTGCAGCGCGTCGAAGGCATAGTTGATCAGCGTTCTGACGCACGCAGTCATGATGCCATGCCCGGTGAAGGGCTCGGCAAGCCAGTATCCCAGTTCGCCGGATCTGTCTTTGCAGTCAATGGGCTTGTACCCACAGATCCCAACCAGAACGTCTCCGTGCAGAACCGCGCACACAGGGCCTTGATGGTTCGTGGTCTGGTCTGTAAGGCGTCAATTAGCCCTCCCGTCTCAGCGTCGTTCGGAGTGACCGAAC
>CAZUAH010000774.1:0-5678 GCA_964617665.1 uncultured Pirellulaceae bacterium
ATGGAAGCGCCACCAGCAGAGCAGTGGGCGCCGCCGAAGGAGATCGGTTCGCTCAGGGAGCTGCTGGAGATTCATGGTGCCGACCTGGAGAGTTTGGGCTGGCACATTCGGTGCGATGAAGGGGGGCTTCGCCTGTGCAGATTCTTCAAGAATGGCAAGCCCAGGAAAACCTTCGACGTAGCGGTTCTCTTTGAGGCGGCCCGGCTGGCAGAGATCATCGAAGATGGCGAGGTAGTAGGGACGGAAATGGTTTCACGAAAGCGGCCGTGGATTGTCCGGGCCAAGGGGGAAACTCCGAGAACGTATGGGTCATTGAACAAGGCATACGGTGTGTTTCTCCAGTGGGCCCGGGAGATGGCTCCCAGCGCATCCGGTTGAAAGCCCGGGCCCCCCTTGGGGTAGCCCGACCTCGTTCACACCCTTCGCCCCCGCCGCGTCCAGGGTTGAAAACCCCGTATGACCAAGAAAAAAAAAGCCCGCGCCTTCAATGGGTTGCAGGAAAATGAGTGCGAAACCCCAGGCACTATCCGCGTTGAAATTGGCGTATCCCGTTGGAATGACACGGTATTTTATAGAAATAGACTTCATGCGGGGGCTATGGAGCATCCACGAAGAACGTCCGCGGTTCTCCCCGGGGGCGGGGGGCCAAATAGATAGAGCCCCCGAAGGAGGAAACAGCAATGGACTGCACATGGCTCGGGATCGGAATGCTGGTCTGTGGCTTCCTCGGAGCAGCCGTCGCCAGTTCGAAGAACCGCGCGGGTACAGGGCTGATCCTTGGGATGCTCCTGGGCCCTATCGGCGTGGTAGTGGCGGCTCTGCTCGGGGATGCCAGCAGAAAACCCAAGGCGCGACCCACCTGCGCTACGTGCGGCGCCAAGACGATCGTCGGGGCCACCCGCTGTCCTGCATGCGGAAACGACCCGCAGAGGCCAGCACTCCCGGTCACCTGCCCCGCCTGTAAAGGCGTCATCCAGCCGGGTGATCCTGCCTGCCCCCATTGCGGAGCTGCGCGACCTTGACGCCCACCGCAGCCCCGGGCCCGGAGCCCCAGCGCAGGGCCGGGGCGTATAGCTACACTACCGTTCCGTACCGTTCGCGGGACAGGTGGCGTATCCGGTTGTATTTCCACAGTTTTATGAGTGCCAACGGGGGGAGTGTTCTGGCTCCTACGGGGGGAGCATTCCTGGCGCAACGGGGGTAGCACTCTCACCGTTGCTTCCACCGTCGGCGTGTCGGCCCTCGGTTGCCTCGCTTGCGCGCGCTCGCCAAGCCAGCCCGGCTGCCCTCGGCCTCTTTCCAGCCGTAGTGCAGCAGCACGCGACGGGCGTGTTCATGGGCTGATCCCAAAGTGAAGCGATCTCCGTCCACACGGGAAAGGAAGGCAGGCCCGTCGCGCCCATCGCGGGTCCAACGCTCGAGGACTGCGCCCAGAGTGCGCGAGGGCACGCGCGCGAGATCGCCCAACGCGTCCCATTTCGCGGGAGGCAGAGGCAAGCCCAGGTCCTCACCCTCCACCTCGCCCACCATCTCCCGGCAGCGACAGCGCATCTCCACCAGGACGCGCCAGTGCAGCTCTGCTACGGACCCGTGGTCGCGCTCCCTTCCAACCATGGGTGGCAGCTCAGACAGGACGGGGACGATCTTCCGTGCGGGTCGGCGCAGATCGAACAGGTAGCCAGGCCGCAGCGGGGCCCCAGGTAGCAGGCTGATCCGTGACTGGCGGCCCGGGCCTCGGGATGGCCGGTAGCGGTCCACCATCAGTAGTCGCCCCAGGCTCCCATCGGGGAAGGTGAAGTGGTGCGCGTCAAGGCACCACACGATGTCTCGCAGCTTGTCCGCCGCTTTGTTCGAACGCGCCCCCACGGCGGTGGCGAGTGCGTCCCAGCCTCCAACCACCTCAATGATCGGGGCTTGCCCGAAGTGGGGCCGTGTGTGGGCCTCCCAGGCCAGCCAGCGAATCAGCCGGTGGGCATGGAGCGAGCCCAGCAGCCTCGCACCGTTGCGCTCCCATGCCTCGAGATTCGGCAGCAGCTCGGGAGACACCGCAGGAATGCGGTCCAGCTTCAGGGTCGCCAAAGTGGTCCCGGCGCCGTCCACCAGCACACGACCATGCTCGGGGGCGTCAACAGCTCGAGGGCGGCCCCAGATCCCTACCCGGGCGCTGCCAACCAGCGGAAGCGGAATACCTGGGTGTCGTCGTATCGCCTCTTTCTCCAGACGGGGCCCCACCCGGTCGAGCCAGAGCACCGCAGCCAGCCGACGCAGGACGCGCTCAACAGTCAGCGCCTGCATGTCCTGGCGAGTGTTGCCAGCTACCCTGATGCCGATGGGCCCCAGTGTCTCCAGAAAGCCAGCCACACCCTCTGCGCCGTGCTCGGCCACCGCGTCGGACAGGCGGGGTAACTCCCGGGACACCTCGCGCCCCAGAGCCTCCGCAGAGCCCATCGACGGCAGTTGCAGTGGGGTGCGGCTCCCATTCTCCCGCAGGGCTACCAGGGCGCCCTCCGCGGCCTTCTGGACGGCACCAGGCGCCTCGCCCGCGTGCCCCTTGAGCCAGGTCGGCAGCTCGTCCAGGCGCAGAGCCTCGAGGTCCAGGGCTGCCATCGTCAACAGGTCTCGGGCCAGGCGCCGGAGTAGTCGTGTGCGGCCCGATCCGCTGCGGAGTTACCCCGGGCGGCCTTTCTCGAGCCCGTCGAGTGCTGAGCCCTTCGATCCGCGGCTACCTCGGTCGCCGTGGGCTCACGGAACCGGCCACCATCGAATCGAAGCGGTGCCCAGCCGGTCGAGCCCTCGGGCTTTGCCCGCATCTTCGCCAGGGCGAGCCATACCCGCGTCCCATCCATCGGCGGGGTCTTATCGGGCCATGGCTCCGCAGCCAGCACCAGGGCGCCGTCGCAGGCATACTCGAGTTCCCCTGATTCCTTCCCCAGTCCCACCAGCCGGGCAGGATTGCCAGCGCCCAATGCGGGCCCCTTCGCGCGGGTGTTCGTTCTGGATGGCTCACCCGAAAGGGCCCCGTAGTGCTCCCGCGCCGTGCTGGAAACCAGCAGAACAGAGGCGCCGAAATCTCGGGCCACAGCTCGACCCGCATAGGCGGCACGACCGATCCGTTCCCGTAGGTCCTCCCGCGCGCCCTCGGGGCTTGTCACGAGCTGCAGGAAGTCCAACACCACCAGGAAGGGGCGGCTACCGGGCTCGCCTTCGGGGTACAGCTCGCGCATCGCGCGGGCTTCACGCGCCAGCTCCCGGTAGTCCCACCCGTGAGGCGGGGCCGTCTCGAGGTGGAACGGAACACGCTCCAAGGCGGCCAGTTCGCGCGCGCAGCTCGCTTCTACGTCTGCCAATTCCGAAGGGTCCGCGCCCAGGTACAGGCGGCTCCACTTGCGGCCGGAGATCAGGCCCACAAGGCGCGCCACCAGATCGGTACGACCCAGCTCGAGGCCCACGTACAGAACCGGAATGCCTGCATGGGCAGCATGCAAACCCGCCTGTAAAGCCCACTGGCTCTTTCCGCTGCCTGTGTTTCCCACCAGCACATACATGCCAGGCCAGAGTCCCCCGCCCAGCTCCCGGGACACGTTGGGCCATGGCAGAGGGATCGGCACCTCGCGCCGGTCGGCGCGGGCCCGCAGGCGGTCCAGTTCATCCTCGAGGAACGCGCCCAAGCGGCAGGCGTCCAAACGACCCACCCGCTCCACCAGAGGATCGGCTTCGGGTGCCTCGTCGGGGGATGTTTCCTCGGCTTCCCATCGCGCCAGCTCTGCCAGGACAAATTCCGGATCGAGGTCCGGCCCTTCGTTGGAGTGCCACTCGTACCCGCCAGGACCACGGGCAGGACGGAAGTACCAGCGCGCCGGGTGCTCGGCTTCGGCCCCTACGATGCCAGCGTTTTTCCGCGGGTGGCGTGCCCAGGCACCGATTCGTCTATGCTCTGCAGGGCTCACGGGACGTGTGTATGCCAGCAAGACGCGCCAGCGGGGGCCCGCAGGCTTGTCCCCCTTCGGGATTCCGTGACTACCCGACGTGTGCGCCAGATAGCGCCAGCGGCCCCAGGCGCTCCTGAACAGGCGCTCTCCTGCCTCGTTCTCGTCGTCATAGTCGAGCGCGAGCCCATGCACGGCTTCCACGGGGTAGTCATCGGGGGGCGAGTCTGGAGGTGGATCGCCATGAGCCCGGGTGCGTGCGCTCGTACCCCTGTTGTCTCCCTGGTAGGTCGCGAAGGTCCAAGCCGGTACGCGGTCCTTTCCGCCACTGGGCCAGGGAAGAGGCCCACGGCAGTAGCTCACCAGGTCGTCCCATTGAATCGACCTTCGCTCACCCTGGCAATGAGCCGTCATCCGTTCGCCATTGGGCGGATCGAACCACGTCATGGTCACCTTGCGAACAGCCGACTTGCTCCTTCTCTCGGAGCGCCCCTGTAGGTATCCGTCCTCGCGCAGCACCCGAAGCCTGCCCTCCTTCCCTTCGTATCCGCGCCTGTGTGTCTCGAGGTCCAGGGAGTCGCCCGCCCACCCCGCGTGTTGCTGGTTCGTTTTGTCCACCCCGACAGGGTGGTCCTCCCAGTTGAAACAGAACCACCAACCATCGGAGCCAGGTAGGCGACCGAAGCACTTTTCGCAGAGACAGATCGGGCATGTCCCGTGCGAGGCGGGCGTGTCCGCTGGCAGCGGATGAGCAGCGGTCCAGGCGTCCACCGCAACGTCAATCGACGGATAGGGCGCGCTCATTGATCCAGCTCCGCATCGCAGTTCCAGCACCGACCATCCTCGGGACTGGTGTACCCATCGGGATCGTCCTCGGGACACTCACCGCAATCGGGGCACGGTTCCGAAGCGGGGGCCAGGCAGAAACGCTGTTGCGGCGCGTTCTCACCCGCGTCCTCTGCTATGTCGTCCGCCCATTCGCCTCCCTGTCTCGCGTGGCGAGCGCGCTGCTCATCGGACCACCAGTATGGGGAGAGTCCCTTCATGCTCCACCCCCCTACAGCTTCACGCGCGGCAACGGAGCACGCTTCGGGGCTGGGGTCGCGACCAGGCGGGTCCCATCGGCCAGGGCCTCGAGCACGTCACGCCAGCGCACGACAGGGCGCCCGTTGACGTGGCGTACCAGACCACGGTCCTCCAGCCACTTGCGGGCTTCGCCGTCGCTGCATGGCAGCAGCTCCGCGGCCCTGTTGAGGGAGAACAGGGCAGCTGCGCCCTGAATCAAGCGGGCTTCATCCCGTTCTTTCTTCATCGGTACTCCAGGCAGACGTACGTCTGATCCTGGCGCCACTCCATCCACTGCCAGTGCGCCTGAAACCCGGAACCGCTGGAGCGAGCTATCCGGGCCAGCAACCGATCACGCCTGCGCCGTGTATGGCGAGTCGATTCCGCCGCTGACAGTGGCAGCACTGTAAACCGGTATGGCACGATTCGCCAATTACAAGGGAGCCAATTTCTGTCCGCAACGAACGGGGCGCCTGTGGGAGCCCCAACTATCGGTCATCCCCGCCCGGGTCGGGCAGCAACACCCACGACGACTTCAGGGACGCTCAAACCTGTGCGCGAACCTGTGCGCGATCCGGGCAGAATCACCCGCACATAGCGCCCCCAGCCGCGCACAGAATGCCGATGAGCACGGCAAACACGACCCCAGCCGTTTGCATGGTCAAGTGGGAGCTGGCGGGGTGTGAG
>CAZUAH010000775.1:0-5667 GCA_964617665.1 uncultured Pirellulaceae bacterium
TGCTAGAGGGTCGCGATTTCTACCACCATTATCCCAAATGGTCGCGTCTGGGAAGGATGGTCCACGACATGCGCGCCGCAGTCGACTTCCTTGTCGACGGCAAAGGCGCGTCCCAGGGCGAAATGCCGGCCGTACTCACGGATCAGATCTATCTCCTGGGATACTCGCAAGGCGGCACGGTCGCCTTGTACGCTGCGGCGTTGGACGAGCGTATAGCTGGCGTGGCAAGCTTCTGCGGCTTCACGCCGTTGCGAACCGATACTGACACGAAACACACCGGCGGTATCCGACGCCTGTGGCAGTGGCACGCCCTCCAGCCGCTCTTGGGCCTGTTCGACGGTCGCGAGGCCCAGATCCCGTATGACTTCGACGACGTTCTTGCGATGATTGCCCCGCGTCCATGCCTGGTTTACTCACCATGCCGAAACCGCGACGCCGATGTCAAGGAAGTCAAAAGCTGCGTTGATCGCGCCCGCAGTGCGTGGGAGACCGTCAATCGCACCAAGAATCTGGCCCACCTGACTCCTGACGATGTGAACCGCTTCCAAGCTGACCAACATCAGGCCTTCATCAAGTGGGTTCACAGCATCAAAGACTGAACCGTTACAGCCAAGCGGTCTCATTTCAAGCTGGTTACGCGTGGCGTTTCTTGGCTGCTGTAGAAGAATGCGCTGGTTTCCGCGCTCAGTGAATACGATGGAGACTGGCTTTCCATAATGACGCGGACGACATGGTCGCCCACCTCGCTACCAACAGCTCGAAATTCGAGCTTTTCGGTTTGACCGGCGGCCAAGTTCATGGGAGAGAAGGTGAGCTGGTTGTCTTCGATCGCATAGCCGTCGGAAACCACCGGCTGCAATGCGTCAGGCATGATGATTTTGACGTGGATTCCTTCGGCCGATTTGGTACCCACGTTTTGCACGACAACTTGGAACTCTGCCGCGTTACCGACAGCCAACGGGCCGTCACTGCTGGAGATGGCCACATTGATCTTCGGACGGCTCGTCACCTGAGTCAAGTGACGGGCATCCGCATGCAGGCCACGAGCCGCGTTAACCGTGATCTCTTGTACCTGCTCGCCTTCTGCCACAGCCTTCAGCTTGAATGCCAGCCTCTCCGTGCCTCCTGCAGCGAGGTGTCGGACGTACCAAGTCATGGTGTTCCTGTGGCGGTCGAAGTCGACCGGCCGGCCAAGCACCGTTAATCGCATCCCCGAAGGCAACGAAGCCACGACCTTGACATTCTCCGCCGTCGTATCACCGGGATTCGCCACGTGAATCTCGTAAACAGCCTCTCGCCCCAAGAAGTGCATCTGAGGGCCGTCCGTATCCACTTCGACAACTGCGCGGCGGACTCGCACTTTGGCTTTGGTATCTACTTTCGACCCATTGGCATCAGTAGCCGTAAATCGGGCTTCGATGACTCCGGGACCAATGGCCGATGCGGTAACGGGCACCCGTCGTGCGTCGCCGGGATGTAGCCAACCGACCGACACAGGACGCTGTGCTCTGCTGTCCGCTTCGGCGTGTGACGGAAGTTTGGGCGTGATCACAACTCCCTCGGCCACACCATCGCCAACGTTCGTAACGACCAGGGTAAATGTCACCGTGTCGCCATAGCTGGCTTCTTCGGGCGCTTCGCACGTCAAGGTAAGCTGGGAGCGACCCACGTGCATCGCGGTACGTGTCGAGACGGAGAAACTGGCGCGCGTTGCCAAGTCGATCGCTCCGGTTTTGCGGGGCACCAACTGCAACTGGATCGACTTCGATTCTCCTGCACCCAACCTGCCCACGTCGAAATGCAATTCACCGTCAGCATTGTCCGATGGCTGTGGTGCGGCTTCGAGCAATTCGACATGCTCGGGTAACGTGGCGACTACCTTCAGGTTCTCCGCTGCAACGTCGCCTCGGTTCCGAACCGCAATCACGTACTTGACCGTCCTTCCCACATTGACTGCAGCTGGACTCACTGTTTCGATGGCGATAATGGGTACCGCAGTGGTAAGGTTGACGTCGCTGGGGGTTCGAGTAGGCGTGGGCGGTCGACGTTCGTGCGTCCTTACTACGGGGCGGTTCGGCGGACTGTCAGACGACACATCCACGTTCAATGGAGCGGGCGATGTGGAGTGGATACGAGGCGGCGCCGGAACAGGCAAATGGAGGTCTTCCGAGTCTGCCGCAGGTTGCGGGGCATTCGAGTCTTGCGGCCGCTCGTCGCGTGTGGCTTCATTAGTGCGCAGGA
The DNA here is from genome assembly GCA_964617665.1 of uncultured Pirellulaceae bacterium. Lineage (GTDB taxonomy): Bacteria > Planctomycetota > Planctomycetia > Pirellulales > Pirellulaceae > JADHUC01. The sequence goes on from CAZUAH010000775.1 coordinate 2,242, forward strand.
CAGAACGACTCGGAACGCGTGACGCTTGAGCGAAAAACCGAGGTGGGTGTGCCGCCGTCGGGAGGTTGGGGGCCGTCTCGTTTGCATCGACCAATGGCTGCAAATCGCCTGCAGTTTGGGGGGTAGCGGGCGCAGAGGTGGGCTGCTGCGTGAGACTCTCATCCGAGAGAGTTTGCGATGCAATAAGGCAGACGATCGCCAGCGAGGCGGAAAACGAAACCATCCGTGCGAGCATCGTGCGAATCTCCGTATTGCCTGGTCTGCTTTAATGCCTGATTCCGTCACGTGTCAAGAATGGTCTTCGTCCGCCACTGATCGGGAAACGGCACGAAAATCGCGTGAGCACTCCGATAGGCTTATGCTAGCCGGCATGTGCGAGGAACGATTCAGAAGTGCCGAAAGACGCGGCTGCGAGCATCGCTCGCGTTGTCCCCATCGATAGGATTGATCGGCGTCGAAGGGCAGTGGCTGCGAAATCCGCAGAAGTGGATCAGCAAATACAACCGCCAAGAGACCAACCAGTCGCTCTGGCGTCAAACAGCATCTACCGCGATGGTCCGAGACTCATTCATCGAACAGTTCGAGCAGGTCCGTAGGCTTGCTGATAACCGTCTTGGCTCCGTGCCGCTGCAACTCGTCAAGTGATCGGAATCCCCACAGGGCCCCCACTGCGTACATGCCCGCAGCCGTCGCTGTTTGCATGTCGATCGACGAGTCTCCCAAATAGAGGAACTGTTCGGCCGGGATACCCATCTCGTTGACGATTTCTACTGCGCCGGCTGGATCCGGCTTGCGTGGGACACTGTCGCGCTGACCAAGGACCACTTGAAACCTGTATTCCGGAAGGTACTCTTGGACACACTTCTTGGTGAAGGCATCCGGCTTGTTGGACAAGACGGCCATCTCGATCGGTCGTGCGGTCAACGCATCCAGTAACTCACGAATCCCATCATACGGACGAGTGCGAACGTTCCATTCGCGGCCATATGCCTCGCGGAAGCGTTCGGCACAGCGAGGCATGACCTCATCCGCGTTCACGTCGGCCGGAAGGGCTTTTCGGAACAGCACAATCAATCCTTCGCCAACGAAATGGCGATAGGCGTCGATGTCGTGCGTCGGGAAGCCGAGATCAGCCAGGACGCGGTTCGCCGAGTGGGCAATGTCGGCCAGTGTGTCCAACAGGGTCCCGTCCAAATCGAAAAGAACTGCAGAAAAACGCATCTATTTCTTCTTCGCCTTGCGTTGCCGGATCCTATCGAGGATCTCCTGTTCGTACTTCAACGCCTCTTCCGGGATCGCTGCTGGCTCGACGGGCGTTCGATCCAATTCGTCGTCCTTGTCCAACGTCCGAAGCTTGATGCCACGATACCAGACCGGATCACCGTGGTCCTGGAACATCAGGTGTCGTCCGCGGGCTGCCAAGTCAGCCCCGCGAATGCGAAGCCGTTCTACGTCGGCGGCGTACTTCGGATCGCTGTAGTCCATGTCAATGACCTTCACGCCGTTCAGCCAGTGCTGTACCACCGTGCCTTTGCAGATGATCCGTCCAGAGTTCCATTTGCCGACCGGCTGGCTCGCGTCCTTCGACGGCGCTATGCAGAAGTACAACGAAGCAGCACTCGTACGAGGATTCCTACCATCGCGATGCCGTTGGTTGTCGAGGATTTGGTATTCGTATTGCCCCGGCCGATAATAGATGCCGCTGTTGCTGCCCTCGGCTACTTTCCATTCGAAACGCAACTCGAAGTTGTCAGGGGTCACCTTGACCGTGTAGGTCAATCCGCCGCCTTTCTTGGCTCGCGAGATCGCCCCATTCTCGACGACCCAATTCCCATTTTGCTGCCATCCGTCCAATCCATTACCGTCAAAAAGCAACTCGAATCCGGCCTTCTTCTCTTCCTCGGTCAAATCGTTTGGGCAATACATCTCGTCTGCGAACGCGGTTCGTCCCATCAAGAACAGGATCGCCAAAGCCAATGAAATCGGCAGGAAACGGCGCGACTGTCGTGATTGCCAAGTCATCATGGTCTATTCTCCTCTTTCACTTTTTCGTTGGCGGCGATTTCGAGCCGCCATAAACCTCGATCTCCCAAATGCGCGACACGTCGACCTGTGTCTCCGTCACCCACAAGCGGATACGAGTTGCCTTGATGGGCGGAAAGCGAACGTGCCAATCGACCGCCGAATTATCTTCGGTTCGTGTATCCTCGATGTCCTTCCACTCGTCGCCGTCACCGGCCTGCAACACAAACGCTTGGATGGGAGCGACCAACGAGATTTCGCCTTGTCGAAAGCCGGAAATGATGCGCGCGGCGGAAACCGTCTGAGGCTCAGGCCAAGCAAGTTCGACCCAATTCGGCGTCTGCGGATCGCTCAGCCACCGGCCCTCGTTATCGCTCACGTTCGCTTGGCCATCGGTCAGCAGGTTTGGGAGCTTTGTGCCTTCCTTTAGACAGCCAGAAACCTGTATCTTGGCCTTCCGCGCAATGTTCTCCCCCGCAGTGGCCAGCCATTCCGGCGGCTCAAGCGAAGTGATGATCGGCGGCAGATTGCCCACGCCTTCTAGCATCAACTCCTTCAATTCTCCCAGATGGTCTTTGTACACACCACGCGGATTGCAGTCGTTTTTCTTGCACAGCGAGGCGGCCATGCCGACGATCTCGCCCATGCAGCCTCCGGTGCGCATCACGCGCACCGTTCCCAGAGCGTCATGCGTGACGCTGATGTCGCGGCCGGCCATAAACAGGTTTGTCACGTTGCGCGAGTAGAGGCAACGATACGGGACCCAGTAAGGCGTCTTGTAGTGAGTGAAGTGAGCCTTCGCAATGAAGGCGTCGCCTTCGAATCCGGCCTCGTAACGCGAGTCCGGCAAGTGCAAGTCGATCGACCAGCCGGTTGGCACGCAGCCGTCTGCATACTCTTTGCCTTCAAGCACGTCCTCTTTCGTCAGAACAATGTCACCCAGAAGCCTGCGCGATTCGCGTTTGCCGGATACAAATGCGGCCCAATTCAGTTTGTAGTTGGCATATCGCCCGTCGACATTCTTCAGCGCATCCCAAGCGCCGTACATGGCTCGGAAGTTCCAGTCGCGAATGTACTCGCTCTTCTCGAACGGATCGTGATCAAAACCGCTCTCCCAATACCAGCCACCCAGCTGCTGTATACTGCGGGCGCTGTCGGCAGCAGCGTAACCCGGTTTCGCCCGCCCTGGGAACGGCTTGTCGGTCAGGTCCAGGGCCCAGCGACATTGCGGAAACGGCACGGGCTTCCCCGTGTCGATTACGTTCCACAGATTGCAGCGGCCCATATGGCCGTTGTCGGTCAGTTCATGATCGGCCCCGGCCAGATAACCGATGCAGCCATCGCCGGTAGAATCGACAAACCAACGGCCCGCTAACCGGCGACGCTCGCCGGTCGTCGTGTGTT
>CAZUAH010000776.1:0-5659 GCA_964617665.1 uncultured Pirellulaceae bacterium
GTTCTGCACGGACGCCAGGAACTTGGCTACGTCGACGAAATGACGTTTCTGGGCAAACACGAAGGACCTCGCGTGCTGCTGCTGGGTGGGCGAGCTTGGCGTGTGAATCACACTGATTGGAAACGACGAGTGGCCTACGTCGAGGCGACCGACGCCACGGGACGATCACGTTGGAAGGGCGAAGGCCAGGGGTTGGACTTCCGGCTGTCCCAGTCAATCAAGCGGATCCTGGCCACGGACGACACCTCCGAACGATGGTCGCGCAGGGCGACGGAACGCATCCAAGAGATCCGGCAAGAGTTCCCGTGGCTGAATGTTAACTCTTCGGTCGTACTGCTCGGCGATTCCGGCGAGTCGGAATGGTGGACATTTGGTGGCAATCGGGCAAATGCCACACTATTGCGCCAACTGGCCCAGGAGACCAGCAGCAAGGTGAACCACGACAGTTTCACACTGACTTTCGAGTCCGCGGTGAAGCTGCACGATGTGGAGCGTGCGATCGGAGTGATCCGCCAATACGACGTAACTGAGATGCGTCCTGCCGTGGACGAATCAGCAATCCAAGGCTTGAAGTTCTCAGAGTGCCTGCCAATGGACTTCGCCACGCAGATGCTGGAACACCGACTCCATGCCCCGGATGCGACGCGGAGAATCCTTGAAGAACACGTGCGATTCCTGGTGAATCAATAGCGACAAATGGTGAGAAGCCGTCAAGTGGTTAGGCAGCCAATGGGTGCCGGTCTCTGGAGAAGAAATCATGTCACAACGCTTTGATGGCTTTGAAGACGAAATGTTCAAGTTCTTCTCTCGCCGCGAGAAAGATCCAGACGACGTGGTTTGGATTCGGCGAAGAATGGAGGTGTTCGGGCATAAACTCCTACACAAGGGTTTGCAGGCACTGGACAGTTCGTTTTACAGGTGGCCTCACGTTGGCATTTTCCATCCAGATGAAGACAAAAGCCTATGGGTCGCCTTCGGCCCCAAGAAGTTGGAGCATCTACTTAACCACGCTCATCAGACGGTTTCACTCTTTGACCTCGGCTTGGACGTGTACGTACGAGTGGGTTCAGTAGCTGCGATAGATTCGCTCAGGCAAGCCCTTCATTCACGCCGGAACACCTTTTCAGAAATTATCGCTGCGCTACCCGAGCCGTTCGTAGTTCAAATCAGAGAACGGACTCCTATCGCCCCAATGAGATTTCCGGTCGGCCCGCCAGTACTCGAACTTGCGCCTGCCGACCTGCGTGACCCCGGATCAAGCGGATTCGCTGAACTTGTTAGGGTGCTATCCGCGATTGACTACCCTCATTTCTCTTTGAGAAGGCATTTGGACAGTAAGCGGGTGATAGAGCTTGGCAGTAGCCCGCTGCTTGACGAAGTGCTAAGCACCATGACGGCGTTCCAGCCGCTGGTAGTGTCTCTTAACGATGATGCGGCGGGAGTTTAGCGATTGAGGCCGAGCAGAGATCACTGCAAGCTCAGAGTGCGGCTTTAGGCCGTGGAAAGCCGATGCGATCATCGTCGCCGATGTACCCAACCCAGAAACGACGCCCTACTTCTCAATCCCAGACCTCTACGTCGCCTGCTCAAGAGCCAAACACATTCTCGTGATTCTGGCGTCTGAGAGAGGAGTGCTTTGATCCCCGTACAGGAGCCAAACAGGCATCCATCTGCGCGATTGTAGGTTGTATCAATCTGCGGCAAGCCCGATGGCGCCGTCCGCCCGTTCGGGGCCTCGATACGGCTGACGGTATGGTAATCGGAATGCCGCAAGTTTACGATGGTAATTGGCACCCCGGGTGCCGAGGAATGTGTTTCCAGCAGAATGATGAATCACAGGGAGGATGTAGACCGCACACAGCCGTTCACCGGCGTTGACGACAATTTGAACTGATGCGCGAGCATCAAGTTTCTGTTTCCCCATAAACCGCCAAACTGAGTCGCAAGGCTCTTTGTCAGCAGAAACAGTCACTTGGTCCCGCGCTCCCGCTTGGGAGCGTCGGGCCTTGTGCTGTTCTGCTGTGCGCCTTGGCGGGCGTTTGGGGAGTGGCCTTGGTTTCGGCGCTCCTTTTTCGTTGGACGAAGGCCATGTCCGGCGGGGCAAGTAGCTGCCGGAACGCAGCGGGCCGACATCTCGCCGACAATGTAGACAGAACCATGACCGAGCCAACTCCGCCGCCCACACCAGAAGAAAGAGTGCAGTATCTGCTCCGGGGTCGCTCCTTAGCCGAACACCTAGCCAGATCCGACAAACTCCACATGCCGGCACTCGATAGAGCCGAAAAGAACGTAAAGCGACTCCACGACGAAGACTATCTCCAGGCCAGGGCTCGCAGCATCGCCGAGAAGGCCATCAGGGAAGCGGTCCCCGGCATCCGGTCGAGTTGGCCTGAGTACAAGCGACTCTATGCAAGGGAAATCCACGGCGCTCGCCAGAAAGTCCATGACGAGCTGAAAACAGCCGCCCATCAATCGCGGGTATCCGCTCGCGGCGAGGCTTCCGAGCATCACAGGACCCTGGACGCCGCCCAGCAAATGGCCCTCAAGAAGCATGACGCCGCCACCGCGCTGTTGAACCTGAATCCGAACAGTAAGGCAGCTATGGCACTCGCCAGCGAGGCCCACGAACTCACTCAGCACATCCAGCGTCACCGAAACGACCTCCAGCGCCGCCTGCAGGAACTGGACAACATCGACCTAGCCGTCACTCAGCAGAAGCGGGAGCCCCCTCCAGTCCAAGTCGGCGCCCAGGCCGAACAGTCGCAGCCGAGCGAAGTCGAGCAGATGGGGATGGAATTGGCGCAAACACGATCGGAGGCCGAGCAATTCGCCAAATCCGACAAACTCGACACACAAGCTATTGATATGGCCGACGAGTTGATAGAGCGACTCTACAGTGAAGACTATCTCCAGGCCAGGGCTCGCAGCATCGCCGAGAAGACCATCAGGGAAGCGGTCCCCGGCATCCGGTCGAGTTGGCCCGAGTACAAGCGACTCTATGCAGTAGAGATCCTGAAGGCGCGGCAGAAGGCCCACGACCAGATGAGAGCCGCCGCACACCAAGCTCGACTGGAGGCACGATCTGTGGCAAATGGGCATCTTCAGATGCTCGATTCCGCAGATCAAATAGCGCTCAAGAAGCAGGAAATCGCGATCGGATTGCAGAAAATGGACGCGAACAGTAAAGCCGCCATGGCCTTGAACTGGGAGGTATTCGAACTCCAGAGAAGCATACAACGCCACCGAGTGTATCTGACCGCCCGAATCCAGCAACTTGACGCTGTGGACTTAGAGGCGATCAAGCCAGAGGAACCGACCGCGCCGGATTGACCGGCCAAGCGGCTCACTGTTGAACCCCCGAGCCCCATTGTTTCACTCAGCTCAGCGCAAGCATTGAGGCAAATGGCGACTCATGTAACAAGCCGCTGAGTTGGCATCGTGGACCTAGCCCGGTAGAATCCACACAGCGGGGCTAGGGTCGCTCCCGATGTCAGTTTCCCGGCTGGCTCGCCCCGCTCCTTCCTACTTCCGGGACCGGGGCGGGAGCCGGGTCGTGAAAGAAGGCACAGCCGATTCGCTGGAGCACAAGCTACTCCGTGTCAGACGTATGGCTCGGCAGTGTGCAGAGTCTCTCGATGGCATTCACCGAACCGCTGAACGCGGGGACCTTCCACACTTCCTTTCAGAAGTCCGCCTTCTCGCGAGCGGTTGCAGAATGGCATCGCCTACCTTGGAGCAGCTCGAAGTTGAGCTTGTCGGTGTCATTCCCACTAAGGAGTGTGTCCAAGGTCTAAAGCAAAGCAGGGAGGGTATCAAATCTTACCATTTCGGCATTTTTTACCATTCGAAAGTGCAGCTGGATGAGATCCATGAATTTGTGATTCAGAAGGGCAACCAGGACGAGAAACCGGATCTGTCATGGTGGTGGACGAAGTTTCCGGAAGAATGCGAGTTTTGTTGGAAGGACGCTAGGGCAGCGATCCTGGAAAGCCCGCGATTGGACTGCCGAAGACTGCTCGCGTTGGTGTACCAAGAGAGTGCAGAGGCGCGTAGACGACTGCGAGAATTGCAGAGCCATAGAGCAACGTCAGTGGAGGGCGGCCATGGAGGCGGCCAATGGACGCAGAAGAGTAAGAACGTAAATGTCCGAATGCTGGACACGATCCTCAAGAACTGGAATGCCCGCGGCTGGACCTGCACGGAGTGGGCTAACTACCTGAAGTGCGGACGATCGACGGTCGTTGAAACGCCAACTTGGAAGGAACTAGCCATCGCACGCGAAAGGCTGAAGCTGGAACGGCAGAAGGATCGGCGGCGAAAACCCAAGGCGAGCGACCAGCGGCGGGACTGATTCGATTTGTTCGGTAAGAGGCGAACAACCGAACAAATCCGACACTAGCCGAACAGAGTGACTTTTCTCAGAGCGGAGTTTCACGCGGAAAACTCCGCTCTTTTCGTTTCTTGGCGGCGCCCTGTTCGGCAAGCGAACCGAACGAACGCAGGGATTCATAGATAGCCTTTATCCTTTGTTCGTGAGGTGACCATGAGCGAAACAGCCACCAATGGAAGCCCTGCTACGTTGGTTGCGATCATCGTAGCGGCCCGGCGCGCAGGCGATCGAGAACTAGAGAGAGAAAGTCGCCGGCAATTGCAGGAACGGTTCGGCGTGAAGCTGAACTTCACAAAAACCCAGACTCGGGAGGGGGGAAGGGTGCAAAGTGACGTGGAGGAGGCGTCTCAATGAATACCCTCGATATGGCCATCTTCTACGATCATCTCGGATGCTCCGTGCTCCCGCTCAAAGCCCGAAGCAAGAAACCGGCGCTTCGGAGTTGGAAACCGTATCAAAATCGGCGACCGGACCGAGACGAACTGCGAGAGTGGTTTTCCGGGGGCCGGCGGAATATCGGCGTCGTCTGCGGGGAAGTGTCGGGCCGTCTTGTGGTGAGAGATTTCGACTGTGCGGCATCCTATCGCAAGTGGCAATCAGAATACCCTGATGCTGCTACTTCGTTTCCTACGGTCGCCACGCCTCGAGGATTCCACGTTTACACACGATCGGCAGAGAACATAGCCACGCGACATTTGGACGATGGGGAGATTCGATCGACAGGTCACTACGTCGCTGCCCCGCCGTCGATTCACCCCGAGGGCGCCACGTACACGTGGACCATTCCACCCGCCGATGATATCCCCGTAGTCGATCTTGCCGCCGCGGGACTGCTGGCCGACTGGAGTGGAACCAACACAGACAACACAGAAGACACAGCCTCCCCAGAGAACACACGCCATATGGTTGTGTCTTCTGCGCTCTCTGTGTTGCACGGCGACATAGAACAAGCAATCAGATGCACGATTCCACCGGGACCGGGATGCCGCGAGAGGAAGCTATTCGAGTTAGCGAGAGAACTGAAGGCGTTTCCAGAGCTGGCGGCCCTTCCGATCAAGCAGTTGCTGCCGATCATCCGCCAATGGCATGAGTTGGCGTTGCCACGCATCAGGACCAAGCCGTTCACCGATTCATGGTTTGCATTTGTTCGGGCGTGGGACCGCGTGAAGTACCCAAAGGGCAGCGACCCCATCACTGAGGCATACGCCAAAGCGCTTCCGGCGGCGCACTCTGCGAGCGCGTGGCCATGAAGTAGCGGCTCGGATTTCT
>CAZUAH010000777.1:0-5655 GCA_964617665.1 uncultured Pirellulaceae bacterium
CCCGAGGGTCCGAGGGCATTCCGCTGTTGGTCGAGCAACTCCGCTCGGAAGACAGAAAGATGTTCCAGATTGGTCTGATGACGGCCCGCGAACTTCCCGGCAAAGCCGTGGCGGAAGCCGTGACGGCGGAGATGGCCAAAGCAACGCCCGAACGCGGTGCAGCACTGCTGTACGTGCTGGCCAGCCGGAGCGACGTGGTGGCTTCGCCCGCTATGGTACGGGCCGCCAAAGACGGTCCGAAGCCGGTACGAATCGCGGCGATCGGTGTCCTTACCCGTTCGGGCGACGCTTCGTGCGCATCCACGCTGTTGGAGATCGCGACCGACGAGGACTTGGAAGTAGCACAGGCAGCCAAAACGGCATTGGCCGAATTTCCCAACGATCAGATCGATGGCAGCATCGCTTCCCAACTGCCGAAGGCCAAGGGCAGCATGCTCCTAGCACTGATCGAAATCGTCGGGCAGCGGCGCATCGCGGCCACACAGGAATTGATCGATGCCCTGGAGGATTCCGATGCAACAGTTCGGCACGCAGCGCTGGCGGCCCTCGGGGAAACGGTTGAACTGAAGGACCTCGACGTCCTGATTAAGCGGGTTACTTCTCCGAAGAAGGCCGAAGATACTGCCGCCGCCGTCAAGGCGCTCCGCGCCGCATGCATTCGCATGCCGGACGGCGATGCGTGTGCAGACAAACTCGTCGGCGTGATGTCGCGTGCCCCGACGGAAACGAAATGCATCATTCTGGATATTCTCGGTGCCATGGGCGGCCCCAGGTCGCTTCAGGCGATCGCCGTGGCGGGGAAAGACGCCAGTCCCGAACTCCAGGACACCGCCACCCGATTGCTCGGTGAGTGGATGAACGTCGACGCGGGGCCGGTTTTGTTGGACGTCGCCCAAAACGCGCCCGTCGAAAAGTATCGAATCCGTGCAATTCGGGGCTACATCCGTCTGGTGCGCCAGTTCAACATGCCGGCCGCGCAAAGGGCCCAGATGTGCGCCAAAGCGCTCAACGCTGCTCAACGTACCACCGAGAAGAAGCTGGTGCTGACGGAAGTGATCGGGCTCGATAAGTACGCGAGCCCGGAGATGCTCCATTTGGCGTTGCAAGCGAAGAAGGACCCCGCGCTGAAGGAAGACGCCACCCGAATTTCGGCGGCGATCGCCAAGAAACTCGGGCGAAACTAATTGGACAGCGCCACTTTGGCGACCGATCGTAACCCGACGCGTGAGCGAGGAACGTACGCGGCTTCCCTCGCTTACGCTTCGGTTACGGCGCCCAACCGGAATGGATAAGAGCAAACACTGTGAGCTTGGCTGATTGCGTGCCAAAGCGATAGGAAATGATGATGAAACGACAAGCATATGCCCTGGCTACGATGGTCGTGGCCATAACGTTGGCCCTGCACGTGACTTTCCTGGCTGCTTCAGAATCCTTGTCGGTTCCGGAACGTGGATTCGTCAGCTCCCAACCGGCGAAGACGTGGGAGGAAGGGCTCATCTGCGGCAACGGTACGATTGGCGCGAACGCCCTGAGTCGCCCTCTCGACGAACGGGTGATTTTCTCCCATGAGCGTCTGTTCTTGCCGATGGGCGCCCCGGTGATGCCTCTCGACCAGTCGGTTCGCTTGTTTGAGATCCGCCGACTCATCGATCGGGGGCTCTACAAGCAGGCCTGCCAGCTCCAGTTCGATCTATCCGGGCAGGACGGCTTCATGTACCCGGACTATTTCGTGCCGGCCTTCGACCTCACGATCCGCACCGAGGCGGAGGGCGAGGTGCGAGACTACGCTCGCTCAGTGAATTTCCAGACCGGCGAGGTGACGGTGCATTGGGCAGATGACCGGGGAGTCTTCGAGCGCCGCATGTTCGTCTCACGCGCGGCGGGCGTGGCCGTGCTGCTGCTCACCGGACCGAAGTCGGCACTCGACTGCCGGCTTGCGTTAGAACCGCGGGAACCGAGCGACGAGTTCAATGCGGACTCCGATATCAACAAACGCTCGGATCAGGTCTTCAAGGAACACGTTTCCGACATCAAACGCACGGCGGGCAAATCTTGGCTGACCTACAGCAACGGTTTCACCAAGGTCTACCCGGGCAGCATCCATGCTTTGGAGAGTTACGCACGGGTCGTGGTAACAGGCGGGACGACCGAAGCGCAGGACGATGGTTCGCTGGTCATCACGGACGCGGACCGCATGCTGGTCTTCGTCGACATCCGTTTGCTCTACGAGCCGACGAAGTCGAAGATGGAGGAAATTCAACGCTCCCTCGAGAAACTTCCCGCCGACTACGGCCGACTCCTCGATGCCCACGCCAAACTCCACGGCGAGCTGTTCAACCGAATGCGTTTTGACCTGGGCGGCGGCGTTGACCACCAGCGGACCACCGAAGAACTGCTGGAGCTGTCGAGCTACGAGAATCCCAACCGGGCACTGATCGAAAAGGAGTTCGATGCCGCCCGCTACAACATTATCTCCTGTACGGGCGACCTGCCGCCAACGCTGCAGGGAGTCTGGGGTGGAACCTATGTTCCCGGTTGGGCCAGCGACTTTACGCACAACGGCAATGTCCCCTCGGCCATCGCTGCCAACCTGATGGGCAACATGCCCGAACTGATGTTGGCCTACACGTCCTACATCGAGTCGATCGTCCCGTGGATGGAAATCAACGCAAAGCACCTGTTCGGATCCCGTGGCGTCGTGTTGCCGTCACGCTCGACGACTCATGGATTCAACAACGCGCTGAACGCAAACTTCGCCGGCGGCATGTGGGTTGGCGGTGCCGGCTGGGCGGCCCATTTCTTCTACGACTACTACCTCTACACCGGCGACCGTGAATTCCTCGCGAATCACGCCCTACCGTTCATGGAAAAGGCAGTCGTGTTCTTCGAGGACTACCTGTACGAGGGGGCAGACGGCAAGTTCGTCTTCTCTCCGACCCAGTCACCGGAAAACACGCCGGGCAACTCGAAATCGCAGGCATCCTTCAACGCCACCATGGACGTCGCCGTGGCTAAGGAACTGCTGCGCAATACCATCGCCGCATCTCGTGAACTTGGATGCAACAAAGACAAGATCCCTCAGTGGGAAAAAATGCTTGCCAAGATGCCCGACTACATGATCGACGACAAGGGCATCATCAAAGAGTGGCTCACGCCGAGACTCGACAACAACGACCGCCATCGCCACTCGTCCCAACTCTATCCGCTCTTCGACGGGCTCCCCGACGAAATCGCCAATAGCCCGGAACTCCGCGCCGCCTTCCGCAAATCCATTGAGTACAAGCTGGATGCGCATTGGAAAAACAACCAGCGCGGTTTCATGTCGTTCGGGCTCGTGCAGTTGGGGCAGGCCGCTACCAGCCTCGGCGAAGGAGAAATCGCTTATCATTGCCTCAAACATCTCGTGAACCGATTCTGGCTCAACAACCTCGCCTCGATGCACAACCACCGCTCGCTGTTCAACATGGACATCAGCGGCGGCATGCCGGCCGTGATCATCAAGATGCTGGTGGCCTCCGACCTCGGCAGAATCCAACTTCTGCCTGCGCTGCCTGCGGCCTGGCCTTCCGGCCGGATCGAAGGAGTGCTGTGCCGGGGCGCGATCGAGATCAAGAGCCTCGAGTGGGACGGGAAGCAGGTTGAAATCACACTGAGTTCGCCCAAGTCGCAGACTGTCGTACTCGAACTGCCATCCGAGATCGCTCGACTCTCGATCACGGGCGGTACCGCGAAGGTGAGTCTGACGGACTGCGCCAATCAGCGCACCGTCACACTTCCGAGTGGTCAGGTGGTGACGATGGCTATTCAGCTCAAATAGTGGTTCTCGGCTGATCGTCTTGGCACGAACGGTTCATTCTCACCTGGTACACCCAGAGGCGAATCAGGGATGAAATCATCGCGAACGGGAGATGCGTCGATGAAAACGAGTATTACTTTTGCTTGCCTTCTACTGGTCGGTAGTCTCGGCACCGTCGCCGTTTCTGTTACTCGTGCTGAGACTTCTCTGGATCCCATGCTTGAGAAAGCGGAGTTGCGACTGCGCGCCATCTACGATCGGGACGAATTCCGCGCGAAGAGATTTCGGGCAGACTGGCTTGCGGATAGCTCGGGCTACACGGTTTCGGAGTCGGTTCCCAATAAGAACGAGCGGGTGCTCGTGCGCTATGACGCCGCCAGCGGCAAACGCACAGTGCTGGACCCGTCCCAGAAAGAAAAGGCTCGCAGATCCGGCAGCATTTCCCCGGACGGGAAGAGCATCATCTTTTCGGAACATGGGAATCTGTACGTGCGCGATCTGAGCAGTGGGTGGAAGATCCCTCTCACGAACAGTGTAGCCGACAGCGCGGTTTTCAACGGCCGTGCAGTATGGAGCCCCGACGGACAGCGGATTGCCTTCGTGCAATCAGACGATTCCAATGTGAAACTCCGGTCGGTCCTTGTTTCGGGTGACCCGACGTATCCGAAAGTAAGGGAGGTCCGATTTGCCAGGGTAGGCGAGGCCATACCGACGCTGCGTGTCGGTGTCGTCGACGCCCAGGGAAAAGAGACACGCTGGCTCCCAATTGCCATGCCGGCCGAGGGATACTATCTGGGGCAGGTCAACTGGGCTGGGAATTCGCATGAACTTCTGATCGAAAAGCTGAGCCGATTCCGAGACGAGCGTGAGTTTCTGCTCGCTGATGTCCACACCGGTGCCATCCGGCGCATCTTCCACGAATCCGATCCGGCATGGGTCATCGCCAGCTACGGCAAGAATACTGGACTGACGTGGATCCGGGACGGTCAGGCATTCATTGTTCTGAGCGAGAAGGACGGTTGGCGCCACGCGTATGTCTACTCGCGCGATGGCCAGGAACTGCATGTCCTGACGCCCGGCCAGTACGACATTATCGAACGCGCATTGGTGGACGAGGTAGGAGGCTGGTTTTACTACTACGCATCACCTGACAATGCGACTCAGAAGTACCTCTACCGTTCGCATCTGGATGGAACGGGAGAACCCGAACGAGTTACCCCCGTGGACCAGCCCGGCACGCATGACTACCACTTCTCGCCAAACGCCAAATGGGCGTTCCATACCTACTCGAGTTTTGATACTCCCCCCATCACCGAACTTGTGCAATTGCCTGATCACCTCGTCGTGCGCGTTTTGGAAAACAATCAAGAACTAGGCGCAAAGATGGAGTCAATGATCTCGCAGCCAACGGAGTTCCTCCAGCTCGATATCGGCGACGGTGTGGTCATGGATGCGTGGATGATGAAACCGGCCGGTTTCGATCCTTCGACGAAATACCCCGTGCTTGTTTACGTGTATGGGGAACCGCACGCACAGACCGTGCTGGACGGCTGGGGAAGAGGCCATGCCGACTACCACCGTATGATCGCCGGCCTCGGTTATCTGGTCGTGTCCATCGACAACCGAGGCACACCGGCACCGAAAGGGGCCGCGTGGCGGCGAGCGATTCTTGGCAGCCTCGGTCCTCTCTCCACCGAGGAGCAGACGGCGGGCGTCAAAGAGCTCGCCCGGACCCGTCCATACGTCGACCTCTCCCGGATAGCCGTCTGGGGTTGGAGCGGCGGTGGCTCGAATACGCTTAACGCGATGTTCCGCAAGCCCGATGTCTACCACGTGGGGATCGCCGTCGCGCCCAAGCC
>CAZUAH010000778.1:0-5651 GCA_964617665.1 uncultured Pirellulaceae bacterium
GACGACTGTGACCAACGGTTTCACGTCCCCATCGGGGCGGCAGTTCGTAGAACCGTCCCGGCGCTTCGGGAATGCGTTCAGGCGGCGCCCCGAGTTCGGCGGGAACCGCCGGCAACGGTGCCTGCGCCGTAGCCTCCTGCCCAGAACTCCTGCAGACCGGTAGTATGACGAGCGCGAGCAACAGCATGAGGAGCGAATTTCGAGTGGCAAGTGCGAGTGGCGGGTGGCCAGTGGAAGAAAAGGAAGGTCCACATTTCACTCGCCACCTGCCACCTGCACTCGCCACTCGGCTGCGGCCCAGCCGCCCTGCGTTAATCATGCCGTACTCCTTCCCTCTGTGTTGGACAACGCGTCTTTCTTCGTTCATGGCCTCCGACAGCCAATTCTGCAACTCCGACGATGCAAAGCGACTCCGATACGAGCACAAAGACTTTCTTTTGCTCATCGTTGCGGTCCGAGTCAACTAGGCCGGACCAAGCGAAGCGCCGTCCCGGCATTGTCAGTATCGTCAGTCTTCGAATTCGTTCCAATCATCGCGTGCCGGACTCCGCCGCGGCGGATCGCTGCGCTCCTTGATCCGGCTCACCAGTCTGTCCTACAGGTACTGTGCGCCCGCATTATGGCACGACGGATTCGAGTAGAATATGCCACCGCCGTGTATCCGTCACCGCGCGGGGCAACGAGGGCAAGGCGATCTATCGCGATGATGCGGACCGGTAGCGGAAGTCCTTGCGTGATCCACCGACTCCGGAAGAAGGCCGAGTTCGATCAAGCACTGGCACGGCGTTTGAGGATGCTTCCCGTCAAGGCATCACGAATCATGAGGTGATCCCATCACATGACCCGCAAGCACGCTGCTAAATGCGACTGTCCCTTCATCTTCGCACCAAGTAGAATACGTCAACGGGTCAAGACTTGGTACCGGGATAATTGTTTGAGTTAGTCCATAGCATAGGAGTCGCATCATGCGTCTCTACAAGTACCGTGGATTCACAAACATCGAGTTCGCACTTGACATATTCGTACACCAGCGCCTCTACGCTGCGAACTTTAAGCGATTAAACGATCCGATGGAAGGCCGTTTCGTCTATTCGAGAGGCTCGCTGAACCGAGAAGAGCTGGCAGAAATCCGCGGCAACAAGGCGGCATATAACGTACTGTCACTCAGCGAAACTGAGAGAAACATGTTGATGTGGTCGTATTATGCCGAAGGGCATTCCGGATTCGTCGTCGGTGTGGATGTCGCTGATTCACGCGCGATTGTCGAACCTGTGACATACGTTGATGATTTGCAGCTGGACACCACCGACGGCGACATCGCCAGGCAGGTCTTGACAAAGAAACTTCGGCTTTGGGAACACGAAAAGGAACATCGAGTGTTGATTCGGGGTGATCACTTCGTATCAGTCGATGTGAAGCAGCTGATCTTTGGTCTCGAATCTGACGGCACAAAGAAGGATCTGCTCACCAAGATCGCAACGAAGTTCTGCCCGTCGATCGAAGTAACGACCATCTCCCGCGACCAATTGGAGAAAGGAGATGTCGAGCCGTACGACATGTAGGTCTGACAAAACCCTGGAGCGGACGACGGTTACGCAGTCTCAAATGGCGGCGTGAATCGCGCCGCCGGTCAGCTTGATCGTTCTGTGGTTACCGCTACGCGGCCGTTGCGCGAACCAGAACCGGTCGCTTCGTGTCCCTCTCAGATGACACTTTACGCACAGGGAGGCTCGGAACAATGCCAGAGGACATTTGCCGCACTGCTTACGTCACGACCAGCCTGGACACGTATCGCAACTTCCTCAGCGACGATTGGGGTGAGCGGCTCGACCAACTCACAGCGACCAAAGCTAAGCTATCGGAAATCGTTATCGATTTGATGATGGACTGGCGGGCTGCTGCGTATACCGCGTCACTGCCAGTATCGATTATTGATCACATGAAGGCGTTTCATGACGCGTTCGTCAACACTGGCGAACTCAATACAACGCTCCTTCGTCTCGCGCAAGTGATACCCGGCAGACTTGCCCAAGATTTGCCCGAACTTACCCTCGATCCTTCGACGATTCGCTGCCTCCAAGCGAAGCTCGTCGATTTGGGCGCCGAGATTGAAGAGGCTCGCGACAAGGCCAAATGCGAATTTCCCGTTGAAGAAACTTGGCAATCCTACCTTAAGGAGGATGCCTATCAGCTTAGCCTCTGGGGATCCCAGCGGATATGCTACGTGTCAATCTACAACGCGTACGAGAACTTCCTTGTTCGAGCGGTCTGTATCGCACAATCGATATCCAGTTGTCGAAGCAGCGACAGGGAATTCAAGAAGTACCTTGCGCAGTCTTTTGGTGAACCGTTGAGAGACAAATGCTGGACCGCCACCAACGTCAATATCGCACGCCTTGCTCGCCATGCCTTGTCGCACACTGGCGGCCGTGTCACGGACAAGCTCGGAAAACAGAATCATCGATTCGTGATTCGTGATGGACGCATCCAAGTTACCCCGGAGAAAACGAAGGCGCTATTCGCCCTGTTGAAGGATTGTGTCTATTCGTTGGCTCAGAAGGCCGTTACAATGCCGGCTTTCGATTCGACTTAGACATAAACGCCACAGAACCGGTATATGAACCCGACCCGCTTACGCGCTCCTGCACCGAGGCGGGTTCTGCTTCGTTCGCGTGTTGGTTTATCACGGTTTTCTCCTTTGGTCCGCGGACGGCTTGTCCGGGTCGTTGGTCCACAAGGACGACGCGTTCATGACCTTGCTCATCAACCTCGATGACTTCACTGCGCCGTCTCCGAAAGAGATCGTGGAGTGGCTCAAGAAACGGCCACAGGGCTCTGGCCTTGGGGTCTGGACCATCCGAGACGAAGTAAGTGCTGCCGACCTATACGTGTATCTCTACGCGAAGTTTGGGCCTCCCAATGGCATCCAAAATCTCCTGCGCAACGACGATTCTGACAACCTAATCCATTGGGACTGGACGCTGCACCACAACCAAGGTCTCCTCATATTCCTCGGCATGAGCCTCCGTACGGAGGTGCATTTTGTGGGGGGATGGGATTTTCAGAAACTTGAGCGAGATCAACTGATTAGGTTCATCAAGGGTGACTTCGCGAAGTACGGCAAGGAGATGTCAAAGTTGCGGCGCGAGGTATTGGAGGACTGGGAGACGTTTCTGAACCCGTACCAAAACCTACGCGCCAGCATCAACGATATGCGAAAGCAGCTCGACGAACTTGGGATAGACCATGACCGCGACAGATTCGAGGATCCTGAGTTACCTTCCGACTACAAGAAGTTGGCCGCGACGATTACGAGGCTCGGCGAGCGGTACACGAGGGCGTACGGACTAGCTACATCGCTGCGGATACTCGCGCCAATCCTCGCGGAGTCATTTGTCAATCTGCTGATGTTTGTGCTGCTCAAGTCTGACATCAAGGAGAATGAGCGACTCCGCGAAGCGGCGATTCGAGAACAGATCGACATCAAGGTCCAGTCGTTGCACATCAAATGCAACGGTTTCACGGAAAAGGTAGATTGGTCCGCCCCCGCGTGCCGCGCGTACAACACTGTTGTCAACGAACGAAACGACAACCTGCATGGGAACATTGTCGTGCCGAAGCTCAAGACGGGTGAGGTGTACTTTCACGGAACGGTCCCTGTATTTAAGAAGTACTCAAGTTTCTGGGGCCAGACGTTTGCGACCAGCCTGCACGCGTGTGGTTACGCTGAATTAGAGGATACGTTGCAGGCTGTGGACGACTTCATCTCTTATGTGTTGGGGTGTCTCAAACCCGATGTCCGAAAGGCAATTGAGTTCGTTATGGAGAGAAAGGAACTCGGCCGGAACTTGAAGACGGGGAGGGTTGGTGTACTACTACCCGATCATATCGTGGATGGAAAGATAGGGCAGCTAGTGGAGCATTGAAGTGTTTGCCGTAACCTGCGAGCAGAAGAGCTGACAGGCGGGACAGGCGAGTTTATTCCTTGATCTCGATGATGCGGAACGGTAGCGGAAGTCGTTGCGAGATCCACCGACTCCAGAAAAAGACCAAGGTCGATCAAGCACTGCACGGCGTTTGAGGATCCGGACTGTTGACCCAACCAGAGTCACGCCGGTACACTGTGCCCTTAGTACTGCGTTGGTCCCGTCGCATTGGAGTCAAACGGCCAGATGAATGCCAAGCCTCCTGATCTCCACCGTTTCTACTTCTCCACGTACCATCTCGCTCGCGACTTTGTCGTGGCTTCAGGAACCTTCACGTTATTCGTCACGCTGGCCGCAATAGCATTCAAGCCAGTTCAGACTCTTGTCGTTAAGTGTGTTGACGCCGTGGCGGCGGCTGATTCCTGGGTGGGCGGTCTGCTGTTCGTGGGAGTCTACGTCGCGTTGGCCTTCACACTAGGTGTACTCGCGAATCGTGCTGGCATGCTGGTCGAAGCCCTAATACTGAAACTCGATTTCGCGAAAAGGAAATGGTCGTTTGAGGCCTTCTACGAAAAGGGGAAGAAGGAGATCAGCGACCTGAACGAGAAGTTCATCAAGAATGGCAGCGATTTGTACGTCAAGAGCCCTGGGAAGGAAGAAGAGCCTTATGAGCCTCGCCAGCAGGTGAATTACCTGATTGGGTATTTCAGGTTACACAATCCCACGGGATACACGCACGTTTACAGACAGTACGCATATCGATCGCTTTATCGACAAAGCGCTACGTACTCCTTTTGTCTCTGCCTGGGCCAACTCGTCTATTCCTTGCTCAGGAATGAACTCTCCAGCCTCGGGCCGTGGATATTCACCATCCTATTCTTCCTCCTGTTTCTTCTTAGCGCTTCGGGCGTCGTTTTGATGAAGCGAGCGGTTGTAGAAATAGAATACGAGTTCATAGTCGCGACGGCCAACTTCGTCCGCGGCGAGGTCGTCGATGGAGGAAGAAAGGAGGAGAAGAAAAGGGAAGAAGAGCTGCCAGGCGCATCTAATCCTTGATCACTCCTTCTTCGGTCGGCCGCGGGGCCAGAGTGTTCACTCAAGGCTAAGTGTGACAGTCATGCGCTTCACCCACTGACCGCTGTCGTAAGGCTGACTGCGGTGCACACAACGACGCAGGGCTTTCAGTTCTGCCTCTGTCTGAGGCTGATTCACCAGTCGACGCCATTGCCACGCAAGTAGGCCGGACGCAGCGAAGCGCCGTTCCGGCATGTGTAGTGTAACAGAATGCCTCATTCATCGCGTGCCGGAGTCCGCCGCGGCGGATCGCTGCGCTCCTTCGGCCTACTCGGCTTGTCGCGGTTGCGGAAGGCGGCTGAATTGAGCCAGAAGGAAGTCTCCTCGCTTCTGGCCGGTGGCTGGGGAGGTCTGCGCTTCGGCGCGGTGGACGCGTTCGGCTAAACGCATAGGTTCCAACGTTCCGTCGCGTAGTTGTTGAAGACCCGCCTGCCAGGCGGCCTGCAGTGCCTCAGTCAGCGGCTCGTCGAGTCTTGCGTCGTAGCTGGGGAAGAAGCCTTTGGTGCCGAAATACTGCGCGGCGGGGACGCGCGGGTCGTCTGAGGTGACATCCAGGTCGTTGAAGAAACTGATCATCACACGGCTCGTGGCGAGTCTGCGGTCCGGCGGCCCAGATTCTCTTCACGATTGGGGATCATTTTGAGGGACTCC
>CAZUAH010000779.1:0-1260 GCA_964617665.1 uncultured Pirellulaceae bacterium
GTGTGCCCGACACCTCCTTCTTCACCGGCTACAACGATGCAACTGTCAGTTTTGCGGTCGCCGATAACGGAGATGATTACGGTTACGCCATCCTCCATCTGCCCGACGGTAAGATCCTGGTCGCTGGTCAAACGCAAGGCGGAATCGCTCTGGCAAGACTACAAGGGGATACCAACTATACTAACACCTTTTATCCAATCATCGATCCAATTGATGACTTCCGCTTCTCCTTCACGACATCTTATGAGTTGAGTCTTCAGGGGATCACTGCGGGTGGCCAGGACAACCAACCGATCGAAGTGACAGCGACCTCTGACAACCCCGGTTTTGTCAAGAATCTTGTTGTGGATTTTACATCGCCCAACCAAACGGGAGTGTTGTCCTTTTCTACCGATCCATCCGAAGGAAACACAGCCACGATCACGGTCCGCGTCGAGGACGGAGGACTGGATGCAAAACTGGAGACCGAGGAGGACAACGATTTCATCCTGGAATCGTTTACCATTTATCTCAATGAACTTCCGACACTGGATCCGATCAATGACTGCAGCATCGAAGAAAATGTACCCGAACAAACAGTCGATTTGAGTGAAATAACCGCCGGTGTTGACGAATCCCAGAGAATCGCGGTCGTTGCCACCAGCAGCAACACGGGAGTAATTCCGAATCCTACCATTGATTACACCTCACCAAATAGAGCCGGAACTCTGAAGTTCACCCCAGTCGCGGACCAGATCGGGACGGCCACCATCACCGTCACCGTGGAGGATGCCGGAATGGATGATGACTTTTCGACCAGAACAGACAATGGGTACTTTTCCCAAACCTTTACGGTCGAAGTCATCAGCGAGAACCAGGTTCCCACACTCGATCCGCTCTCCGATTTGACACTGGATGAAGATGCACCCCAGCAGAACGTCGACCTGACCGGAATCACCGATGGTGATGTAGGAACTCAACCTTTACATGTGACAGCAACCAGCAACAACACGGGGCTGATCCTCAACCCGTCGGTGACCTACACATCAGCAAGCGTGACAGGCATTCTGAAGTTTACACCGGTAACGGACCAGAGTGGAACGGCCACCATCACCGTTACTGTAGAAGATGGAGGTGTCGACGAAGATCTCTCCACCAAGGATGATAACGCCACCTTCAGCCGCTATTTTGTGGTTACCGTCAACCCAGTCAACGATGATCCACCGACGCTAAACGCACTTTCGGACGTAGCGATCAATGAAGACGCCGCCCAACAGACGG
>CAZUAH010000779.1:1360-5651 GCA_964617665.1 uncultured Pirellulaceae bacterium
AGTCGAGCGGCAGCCTGAAGTTCACGCCGGTGTCCGACCAGAGCGGCACGGCCACCATCACGGTCATCGTGGAGGACGGCGGTCTGGACAACGACCTGGATACGGCAGACGACAATGGCACGTTCAGTCGCACGTTCGATGTCACGGTGAATCCTATCAACGACGATCCCACGCTAAACGCACTTTCGGACGTAGCGATCAATGAAGACGCCGCCCAACAGACGGTCTTGCTGGCTGGGATCACCGATGGCGATGTGGGAACTCAACCGTTGCGTGTGACAGCAACCAGCAACAACACGGGCCTGATCCTTAACCCAGCGGTAATCTACACCTCGGCGGAGTCGAGCGGCAGCCTGAAGTTCACGCCGGTGTCCGACCAGAGCGGCACGGCCACGATTACGGTGACCGTGAAAGACGGGGGACTCGATGGCGATCTGGGCACAACTGGTGACAACGCCCTACTAAGCCGGACGTTCACGGTGACGGTCAATGCTGCGAATCATCCGCCGTCGGTAGCCAATCCGATACCAAATCAGCCAGCGGAGGAGAACCAACCGTTCGCCTTCGCCTTTGCGGCCGATACCTTTCATGATGTGGACACTGGAGACAGCCTCATGTTTACAGCTGCACAGCATGATGGCTCCGCCCTGCCGGAATGGATGGGCTTTGACGGCACCACTCGCACCTTCAGTGGTATCCCACGACTTGGAAACAAGGGAGAGGTTCAAATTGACGTGACGGCCACGGATACAGGGGCTCTGTCTGTTTATATAGCGTTCACCGTTACCGTCGCGGCGGACCCGAATCCGTGGCAGAATCCGCGTCAGGAAGCTGATGCCCGGATGGATGTGGACGACAATGGAAATGTGACTCCGCTAGATGTACTGACGATCATCAACCACATCAATCGAAACGGTGCAGGCGAGTTGTCCGCCCCAATTTCACCTTCAGATGTCGAGCATTTGTATATAGACGTTAACGGAGACAACAATTGTACGCCGCTGGATGTCCTTGAGCTGATCAACTACATCAATGGGCAGGCGGCCGGTGAGGGCGAAGCAGAGATCGCAAGCCTCGATGACATATCCTCGGCACTTGCTGCCGGCGGAGCGTGGAACCGACCGACGCCGTTTCCAGTGTCGCTGATGGTCCGGCCAATGATCGGCGGAAATGCGCTGTTTCCGGTCGAGCAGGCGTCCCCAGGAAACGCCCGCTGGCTGGATTCGAGCGATGACCGCCCGTTGGCCACTAGCGACGGAGAAACCAATGAGGCCCCGCAAACCGCTCGTCCCCCGTTGGCGTCCTCGGACACGCCACCGTTCTCAGCCTTCGACGACGATCCCCTGTCCGAATTCGAGGATCTCTTGGATATTATCGCTCGCGATGTGGCCGCCAACTAGTTAGCAGGAACAACCAGTACTGTAATGGCGTCCGGTGAACCCGACCAGCGTTTTTCGCCGTGAACACGCAACTGGTGCAAATCGATGCAGACTGTCCGCATACGCGGCAAGTTGTAGAGTACCACTGGAAGCACCCCAAGGCATACCTGTCGTCGTGCCGTGTATCAAAATAGCCTTCCGCTTCCGGGAGATTTCACTGGCTTGCGAGAACGATACTCTGCAGGGGTCGGCAGTCTCAATTGTGGTGGTCTCGGTCACGGCTGCCCCCTCGATATGAACAATCCCGAGCCTTTACTCCTTCGCTTTGGTCTCTCCCTTCGACGAGCTATGCCTGCTCTGTCTGCAACGCGCCATCGGAGCGAGAATCTGGCCCCGCCTCGTATCCCGCTGCGTTCCAAATCATGTCGAGCAACGGCTGGAGTATCACGGCTGGCTCCGTGGATAGGTTTTCGATCAGCGTTTCAGGCAAATAGAGAACCTCACGGTCAATCGGCGGGTTCGGCGGGCTTCCCGATGCTCTGGCGCTTCGGTCGGCAATGTGTACCCCTTTCATCTCAGTAAGCGTGATGAAGCACCAGATGGGAGGTTGAACTCCGACGGATCGTAGGCAGCCGAGGTAGTCGCCGAGTCCGCGGCACAGCTGACTTTCGATCTCTTCTATCCGAAGGAAACGAACGCTATTCTCCGTGCCAACGATGTCGCAAACAGCGGCCTCTATGATGCCGTTGCGGAAGGCTTGGGTGTATGACCTATTGGGGGCGTCTTCCGTCGCCGCACCACCCCAATGCGCGACGACACCGTCAAGGTTGATACGGTGAGACGAACTGCCGGCGCGACTTTTCATTAGAGGGCGAAGGCTCGTTACCTGCGACTCCAGGTCGCCGACACGGAGAGAAAGCTGCGTACTAAACGAGTCCAGGGGGAGCAGGTGGAGCGCGAGGGCAGGCGTATTGCGCAACGGGACCGGCGTTTCGCCGTTCCGCACCAGCCCAACTCGATCCTTGCGGAACTGCTTAATCTGCTCGTAGATGGATTCAGAAAGCGTGAAAGCCCGACGCAATTCTGACGTGTCCATCGCATAAGCTCCCTTCGAGTTCCTGGCCCAGAACTGCCCGAACTGCCGTTGATAGACGACTCGGTGTGGCGACACCAAGCTCCGCGGCACTCGGAGGACTAAGACATACCTCCCGGCCTCCTTCTCGACCGCGCGGATGTCGCAACTGACCCGCGGTTCAAGCCATTGTCCAATCAGTTGGTGCAAGCGGTTAATTTCCATGTCGTGGCTTGCAAGCGGCACGCCAAAGACTTCAGCTGCCACGCTATTCTCTTCCACAATCCCAATAATCAGATGGCCGCCAATCGTGTTGGCGAACGACGATACGTCCTTGAGCAGTTCTTCGCGCTGTTTGTCCCTGTCGCTGGAATCGGGGCTATCAAGCCGATACATGGCCTGCTTGTACTCGATGGCCTTTCCCTCCTGGACCTTGTCGGCAACAAGCTCTTGAAGGTCGGCGAGGTTAATCTGTTCCAGGGGTTTGTTGAGCATGAATTCACCCTCCGTAGACTTCCTTCACCCGTGCAACGATGAACTCGACCAGTTCTGTACCGATCGCGCCGCCGAAAAAAGCGACAATTCGCCAGAGGCAGTTGTTCGCGCATTCCTCAAATATCCGAAAAGGTGTCAGGAACCGTTTTCTATTCCTTGGGACGACCGTGGGAGCGGTCACGAAATGGTTCCTAACACCTTTGTTTTCTCCGTCTTACAGTGCGGTCACCTCCATCGCAAACTGTTCCGGATCGAGCGACGCGCGGAGAACTTGAGCGTGACGGTACTTACTCTCACACAATTCGACGATTCTAGCGCGATTATCTTCCGTCATTCGGGCGCCGACGATGACTTCCCGTACTGCCTCCAAAGGAAATCGGAATAGGCAAATGTCCCACCTATTCAGCTTGCCGGGAACACAGTCGGCTTCCTGCGCGTGGCGCACAATCCGCAGCTCTTCTTCATAAGCCCAATCGCAACTCTTGGTGAAGAACACGCTATTGTTGTAGCTGTCCAGTTCTTCCTGTGTCGCATAACGACCATCCTTTTCGGGAACACGAGCTCTTATGTTCGCGTACGTTACCCCTCTGAGGCCTTCGAACGCTCCGCGTTCAAAGAACTTGCTGCTGGTGTCGAAACCAATTACAAACCCCCGATGGCAGTCGGCGTAATGTGCCCACATTAGCATGTTCCTCCGGGATCTACTTAGGCATAGGACCACAAAGTGCTCGCTCAATTTGGCAGGGTAGTCTAACGCGAAGTCTCGCCACAACGAAGGCAGTAGCCTGAGCCCGTCGGCAAGTCGTTGGCGCCGGTCTTGGTCCGAGCAGGGCTCTGCAGACCTTAGATGCTGCGCGAGCAAAACGTTATCGAGGTCGGGCCGATCTCCCGAGAAGCTCGGCGAGGCCTCAAAAGGATCGTTGAAGTCTGCTGGCTGCGTGAAACGGATCATGCCGTTTTGAAGCACATCGATCCTGTCAGGTTCACAATACTTGTAGGCGATCATGACCACAAACGCAGAAGCGCGCTTGCCCCCCATCCTAGGTGCGTATTTGATTGCAAGCTAATTCACCGTTCGCAATTCTGATATTCTCATGCGGATTGCCTCACATACCACGTCTTGTTGCTGCCTGACGTTAGGTCCTTGTGCAAGCCACTCGTCTCTATCAATCTGTAAGTGCCCCGTTCACCGACAAATCGACTTTCGCGTCGAGGATGGTTGTGGACATTTGTTGCGGTGCCTTCGGAGGCTTAGTAGACCGACCGGCCTAACACGCGTCCCGATTCCGTGATTCTGGCGCGACAAGTCCTCTACTGTCAAGGAGTTGGCAAGCCCCGTCCATTT
>CAZUAH010000780.1:0-5647 GCA_964617665.1 uncultured Pirellulaceae bacterium
TTTATCGATCATCGCTCCGAAGACTCCGCGACGACCGATAAAACGCTGTCCGTTCCGCATCAACTCGGCTCCACGATTCTGACAGCGTCTGACGGACGGAGAATGTGATGGTCGACTGGCAGACCTGCTATCGTGTAGTGGCCGACGGGAAGGCCGTTTGGTGCGATGGTCTGACAGATGCTGACGGCGCTGAATTCCCTTTCGGCGTTCCTGGAAAGCCGGTCAGAATCCAATCCGTGGTGTCCTATTACGATGATGAGCGAGTCGTAGAATCCGAAAGCGAGTTATCAGACAGCCTGACGGAATTGTGCAGTACTCTCACGATTAGCGCACGTGCCACTCAGTTGCTGCATCAGCTCGCCGTACACGAGGGCATTGAAGAATATCCCACGGATATACTGAACAAGCGTGGCGAGATACTCGCTAAGTGGTCAACGTTCTTTGCGCGGAATATCTGCGATGCACTTGATCCCGAGCGGTCGGTCCTGGAGTGGTACGCGCAGTCGAATACCGTCGCAGAGGTCCATTCCTGGAGTTTTGATTCCATGAAGCTCCCTGATGTGGATCTTTTTCTGTCCCCTCCATTGACCTGGATTGCGTCTGAGCGAATGCGAAAGGCTTTCAGGCAGCACAAAATCAAGGGACTCCGATTTGTTCCGGTATGGTCCGCCAAGAAGGGGCCTGTTCCACAGAAGGAAATCGAGGAGAAGTTCGAAATCGATCTTCGCATTACACGAGTACAGGACGAGGGCCTGTCCAATCTGCGATATGCCATCAATCTTCAGAATCTGAACGCTGAGGGAACGTGTGTATCTGACTCCGGTGTCTGTTGCCTTGCCGAGCTTCCTCGCTTACGAGTCCTGAAACTCGGCGATACAGCGGTGGGTGACAAAACCCTGGAGGCGTTTCGAAGTGCGCCGAGCATTTCGGTGATGTCTGTCCCAAGAACGAATGTCACGGATAGGGGGCTATCGTCCCTGGCCGAATACCCGCGTCTACGGATCGTGGACTTAGAGGGTACGTCAGTAACCGACTCAGGTGTCGAGTCCCTGTGTCGCATCAAACGGCTGCAACGGGTAAACATCCGTGATACTGCTGTATCCGATGTTGGTGTTGCGCGGCTGGCTGATGTGTTCCCCAAATGTGAAATAGTCCGCTAGTTCGTTATACAGCGTCACGCCTTCTGAGAAGGTGGTACAGTTACAAGAACGGGCTCCCGGATGGAACGGGGAAGATGCGGAACAATGCGATGCACACCGAGCGGCGATTGGTGCGAATTTCCAGGGTGGTCGGCTTACGCTTTGCACTTGCAAGCATAAGCTTCGCGCCGAACGACCAGCAGAACAATGGGATGGGTGGTGGATCGCGGGTTTTGCCAACTGCTCTGGGCGCATTTGGCTGTTTTATGTGGCGAAAGTCGAATGTGGCTATTCTTCTGCGAGGGAAATATGGAACGCACTGAACCAGAAGGAGCAGGAAGCGAAGAATGCGAGATTCAATAAGCACGGCGATATCTTTGAACCGCTGACTGACTTGGAGAAGGATGAATTTGACTCGGATTCTTACCACTCGCCCCTAATAGGTCATCGACATCGCCAGAACTTCAGAGATGAGAAGTGGCGTATCGACATTGAGTACTACGACGAGAAGTGCGGTCGCCATTCTGCTCACCTTTCGGCCACTCCGTTCAAGACATTCATCTGGCGTTCACCTACGCTGTACGTCAAGGATTGGCCTCGCCATAAGAAGCTGACGAGCGTGAATCATCTACTTTCGCTTCTGCGCTCTGATTAGATTCGGCATCCTACTGAGATACGGTCCGCCGAATCGGGTAAGGGCCGGTTTTCTCCCGGCCCTCCCCACAGCGCCATGCAACTCCACACTGGGCAAGTGCATGCAAGCCCACAGCCCTCTCTGGGTCACAGTTCAGCCGGCGAAGAAGAAGTTCCAGCCGGAGGTGCTGAAGTCTGTGGGCGGCGAATGAGTCTGCCCGCCGCTCCGTTGAGAATCTCTGCACAATCTCGCCCCAAGATGTTGCACGGGCGTTCGGGGTGGTACAATGCGGCGAGTCAGGAAGGGGGGGCAATTGCCACCTCGTTTATGGTTCTCGGAGGTGCACTGCTATCATGCCCCGTTTCACAACAATCTCGCCGACCTGCCAGCCGGGTGGGAAGCCCGCAGCTTGGGGGCGGTTCCGAGACGGCGGCTACATCGCGATTGGGTGGTGCTACGACACCGATCTGACCGGCATGAGCATCGAGCAGATATTGCGGCTCATTCCTGGCACCTCGGCGAACGATCGTGATGAGCGGGACGGGCTGCACTCGTTCCCGATCTTCTGGGAGCTGTGCCAACGGGGTGCGGTCGGCAGCGGGGACTATGTGGCGGTCAAGAACGTCAACCACGGTCTGTTTGGCGTGGGGATCATAGAGTCGGGGTACAAGTATTCGCGGTACAAGCACGACACGGGAGAGCCGGACCACTTCTACCCCCACTACCTGGATGTGGAATGGGTCTGGACCGCCGACATCCCCAGCGACTCTCTGGACTTTACCAATGATGAGCGCTGGCAGCCTTACGGAACGATCGGCCAGTTGTACATGGAGCCGCCGGCCTTCATCGGGCCTTACACGAGGGGGTAGCCGCCGAACCAGCCGCTGCAGCAGACCGGGGTCGTTGGGGCAGCAGGAGAAAATGGCAACAGAAGGAGGATGATCGTGCCCCACAGATTCCTCTGCGGTGAGGAGACGAAATGAATGCGCGAGAGGCAGCGAAAATTCTCGGAGTTTCTGCAGAGCAGGTGCGCCTGCTTTGTAGAACAGGCGTGATCAAATCGCAACGTCGTAAATTGGATAATGGTGACCCAAATGCCTCCCAGTACGACATCACGCTAGCAGAGGCACGACGTTTCCGTGATGACCCTAAGCGACTAGGTAGCAAACCGCTGCTCACGACGGATGGTAGCCCCCAGCAGCAGGCTCCCGGAGAAGTTGAACCCGACAACAAGCCGGCTGATGCGACCGACAAACTGCAAGGAAGCACCGAGGATCAGAACGCCACAGTGAGACCGGAGTTGGACGATAACGAAGCCGATCCTAGAGAGCCGATCCGGGAAGACTCTGCCGCCATACGATGGCGAGACGTGCCCCAATCCGTGTATGAGTTCTGCCGTAGTTATGATCGCGGACGGATCGAATTGCAGCCGGAGTTCCAGCGTTATTACGTCTGGACGCCGAAGATCGCGAAGCGTTTCATCGAGAGCATTTTTCTTGGACTTCCAGTGCCCACGATCTACTTGTCTGAGACCGAGGACAACCGATTTCTGGTCATCGACGGACAACAACGTCTCCAGACAATCGTGGACTACCACCAGAACAAGTTCGCGCTCGCCTCCGTATCGGTCGAAAGCCTTTCGCCGTTGCAGGGCCTTTACTTCAGGGATCTTCCGTCGGCGTTGCAGGATCGCTTCGAGGATTACCGGCTTGCGATAATCGTACTGGAAAAATCATGCAGCCCGGAACTCAAGTTCGACATGTTTGAGCGGCTAAACCAGGGCTCGGTGAAACTAAACAATCAGGAACTGCGCAATTGCATCTATCGGGGTCCCTACAACGAGTTGCTGTGCAAACTTGCCGATTCCGCCCCGTTCATTCAAGCCTGTGGCTGGAAGTCGCGGCAGCGACGAATGAAGGGCGAGGAGATGGTCCTGCGATTCTTCACCTTTCAACGCCGCAATGTGGAGAGTGTCAAAACGTACGAGGGCGCGCTGAACGAAGAGATGCGCACACACCAGAATCTGCCCGTGGATGAAGCGGCAGATCGGGAGCAAGTGTTTCGCGTTGCGCTCGCCTTGTGTGTGCTTGTCTTCGGCAAGAATCCATTTCGCATGTGGAAGGTCGGAAAGAACGAAGACGACCCGACCGGTCACTGGGAAGATCGGTTGAACACCGTTGTGTTTGAGATCCTGATGACTTCGTTTGCAGCGTATGAGAAGCCGCGAATTGTCGAAAATGCCGACGCGATTCGAGAGGAGTTTATCAATCTCCTAAGCACGGATCAGTTCATGGTGGATTCCTTGTCCCTCGGAACCAACTCACGCCAAAAAATGCGATATCGGCATGATAAATGGCGCGCGGCGTTGCGGTCGCTGTTCAACACGACGGAACGTGAACCACGTCGCTTCAAACTTTCGCTCAAACGTGAACTCTGGCAACAAAACCCGACATGTGGAATCTGTGGCCAGAATATCTCCAGTCTTGAAGATGCTGCCGTAGATCACGTCGCGCATTACTGGCGAGGTGGACGGACAATCCCATCCAACGCACGCTTGACACACCGCTTCTGTAATTCGCGGCGCGGCGGTCGCGACTAGCGGCTGGTGTTATCAATCCCCCCGGTGAAATTCGCCAAATTCAACGTGTTCGGTGTCGATCGTGCGTTGGGTGTTGCGTGGTGGCTGCTGGCTTCGTCTGAAACGCGCGTCGGAAGTCTCGGCCTGAAACCGCCCCAAGATGTTTCTGGGCGGTTCTGGGTGGTACAATGCGGGGAAGTGATGTGCAGATTCGGCCTTATGAATGCGGGTTCGGGGCTTGAGAAAGGAGCGGAGGTATGGGCGTGGTTTGCTTTTACGTGATGACGACTGATACAGGCTTTGCTCCGAACCCATTTCACGGATGGTGCACTTTGCTCGGGTGCTCTCCGAACTACCATGCCAAACTCACGCCTGGCGATTACATCGCGGGTTTCTTTCGTTCTGGCGGACCGCCGCGACTTGTCCACGTCATGGAGGTGTCCGAGACGTTTGACTACGACGAGTACTACCGGGACCGCCGCTTTGAGCAGAAAAAACCTCGCAGGGATGGCACTTGGCAGGAACGCGCAGGCAACAATATCTACTTCCTAGATCAGTCAGATCAGTACGTGCAGGACGAGAACGCTTGCTTTCACACAAAAGCGGCGAAGGTCAAGCAGGACTTGAAGCACCCTGTGGTATTTGCTGGCCGCAACTTCGCATACTTCGGAGAAATGGCCGAGACCGACAACGCCCTGTTGCTGCCGAAACGATTCCACTGGTGCTTGACAAACCGAGCGGTCAAGAACCTGATAGACGAATGCCAAGACTACGATCCATTCCTAACGTGGGCATTCAGCCACGGGAGCGGGCAAGTTGGGCTGCCGCGCGATAGGGAGATCGACGGTGAAGCCAAGAAACGTGGGAAATGCGGGCCCGGTGTGTGCAACGACGAAATGGACGAAGGCGTCAACGACGACTGTGGCTCATGATCCCAAACTAATCGAGTAAGGCGCCAGCCCACAGCCCTCTCTCCGTCCCTCTGACGCGTTCAGCCGCGGCACAGTCGATATCGTGTTCGGTGTGGATCGTGCGTTGGGCGTGACGTGGTGGCTGCTGGATGCCGCATGAATCGCGCGCGTGAGGTTTCGGCGTGAAACTGCGGCAGAATGTTGCACGGACGTCCGGGGTGGTACAATGCGGGGAAGTGGCGTACGATTCGGACCGTATGAAGACAGGCTATTCGGCTACGTGCGACCTGCGATGAACGAAGTCAATCCTTACGAATCGCCTCGCCTGGACCTTCCGGCGGCCCAGATTCTCTTCACGATTGGGGATCATTTTGAGGGACTCCAC
>CAZUAH010000781.1:0-5643 GCA_964617665.1 uncultured Pirellulaceae bacterium
CCTGCCCCTCAACCTAATTGTCGCTAAAGACTTAAGCTAATTGACGCCGAACAGCAACTGTAGGTAGATAATTCGAACGCGTCACGCGACGGGCTGCCTCAGAGGGGCACAAGGTCGCACAGATTCCGATCAAAGGAACCAGTGACACACCTCGTGATCAGGGCTGACTATTCTGTGTGCTAGGTCTGACCAGGGCTCCCAGAGTCATTGACCAGCTCGCGATGTACATTGCCGGCCATTGCCGACCACATTCAATCGTCCCGTCTTCGCCTGCGTCGCCGTCGCCGCCTTCGAGGCTCACGGCGAATCATCGATTCGGGCCGCATGTCGATGTCATGCAGGATCGTGAAGGCATCATCCAGCCCTAGACGCAGAAGCTCCTCTAACAGAGATAGACCTTCTGATCGCGTGTCATCAAAACGCTGCAATGTCATCGCGATGTTCACAAGACTTGGACCAGACTGGTAGAGCTCATGGGAGAATGAAGTAAGCTCATCTCCTCTCCTTTCCAGGATTGCTTGGCACACGTGCAGCACGGTTTCCCGTGAGTGCGGCAGCAAATCTGCGAGATGCTCGACCAAGTCTGGGATGAATCGACCGGACATCGCGGTTGGGTTCTCCACGATCTTCTTCAAGAGAGCGTCAGTGTGCTCGTCTGCGGGAAAGTCCTCGGCCGACCAGAATACAGTGCCGATGGCTGCGCTAACCTTGACCGTTGCCTGCGGGATCAAGTGACGCAACACGCGACACGCCTCCAAGCGTGCTTCCGGTTCATCCCAAAGGCGGGAAGCCGCAAATGCTACTCCAACCGCGATCGGCTCTCCTCGACCAACGCCAGCGGCCAATTCTTCGAGTTGCCCCTGCAGACGTTTCGCTGCCCACTGGTGTTTGTCGCGACGGAGTGCGAGAAGAGTCAGGAGTTCACCATACGCCTGTCGATGGCCGAATCGTTCAGACGCGAGTAGGTGATCCAAGAAATGGGAAACGAAGTCCTCCGTAAGGTAGTGACTGACCATCGCGACGAGGCGTACACCCTGCGGTCGATACTTGATCGATGGGTGTCCGTCGAACAGCTTCGCGATCATGCGGCACCCGTACTCACGATCACATCCCTTCAGGCTGATCCAACGCAACTCGCTGCAATAACGTGTCCAGGTATCCGACGAAATCCCGCTATCGAGGAGGTCGTCCAGCAAGCGAAGCCACCGGCGTGTTTCTGGCGGACTTCTCATCAGGAAGCCATTGGTGACAGCGAGTAGCGGCCAAAATGAACGATCCGTGTGGATGGCACCACCCAACCCATGCCACAAGACGGAGGAGGGTTCGCGTTCTTCATCCGACCCCTCGAGGTCATCAGACTCAGCGAGACCATCGTCGGATTCCCACGGCATCACCAGCCATCGTTCCAGCAGTTGACAAAGGTCGTCCGGAAGTCCCAGATCGGATTGACATCGCTTGTAGAGCAGATAGCCAGCGGTTGAGCGAAACTCCTCCGATTTGGGCGACAGTACGGCGAGTCGTCGAATCAATTCGTATGACTCATCTGGAGAGAAGTCACTTTCAACCAGTTCGCGAATCACCTCGGCGACGGGCAACTCATTTCCGTCTTCAATGAGTCTCGGCAGGAGAGACAGCACGCGGTCGCGATCTTCTTTCGCCAATTCGACCAGCTCGCGAGTGGCCGCCCAGGCGCCTCCAGGCTCCTCCCAACCGCCTTCCACTTCGTTCCATTCGCTTGCGGAGCGATCGCGGCGCTGTGGACCATCAAGCGATTGGAGGATCGCCTCATCGGATGCGGTCCGCATCTCTGCCTTCGACAATGGAGGGACTTCCCTGACGAATCCACTCCGGACTCCTGGGCGTTTTCGGTCCCAATCAGGTAGCTCTCTTTCCTCACGTTCGACAAGCTGATCCGTTTCGGTAGACAGTAGATGCGAAGGGATAGCCTTGAGCAGCCTTAGACGAGCTTCTCGATCATAAACGTCTCGGCGTTCGTCCACGCCCACGTCTTCGCGGTACTGCGACCATGAAAGGATCATATTCTCGAGCGTCTTCCTTGCATTTTCATCAAGGTGCGGCGCCACCGCCTTGACCAGAGCAGTCGAGTCCCCCTGCAATTCGCCTACATAACTGCCCAATGTGAAGCGGCGCCGATCTTCCCGGAAAAAGTCCATCACTACCTCAGGTATCTTCGCAGCCGCCACCGTGAGTCCTCGCGCCAGTAGTCTCTGTACTGGACGGACTTCGCATGTCCAAGCAGAACGCGTGATGTTCAGGAATGCCTGTTCGTCAATCTTCGCCGTTTCTTCGACCGAGATGCAGACTGCCATTGTCACTGAACACCCAAGGTCGCCTTCCTCCCTATCCAATGCACGGAGGCTACCTGCGTACTCGTAAACGACCGAGGACTCGTAGCCGTCATGGAACTGCTCGGCGTTCTCGACGAACCACCCCCACACGACCTGGAGGAATTCGATTGGAGCTGCCTCAGCAACGGCAGGAAGCTCATGCCATGTATTCGTACTTTCCAGAGGCGTTCGACGCGACTTAGCCGTCGCTTGCGACCGCGATGCTGGCGATAGATCACCACACTCTTCCGCATCGCTGCGCGAAACGACTTCCAGGAATACCTGAGGAGCTAGTCTCGGTTGATCCGCGGAAATCGTGTAGACAAGGTCTTCGGCCCACCAAAGTTGATCACCTTCACCTTTCGCACGTCGAACTATTCTGCATACTAGGCCAACCGTCTGTTGATCCCAGCGCCCAATCTCACGCAGCGCACGCCACGTCAACTCGTCCTTTGAAGGGTCATCGATCCAGTAATCTAGGATCAACCGAAGGCACTCTTCCCGCGCGAACTGCCATGCATCGCTGATCACTCCCACCATCGCCCAACGGTCTTGCGTGCCCCATTTCATCACCGTTGGAAATTGCGACCATCGAAGTGCCCGAAACCAGCCCTCCTTGCCCCGTATCGCAATCAGCACTCTCAGGCGATCAGGATCGTGTGCAAGCCTCTCGGCCATGTGCAGAGTCTCTTGTTCGTCGGGTTCAGGTACCTGCCCGAGGAAGTCGATCAACAAGAATCGTACGTGCAGGCGAAGGCTTGCGTTCATGAGCCTGCTCAATTCGTTGTGATATTTGGGTCGATTCGCGTCGCGCAAGTAACGCAAGACCGCCCACAGAGTGGGACGCACGAGAATCGCATCCTGCCGTTCTAGCACGTGATCGCAGAGCGACTGTTCTGTCTTCGTGAAGAGCCTCGCCTTGGCATGTTCCAGTAGGGTTTGATGCAGAAAACCGACGTGTCTGTCCTGCCTGCAAAGGATCTGTTCAGATTCCAGCTGCGCGACGAGACTGCGCTTGGATTCGATTAACACATCCGGTATCCAAAGCGATTCCGTTCCT
Source organism: uncultured Pirellulaceae bacterium (assembly GCA_964617665.1). Lineage (GTDB taxonomy): Bacteria > Planctomycetota > Planctomycetia > Pirellulales > Pirellulaceae > JADHUC01. The sequence goes on from CAZUAH010000781.1 coordinate 3,409, forward strand.
ATTGAGTATTCGGCGATTTGATAGGCGAGCGCCCTCTGCTCGTTCGTCTGCAATTTCCTGTCCCATAGGTCGTCCAACATCATCTGATAGGAGCCGAAAACATCTTCCTGGCCGGTCTGGCGGAATCTCTCCAAGTAGACTCGGAGATGCTGAGGAGTACGCAACAACTCTCGAAACGATTCTGGCCAGTTTTCGGCGTTCTCTATTCCGTGTCGTGCAAGCTGCGCAGCGACATCAACCCATGAGGGGAGCTCGAGTTCGATTACCTTGGCGTCAAGGGAAGTGAACCGCGTGTCGCGGCTGTAGTCGAATCTCCGACATGAGCATATTACCGACACCTGCGGTATGGACGAGCATCGGTCAATGAACTCGATGACGTCATTGAGGCGGTCGGACGTCAAATCTACCGTGCTCGCCAACGCGTCGAGTTGGTCAATGACAACAAGCACACTTCCTCGGGATGCAACAACCTTGATCGCATCAAGAGCAGATATATCGAGCCCAATTTCACGTCTGCCCCACGTCTCGAAGGGCGTGTCCATGGGCAATAAGTCAGCTTTGATGCCGATCGTAGCAGCCCCAGAATCGATGGCGTCTCCAACCATCTCCGCCAATAGCGCCGTTTTCCCGCTCCCCGGACTTCCGAGAAGGCACAAGACCTTGACGTCGCCACCGATTGTAAATTGCTCCAACGTATCTCGCTCTGATCTTGGGATGCGATCCTCGGGGCTCACAATCCGCTTCAGAAGTGGCAAAGAAGAAGCTTCGAACGCAGCGACAATCGATTCGACCGTCGGCGCTCTTGGGCCCCTCCTTCCGAAACCCCCGGTCGCAACCGACGCTATCGCATCGCGAACGTTCCTGAAGAATCGAATTGCACCTGCCGGCCGGCACGAAGGACTCGGTATCGCTGGTCGACTGATTGGCCGTAGCCCATGAAACATCTCTGGCGGCAGGCTTGTCATCATTGCATGTAAGAAGGAGGCACCAACCTCACACGCAAACTGAGTCCACTCGGCATCTCGCTTGAATCCCACAACGTCGCTGATCCCCCGCACGCAGAGAAGCGGCAGTTCGTTGACTGCACCATGGCGAGCGGCGGCATAGACACCACCCGCTTCCATTTCTATGTGCGTGATGTGCCGAGCGCATCTTCGCCACTCTCGAAGCAAGGAAGTGTCTTTCAGTAACACGTTGGAGGTCGCGACGGCTCCCGTCTTGTACAGCGGCGGCCGAGGAATTCCAGTTTGGGGGAAATGCCTTTCAAGCGAACGACGAACTGCCTTCCGAGTTTCGTCTGTTCCGTAGTAGCATCCAGCCCGAGTGTCCTCGGGTAATGTCACACTGGGTTTCTCCATTCCGAGTGTGCGCTCTTGATTCCATGGCCCCAATCGCTCGCGCCATGCAGGAATGGCGGCAAGAAGTCTCTCAACCGCTGGATGCGTTGGTCCACCCGAGGGACGATACTGAGGTTGCTCGTCCTCCACCGCGGCAGTAATTGAAAAATCATGCAGGCTGCTCGCGAGAAGGACGTCACCCAGTGAAAACTCGCTGTCCGGTATACCGCCAGCTATACCGGACAGAATCAACCACCTAGGCTCAAGGTCCTCGATGATGTCACGCGCGACGGATTGTGCGACCGTCTGCCCCTGGTCATAAGCCCGAACGATTGCGACGGATGTTGTCCTTCCGTCCGACCGGCGGGCGTTGCAGTACTCGTAGAACTGCCTTCCGCCGATGACTGGACTTCGCGGACAGAATCGCCTGAGCACGGCTTCGAACTCATCCTCTCGGATGGTAATCACCGCGAAGTCAATACGTCCACAGAGTTGCTTGATATGAACGGTGGTCGTCATCCTCAGCGTCCTGTCTATCCATTACGCCTACTGCAGGGCGAGATACTGTCATTCGGACAAGGACAGCCCACGAACAGGCGATTCACTGCCGGCGGTAAAGGCCGAAGTGTGCCGCATCCACCTTGACGCCAAATAGACTGTCCATTGTATGTGGTTGGTGCTCTCAAGATGAGACTCCGGCTTCCGGAGACCATTCAAACGGACCCAGTCTCGAGTGGCCGTTTCCTTCCAAATCACCCCTCAGTGTAGCCACCCACCCATGGTTAACAAGCATCCATGAATCAAATTGCTCAGACTGGAAATCTCCTGTGTCGGCAACTAGCCCAAGTCCGGCGGCGCACTCTGCGAGCGCGTGGCCATGAAGTAGCGGCTCGGATTT
>CAZUAH010000782.1:0-5637 GCA_964617665.1 uncultured Pirellulaceae bacterium
AGGCCAACGGCTTCTGGTCGTTCGTGGCGCGCAGTCATGCGGACGATCTGCCGAAGGACGAAGACCCTCTGTTCAAAGGGAGCGCCTATGCCCGATTCATCGCGATGCCTCCAGTACGATGGCCCTCCGAGGCCGTCGAAAACGCGGGCCCGACGGCCTCGGAGGGCCATCGTACGGCCACCGGCGGCGCGCCCGGGAAAGTGGATCGCATCTGGGACTCCAGCGGCGTGCACGTTCCAAACGTTGCCGACTGGCCGACGTACCGGCATGACATTGCCCGCAGTGGCTCCGTACGGACAGACATCCCCGCCCAGTTGGCACAGGTGTGGCGCAAGAAGCTGGGTACGGGGCCGCGCAGCCCGGTGAGTGTCGGCGCGAGGCTATTCGTACCCTGCTACGATCGGGAGGGCGTGACCTGCGTGGACACGAAGACGGGCGAAACGATCTGGGAATTCTCGGCGGGCGGCGCGGTGGACAGTCCGCCGACAATTCATCGAGGTCTGGCGATTTTCGGGGCGCGTGACGGATACGTGTACGCTGTCACCACGGCGGAAGGAGAACTCGTCTGGCGTTTCCGCGCCGCACCCGTGGACAGCTTGGTGATGGACGAGGGACGCCTGAGTTCCGCCTGGCCGGTCCACGGCAGTGTGCTGGTGGTGGACGACACGGCCTATTTTGCGGCCGGGCGCTCCTCGTTCGTGGACGGCGGGATCCGAGTCTACGGCATCGATGCGCTAACTGGCAACGTAAGGCACGAGACCACCGTGCACACCAAATCTCCCCGCCCCAACCTGTCGCCGCCGGAATCGGAGCCGGCCCTTAAAGGCAAGAGTACAAGAAAAACCCGGTCGCGAAGGCCGAAGTCCAGCACCACTACGCCTGACGGACTCCTGAACGATGTGCTGCACTCGGACGGGAACGGAATCTTCATACGCCAGAAACGCTTCAGTTTGGATCTCAAACCAGAGCAGGGCGGAAAGGCCCTGTGCACGAACTATGGATTCCTGAGCGATTCATGGATGCATCGGGTCAGTTGGACTCTCGGCGGCAAGACTTCCTACAAGAACCCGTTCGGCAAGCTTTTGGTGTTCGATGCGGACCACGCATTCGGTGCGCAATCTTACTACTCGTGGCAGAAGTACAGCCCTTGGAAATGGCCTGCCGACCACACGGGGCACCACCACCAGAAGTACTCGCGCTACCAACCGAGCATGTTCCCGTTTGGCGTGCGCCTCTACTGCCAAGCGAACGAGCCCGTCACCGCGGGCGTCACCACGCCTGACATGAGCAATATCGGCCCGAACTTCCATCGTTGGGGCAAGCCTACATTATCTTCCAACGCCAGCCATGAGTGGTCGCAGAAGATGCCCGCGCAGATCCGGGCCATGGTGCTCACGAACAAAATCCTCTTCGCCGCCGGCTGGAAGGATTCCATCGCCATCTTCAGAGAGTTGAAAGCCGAGGAAACCGGCAAACCGGCACTCTGGGCCATCGACCGCACAACCGGCGAGACCCTGGCCGAATACCCGCTGCCCGCCGCCCCCGTCTTCGACGGCATGATCGCCGCCAACGCCAGACTCTACATCACTCTCCAGAACGGAGAAGTAGCCTGCTACACGGCCAAATAGGCGGGCGAAGAACGAGGCTACGCTAGTAGAGTCGATCGGCCGGTAGGAACCGGCGCTACCCCTGCTCGCTGCCTTTGCACCGCCACTTCCCCCTCGTAGGGCGGCAGGGCCGCCAACCAAGTACGAGCTACCGCTCGGTGAACGTTGGTCCGCTCCCGTTGGTCGCTACTTTCTTGCCACGAGAACAACAAACTAACTCATGATTGATGTAGAATCGTCGGACGTGTGCGACGATGCGCCGTTTGGAGGGAGCTTTCATGAACCGTATCTACGTCGTCACGCTTGTGTTGTTGGGGGCTGCCGCTACGAATGCTGACACTGTGCATCTGGAGAGCCGCTGGCTCACTGTCGAGGTCGACAAGACCACGGGAGTCTGGGCACTCATCGATGCGCGGTCAGGCGTGCGCTGGCCGACTGCAGGCATGGCGAGTGCGGGGGCCGCGCAAGGTCTCGTAGGCGACATCGCCGAAGCCAAAGTGGAACAGGGCGGCAAAGCCGTGGTGCTGTGCATGAAGAACGGCGCCGGGGTGGCCTTCCAACTGGTGAACGATGGCCGGTCGCTGGAGATTCGCTACGGTGGCAAGCACGCCGGCGACTTGAGCATCCTCGGCGATGCTCTCGCCGTAACCGACACCGAGAAGGGCTACATCGTCGTCCCATGCCGCGAAGGGCTGCTCATCCCGGCGGACAGCGGCAAGTCGTTCACGCGCACCTTCGGCACGAGCGACTACGAAGGCTGCCACATGAACATGCTGGGCTTCGCCAAGAGCGGCTCGGCGCTGATCGCGGACTGGGACGATGCCTATACGTTCCCTGAAGTGACGAGCGTGCAGCCGGAGAATGGCCCGGCGCGGCAGCGTCTCACCACGACTTTCCGTCTACGGCGCACGGCCCGCGCCGTTCGCCTCACGCCATTGGGCACAGGCGACTGGAATACCATCGCCACCAGCTACCGACTGATCGCCGACCAGAAGGGCCTGGCCATCACTCTCCAGCAGAAGATCGCGCGCGATCCGCACATGGCCAACCTGATCGGCGCGTCCAATGTGAAGCTATGGACTTGCCTCGCCCGCCGCATGAGCGAGGACAGCAAGAAGGAGGAGTCCGTCAAGGTCCGTTGGACTTTCGACGAGGCCGCCCGGATCGCCGAGCACCTGAAGAAGGACGTGGGCCTCGATCGCGCTCTCTTCATGATGGGCGGCTGGACCGAGGGCGGCTATGACTGCCGCCATCCTGACAACCTGCCGGCCAACTCGGAGTGCGGCGGCAACAACGCGCTGGCCGACGCCATCCGACGCATTCAGCAGCTCGGCTACGTGGGCTGCCTTCACGACAACGTGCAGGACATGTACGCCGACGCCAAGAGCTTCGACCTGAGCTTCATCGAGAAGGATGCCAAAGGCAATCCCAAGAAAGGCGGACGCTGGCTCGGCGGCCGCGCGTGGATGGTGTGCGCGCCCAAGCAACTGGAACTGGCCAAGCGGCCCCAGAACCTGCCCGAGATCTCCAAACTCTTCAAGCCCTGGAGCTATTTCATCGACACCACCTTCGCCGTCGGGCCCCGCGAGTGCGACGACCCCGCCCACCCGCTTGACCGCAATGGTGACATTGCCTGGAAGCAGAAGCTCAGCGACTACGCCCGCGACACCTTTGGCCTGTTCGGCAGCGAGTGTGGCCGCGAATGGGCGCTGCCCTACAGCGACTTCTTCGAGGGCCTCGTGGCCGTGAGCGGCCGCTACTACCACAATCTGGATCCGGCCAGCCTTGGCGCCACGGTCATCCCCTTCTGGGAAATGGTGTACCACGACTGCCAGATCGCCTACGGCAAGTATGGCTACGCCGCCGACCAAGCCGCCGAATGCGTGGCCCACCACGCTCTGTGCGCCCGCCCGCTCTACTACCACTCCATCCCCGATCATCTCTACTGGACGCAGCAGGCCGCCGCGCCACAGGCCAAGGTGATGGTGGGGCCCCGCGTCGTCGAGGTGAAGGCCACCGACAAGCGGACCTTCCGGATCAGCTATGCCTGGGACGTCGAGGCCGATGTGAAGGACGACTGGCGAGTTTTTGTGCACTTCGGCACGGACAACAAAATCTACTTCCAGAACGACCACGCCGCCGTACCGCCCACGTCGCACTGGCGCACCGGGCAGACAATCACGTTAGGTCCACATACCGTCACCGTGCCATCGTCGGTGCGTCACGAGACCATAAACATCTACATTGGTCTCTTCTCACTAGACGATGCCACCACGCGCGCTCCATTGGCTGGCGACGACCGCCAGAACCGCATCCTCGCCGGCCGTCTCGTTCTCACGCCCGAGATTCGATTCGAGTCTGCCGTAGCCGGCAGCGCCGAACCCGCTCGCGATGCTTTCGTTCGCAGCGACGGCTGGGCCGAGGGTCTGCACCCGACCGACGTGTTCATCAAGAACACCCACGAGTTGCTCGGCCCGCTCCATGCTGCTACGGCGCACCTGCGCCTCGCCCGGCTGGAATTCCTCACGCCCGATCGCGCAGTACGCCGGGCCGTTTACGGCTCGGCCACCGACGCGATGACGGTGGTGGCCAACTTTGGTCGCGCTGACGCCACGATCGAGACCGAGTTGGGCGGCGCCGTGGTGCTGCCGCCGTGGGGCGTGGTGGTAGAGTCGCCGCGCTTCGCTGCCTTCTATGCCCGACGCTGGGGCGGCCAGAGCTATCCCGATGGCGCGCTGTTCACCCTTCGATCCCTCGACGACCAACCATTGACCAGCAGCCGGCAGGTGCGCATCTTTCACGGCTTCGGCCCCACCACACTCACCTGGCGCAACCACGCCTGGACCGTCGCACGCGAGCAGACGATCGCACCGTAGTAGTACGATCTCTTGCACGCATCAGTCGATTTCACCGACGCTCACGACTGCAGCCTGCCAAACTGTGTCAACTCGATCTCGTGGGGCAAGCGTTTCGGCCAACTGATGCAGCTACTGCGAGTCGCAGTTTCGTGTAGCGTCTCCGGCGCCGTAAATCACGCGTCCAAAGGGCGAGAAACCCGCTACAGCTATCCCTCACGTGCTCTAGAGCACGAGCGTGAAACGTAGATTTAGGTTTCAAAGCGACGCTTGAATTCGTCCGAGATAGCTTCGCCTGCTGAGCTAACAAGTTTTCCAACAACTGGATGGACCAGTACACCCGTGATTGTACCAGCGACTGATGGGAGGTTCTTAGTAAACCATCGCTTTACGTATTCCATCGTGGACACGTCGGGCTCTTCTGTTGTGATCGCCTCGCGCAGCTCTTCTACGCGTTCAATCGCCGCCTCTTTTTCTTTGTCAGTCTTTGCGACGTCCTCAACCTGCGTTCGCAGATTCTGGAAAACTTCTGTCAGTTGGGCCATCTCTTCTTGAGTGACTTGTCCCGTCACGTTCGTCACATTCTGCGTCATATTGACTTGATCACCGAACGAAACCTGTCCGCTAACCTGTCCGTTGAAGTTGACGTTTATGTTCTTGTTGGGCTGACTTTGATCACTCATGTTTCGTCCATTTCAACGCGAAACGCAGGATAAGACCCTCGATACGATATCACATCGGCGGAAGATCACCAAGCGTCGTGGTTTGGGATGATACTCTCTGATCGCTGGCGGCTCGACGCGAGGGTTGGATATCAGGGGCAGCGTGCACGATGTAGGCAACTTGAATCGCTGGAGCGACTTGGGTGACGTCGACGATTGGGGTTGTTGCTGTGCTCTGGCACGCCGTACCAGTTCGTTTTGGTTGATCGAAGCAGACACTCCGGACGGTGTTTGCTGAGGCAGGTTGGAACCTAGCAAGGCAACCTGGCGATTCTTCTGAATGTCTAGTAGTCCGGGGTCGTCAGGAGACGCGACGTCCTGAGTGGGACGAAAGTCAATATTCGGATCTGGAGGATCCGTGAGAACCGGCCAGACCCTAATACTGCCAAAATGTTCGCCATCTATATAGACATCGTAGTCTGTTATCCGTTCAACTTCTGGTGCCTCGAATTC
>CAZUAH010000783.1:0-5615 GCA_964617665.1 uncultured Pirellulaceae bacterium
AAATCGGACTGCCGTTCGAACAAGATACGGCGATCACACGACACTTGGCGGCTTTCCTGCAGGATCACGGGGAAGGGCAGGGGAGTCCGGTTTTGCCCACACACGTGCTATTGAACGGCGGCGCGTTTAAGGCGGAAGCTCTGTCGAACCGATTGACCAAGACGCTGGCCGACTGGACCGGAGGCGAAGGGCCACGTTGGCTCGAAGAGGACCGTGATCTGGACAATTCGGTCGCGCGAGGCGCGGCGTATTACGGCTGGGCGAAGGAACGAGGCGGCGTTCGTATCCGAGGCGGAACTGCACGAGCCTATTACGTAGGCATCGAGACGGCTGGCTTGGCCATTCCCGGTGCACCCCGACCGTTGCGGCTGTCGTGCGTGGCACCGTTGGGCATGGAGGAAGGCGACGAAGCCGACGTGCCGACGCAAGAGATCGGTCTGGTCGTAGGCGAACCGGCTCAGTTCCGCTTTTTCAGTTCGCCGATCCGCAAGCAGGACAAAGTAGGCGAAGTGTTGACATCGTGGAGCGAAGATGAATTGGCTGAGACCGATTCGCTGGAAGCCACGTTGGACCGGGACGAGGCCATCGACGAGCCCTACGTGCCGGTCAAGTTCCAGTCGCGCGTGACCGAGTTGGGCATGTTCGAGCTGTGGTGCGTTAGTACCAAGAGCGACAAAAGATGGAAGCTAGAGTTCAACGTGCGCGAGGAGGACTAAGCAACCGCTGATGACCACTCGCGACCCGCTCTTAGACGAACCGGAAGCTCCGAGCCGTTACATCGTCGGAATCGACTTGGGTACGACCAATTCGGCCGTCAGCTATGTCGATACCAGCCGAGAACCATGGCAGGTGCGCACCTTTCCCGTTCCCCAGTTGGTCGACGCTGGGCAAGTCGAAGCCCGCGAGACATTTCCGTCGTTTCATTACCAGCCGGCAGCCGGCGAGATGTCTCCGGATGCTTTGCGTCTGCCTTGGACTCAGAAAGCCACGGGCTATGCCGTGGGCGTGTTTGCGCAGGAGCAAGGGGGGCGTGCACCGGGTCGGCTGATCGCCTCGGCCAAGTCGTGGCTGTGCCATTCAGGCGTGGATCGAACTGTGGAGGTCCTCCCTTGGCAGGGCGCGGAAGACGTCGAACGGCTATCGCCGGTGGAAGCCAGTGCCTGCTACTTGCGCCACATCCACGACGCCTGGAATGCGAAGTTCAAAAACGAACCGCTGGCCGAGCAAGACGTGGTGCTCACGCTTCCCGCTTCGTTTGACGAGGTGGCCCGAGAGCTTACGGTTCAGGCCGCAGCCGCTGCTGGTTTGCCGCGCGTTGTTTTGATCGAAGAGCCGCAGGCAGCGTTTTATGCATGGATCGACGCACATTCGGATGACTGGCACCAGCGAGTTGAGCCTGGACAGAAGATCCTGGTATGCGACATCGGTGGCGGCACATCCGACTTCACGTTAATTCGCGTGCGTCGCGGCGAAGACGACAAGGTGCAGTTTCATAGAGTCGCGGTTGGCGACCACCTTATTCTGGGGGGCGATAATCTGGACCTGGCTTTGGCCAAACACTTAGAGCAGAAGCTTGGCGGCAACCTCCAACCACATCAGTGGCATGTGCTCGTTCGCACATGTCGACGTGCGAAAGAGGATGTGTTAGCCGAAGGTGGTACGGAGACGATCAGCTTCAATCTGCCCGGCGCGGGTTCAAAGCTGATCGGCGGTGGTGTGCGAGTCGAGGTGGATCGCGAGGAAGCTCGGCAAATGCTGCTGGACGGTTTCTTTCCTGGTCCTGGCCTGAACGACAAGCCACAGAAACAGCAATCGGGCTTCCAAGAATTCGGTTTGCCGTACGCACCCGATCCGGCGATCACACGATACCTGGCCGCGTTCCTCACAACGCATCGCCACGCTGGCGAAGAGATCGAGGACGATGTGGAGGCACAGCGGGGCAGGGCAGGGGGGCGCGATCCGGCACGCCCTGACATTGTTCTGTTCAACGGAGGTGTGTTTGCTTCGCCCTTGATCCAGCAACGTTTGCTGGCCGTCTTGCAGTCTTGGTTTCGCGGGGAGGACGCGGATTGGTCCCCGTTAGTGTTGGACAATGAACGACTGGATCTGGCTGTGTCTCGCGGAGCGGCCTATTACGGCAACGTACGGCGGGGCAGGGGGGTGCGGATCGCGGCTGGGTTGGCTCGAACCTATTACATGGGCGTCGAGGGCGAGGTGCCCATGGCGGTTTGCTTGGTGCCGGGCAGCGCCGAACCGGGGCAAGAGATTCATTTGACCGAACGGCGTTTCGAGTTATTGGTTCATCAGCCGGTAGAGTTCCCGTTGTATGTCTCCAGCACGCGGTTGGCGGATCAATCCGGTGAGTTGTTGCCCGTCGACCGCGAACAGATGACGCCGTTGCCACCGATTCGCACTGTTCTGAAAACGCGCGGCAAGAAGCAGGCGGGTTCGATTTCGGTCAACGTGCACGCGCGTTTGACCGAAATTGGCACGCTGGATCTGTGGTGCAGCGAAATGGGTTCGCAACGAAACTGGCGACTGCAGTTCGATGTCCGTTCGGCCACGCAGACTGATATCGAGGCAAGCGAGACCGTCGGCGAGGCGGAGGGTATCGTCGAAGAGGTGTCTTGGCGGGCATGTCAGAGTTTGTTGGAGAACACGTTCGATGCTGAGGCGAAGTCCGATCCGAGTCCCCTTGTCAAGCAACTCGTCTCCGCTTTGGGAGCGGACCGTTTGGATTGGCCCATGTCGCTGTTGCGTCGAATTTGGGAAGCCTTGATGGACCTGGAATCGGGTCGCCGCAAGAGTCCCATGCACGAAGCTCGTTGGTTGAATCTGTTGGGTTTCGCACTGCGGCCTGGCTATGGATTGGGTGTGGACGATTGGCGAGTGGCAGAGACGTGGCGGATTGTCTACGGCAGGCTGGCGCACAACTCGCCCAATTGCCGTACGGAGTCTTGGATTCTCTGGCGGAGGATCGCAGGCGGATTATCGGCCGGACATCATCGAGCGATCGCCGAACCATTTCTGTCGTCCGTCCGCGCTTTGCATCGCCGTTTCACTACGGGAAAAGGAAGCGGCGATTTGGGCGTCACTCCGCAGCAGTCCGTCGAAATGTGGCGGCTGCTGGGATCGCTGGAGTTGCTGTCCGTGAGAGTGAAAGACGACTTGGGCAACGCGATGGTCGAGTTCATGTCGAAGAAGTCGATGAAGCCGGCGCGTCAGGCCTTGATCTGGTCACTCGGTCGCATCGGTTCGCGCACACCGGTCTACGGACCACTGAACACCGTAGCCCCCGCAGACGTTGTTGGCCGTTGGCTGGATAAACTGATGAGGGTCCGCGAACCAACTGACGTGGACAAGCTGGCCGTCATGCAGATGGCCCGCCGCACCGGAGACCGTTACCGGGACCTGGATGACAAACAGCGCCGCGAGGTGGTCGATTGGATGCAGGGTAACGACGCTCCCGAGCATTTCATCGAGCTTGTCACAGAAGGTGGAACACTGGACAGCGAAGAGCAAGGGCGAGTCTTCGGAGAAGCACTGCCGCAAGGTCTGCGGATCACGTAGGGCTTTGCTTGGAGATGGCGTCGGCAGGCCTTACGGCATCCCGTTCCATGTTGTGACCCGGTCTCCCGACCGAGTCACGCCGAGTGGCAGGGTCGGGAGACCCTTCCACAACTGGGGCTGACGTCTTATTGGCTCCTCTTCTTGTCAGCCTCAGCCCATGACGCCGCGGCGAATTCCTCGATCACGTGTTGCATCCCCGCCACGACACGTGCCATGCGTTCGTAATCCAATTTGTCCGGCGTGTCTTCCTTCTTGTGATAGTACGGGTATCGAAAAGGAGCCGTGTCTGTGACCATCAGTGCCTGATAACCTTCCTGCCAGAACGACCAGTGATCCGACCAGCCGACACCGGTGACATGTCCGGGCAAGGCACAGCCTTCCGAAGGAAACTTGGCGTGCCGACGGAAAGACTCGACCGCGTTTTTGACCAAGGGGGCCGAGTCCACATTGGCCACAAAGCCGATGAAGTTACCTTTGGACGGATAGAACAGGTTGAGGGGCGGGGGGTAATGCTGGCTGTCTTTCTCGTCGCTAAAGTAGCCGATCGTTTCCAGGCACAGCATGCCGACGATGTTGTCGCCGGCCTTCTTGCAGTGACGGGCGTAAACGCGTGATCCCATCAGGTCGGTGTGGAAATACGGCGGCTCCTCGTTCGTGAACCCGACAAAACGCAACGTGCGAGCGGTTGGTTTTCGCGAGAAAGATTTGGCCAACGCCAAGACACCAGCGACGCCAGAGATATTGTCGTTTGCGCCCGGCGAACCGACGACCGAGTCATAATGAGCACCGACAACAACAATCTCATCAGGGCGAGTCTGTCCTTTTCGTTCTGCAACCACATTCCAACATTCGCGACCGCGAACCTGGTATCCGTGCTTCTTGACGGTGTAACCGCAATTGGAGAACGACTGTTCGATGTATTGCGCTGCCTTGACCAGATTCGCATATTCATGCACGTTTCGTTCGCCAATTTCTTTGGCAAGCCGCAGCACATCATGGCGAAGCGCTTTGGCCAAGGCCGTTTCTTCTGCCGTGAGCTCCAGAAGTTCGCCCTGGTAGCTCTTGCCCGGCATCTTCAACACCATTGCCGGCGGCGTCACCTGCCGTTCTTGTGCGGTGGAACTGATCGGTAGCATGACCAGGAGAAGTATGGGAAGCGCAATTCGCATGATGTAGCCTTTCTATCAAGTGCCCGATGTGCAGGATAAGCCACGCAACGGGATTCCGCAACACGGACGTCGCCTGCTTGAAACAGGTGTCAAATGCGTCCGGACGTGCTAAATTGGATCATGTGTTGGTCAGTATTCCGCTGTGGGCAATCGCCAAGATATCGCCGCCGGTCGGTAAGGAGCGTGTTGTATGAGATCGAAGCTGGTTTTGATGTTGCTGTTGTTGAGTTCTTCGATGGTTCTTAGCTTGCATGCCCGTGAATGGTCCGACAGCACGGGAGTCTTCACGGTGGAAGCCGAACTGGTCGAAGTCGCTGGAGCAACGGTTCGCTTGAAGAAGACAGATGGAACGATCGTCGCCGTTCCGCTCAAGCGGTTGAGCGACGCCGATCAACAGTACCTGAAGTCGCCCGACAAGAGAGCGTCCGGCGGGAAGAAGTCCACCCCGGGTGGAGTCGAAGCGGCGATTGAGGCCGCGCTGATGCAGCCGAGCCGAGTGGAATTTGTTGAAACTCCGCTATGCCAAGTAGTGGAGTTTCTGAAGGACATGCATGGTATTCTGATCGGTTTGGACCGTCGCTCACTGGATGACGTAGGAATCGGCGCCGACATTCCAATCACCATTAGACGGCGTCACGGCGATTTGGCGACAAACCTTGACGCGATCCTTGACCCGTTGGATCTCACGTGGATCGTTCGGCACGAAGCGCTGCTGATCACCACGAAGCAGACGGCTGAATCCAATTGCGACACGCGCGTCTATAAGCTGCTGCGTCAAGTTGCGTTCGACGACTTGCTCAGAGACATCACCGGCAACATCAATCCGCAAAGTTGGGATACGGTCGGTGGTCCCGGGTCGCTCTGCCCCATGCCGCC
>CAZUAH010000784.1:0-5608 GCA_964617665.1 uncultured Pirellulaceae bacterium
CGCATCCCGGATTGCCGTTTTCTGCATCGGGCAGGAAGACCGATGCAAGCAACGAATAGTGAGTTTCCTGCGTTTGTCGGCTACCGTGGCGGACTACGTTGGTGACTCAGGACGTTTTGTCCTGAGTCAGTTAGAAGGATGCCAATTCTGCACGCAGACGGTTAGCCCTGAGCGTGCAAAGCTGCCGGCGCAGGTAGCACTGGTGGGTGCGACCGAACGCACAAACCGCAAGTCGCTAACTGCATTCGGTCGATTTCCTCAATGCGCGCAACCGCACCGTGAAAAGTTGCATCGGCGCGCGCCCCAAGCGCGTTTGGGCTGGGGCGTAACAACCTGTGCGGCCAGTCGCACCAATCGTCTCGTGCGTCGCTTGTCTCCCAAATGACAATGCGCGAATTGTTCCTGAGCCCACGTGTGCGTATCCGCGTTAAACGACATCATGCGAGGTACCTCCGTGAAGAACAGCAACGTCGGTTTTTCGAGTCCCTGCCGACCCACGTTCACGAGCCCCGCCTCAATGCCAGCCCACACTCGCCCTACGTGTGGACTGGCAAAGAAGATTATTCTCTGAATGTAACATCGCTACAACATTCAACCTCGCCACGCTAGCTTGGGCACGGCCAGCACTAATGAACTCCGCCCATCGCCGTCGCGCACTTGACGGTAAGGACAAGCCGCCGTCGGTCCGCCTAACATGGCAACGCCAACCACGATAGGCAGACCGATCCTGGTCTGGCTATCATCGTAACAGTTGCGGGGGACATTCTCCCTAAATTCATTGACAGGCGGCGGTTATGGGGGAGAATGAGAGGCGTTGGGAAAACGATATGCCGACCGGCGTGGTCGGCATATCATCGGTCGAGTCGACCGGGATAGGCTGTTCCGTCCAAACATTATCCGCATCAAATTCGACGACACTTCGATGGATACATTCACACACAAGACATTGGGCACATTCAAGCAGCGAGAGTATATCGACGAGTTGCGTTGGGAGACCGAGCTAGAACTCCCCGCGTTTGCCGCGTTCAAATACTCCGCTAACGGTAAGGTTCGACGGTCTCGAAAAGTGCCGGTAGCAATCTACTGCGATGAGCCGCCTCCGAAGGTGGCCCTGAAGATGCTGGCGACGATGAAAGCATCGCAGAAGAAGTTGGTCAAGAATATCTGCGATGCTTTTTTCCGTGACCTGCATCAACAGGGGTACGACGATCTACCAGGGCCAGATGACGGGTACGGCATGTGGTGGAGTCGCGATCCTGTCACAGTTGCCCTGAGCTGCCGTGAAGTGCTCGAGAAACGATTGAAGCAGGATCGCATATGGCAACCCGAAGATCTTTTTGCGCTTCTGTATGAACCGAGTATAGAAATTTACCCGTCGATGCCAGATGTCGATGGTGTTGTGCGAACACTAATCGATATGGGAGCGGAATTTGAAGATGAACATGGAGTGAGTGTTCTCACTGATGGCAAGAAGGTGTTGAACTTGGGATACGCCGGCGAGGCGTAGACGAGCACAGGGGATAACAATGGCATGAACGCGGAGCCGTCGCCGGCGCGTTTTCAAGTGGAGCATATACCGCGGCGGCCCGGTTATGCCATACGTTTTGTCCGTCACAGGAAGGACCTACATGGCAGCACCATTTGACTGCAAAGAAGCGGACCGACGTGCAGCTGCGATGGATTCGCAGTTGCGTGCGGCTGATGATTATCGGGACGATTTTTGGAACGATCCTGCACTCGGTCCACTTCTTCGGATCTACGCAATGTTCACGCATTTTCCGGCCGAAGCATTTGATGATCCAGCGTCAGAGAAGACGATCGCAGATTGCCGTGCCTATACCTACGCACGGATGGCGCGCCTTCACGCAAAACGTGATGGTTGCGACTGCATGGAGATCGATGGAATGGACGACTTGATGTCCGAACTCGATTCCATCGCCGACACGGACACAATCGCTGCATTGAAGGCGGGCGAAGCCGACGCCGGCAAGCAATTCTCAAAGCTGAAGAAGAGCGGTCAGGCCGATCCAGTGAACCATTGAGTAGATCTCGAAACCACGGATAACGGTGGTTGCAGCTTAATCGCCCGGAGTTCTGGCGGAAATACTCGCAATCGCGAGGTACGGCGCCGGTGATAGGCCGTTCCGAAAAATCACTGGCTGCGCAGCAAGGGAATCGTCAATATGTCATCACGTCCACAGCTCGTTGTCGCGATTCTCCATTCCGACGAAGACGACATCGACTACCAACTCCATTGCCAAGCCTACGGAATTGAAATGCAAGTCGATGACGAATGGAACGCCGAAGCGATTCTCCTTGCTCCACACGATCACATAGCCGCTGTGACCGAGAACACGGATGTTACGGGCGAAGATGCTGCAATTGTCTCCGCGGGCGTTACTGACGTTCCCATCGATGACAGAGGCTCACCGAATCTTGCCAGCCTCAATGACCCACAAAACAATTGGCTGCTCGTTGGTGATCCACGACTGAACGACACGGAAGAATCGATCTCAAACAAACTTCAGGCCGCACTCAACGCTGATTGCCGAGCGATCATTTGCATCACTGACACAACGAAAGAACACATCACCGCTCGCCTCAGCGGCCTTGAGTCTATCGATTGTTCGCGCGTCGTGATTGCGTTCGTTCATCCTGATGCTACCGAGCCGGAAATCGCTACAGCGACGGCGCAATCTATTCGCGATCATCTTGCGTCAGTCGGGGCATCGGGTAATCCTCGTTTCATCGTCGCTGGCGTGATTTCCGCTGACACCGCAACGGACATTGTCAGCATCGATGGTGTTGACGGTGTCTTTCTGATGGACGACAAATACGTTGATTTTGGGACCATCCTCGAAGTGCTTGAGACGCTGGGTGATTGACCGGTGAACCCGCGCGGTTGCGGCGTGGTCCGTGATGGTCCGCCGCCGGGTTGCCTTTGTCGTTTTCTATCCGACTCGAATCTTGCCCGGCCCAGACAAATAAACACAAGGCAGTTACACATGACCGCAACACCGACCCTGAACGACCTGCAAGGCGAATGGAAGATCGTAAGCGTAGGCCAGAATGGCGGCAAAGCTCCGTTTTTCATTCCTTGGTTAATGAAACCGAGACTTGTCGTCGAGGGTGACCGATTCACGAAATACATGGGTGACCGAGTGATCGAAACCGGATGCCTGGTGATATCGCCAGCATCTGGATACTCTCATATGGACGAACACATCGAATCCGGTGACGACGAAGGTAAAGCTCACCTAGGGATCATTCGGTGGGTCGGCAAGAAAATCGAACATCTACAAGGGAAGATTGGCGATGATCGGCCATCCGGATTCCCATACACGAAGACGAGCATGGTTGGTTACGCCATGATGAAACGCAAATAGACGTCGGGGGCGAGGTTCGCTTAGGCAGTACATGCACGATGGATAGCCAACGGATCCAACGGAGGCCCGGTGGTCAATTCTTGTGAGTGGATGCTTGGCTTTCGGTCCCCGCTGATCCGGGGCGTTGTCCGATTGAAATGATCCATGTCGATGATGGAAGACTGGCGCAAATTGCTTTCACTCACGATTCGCGCCGCTCACCGTTCGGTGAACAACGCGACGCCGCAGACCCGACTCAAGAGACAACGCGCCAAGCTGCAGAAGCTCACGGATGGCTTACGAGTCGCATCCGAGATCGTTTCGTACGCCAATCCGGACGCCAGCGTTCACCGGAAGCTTGCCAACGCGACCAATGCCGTTCAGTCTGTTTACGACGATGTCCAATATGGCCCAAATGACCTGGAATTGCCGACCGGCGACATTCATCCTGCCGCGAGCGTGCTCGCAGTGTTGAAGGCTGCGATGGACGCAATGTTCTGGGATGTCGCAAGAGCGGAGGGCAATGAATACGCCGTCGCGCAATGCAATAGTCAGTTTGCCCAACACATCCGCGATGCGATTCACGCCGGAGCAGCGTCCGGAGATGACGAGAGGCTCATTGATTCCGTGGATTGGTCAGACGATGCTGTTGTTGATATGCTAATTGGCTCAGACGGACTGTTTGGGCCACGGACGGCTCCCTAATGCAGATTCCGGATGACCCAAAGCTGGACCGGAGCCGCCGATTCGGGCGGAATCAAGTGATGAACTGAGTGGCGGCGACCTGGTCAGCACGGTCGTTATCCGACTAAGTCGATTTTGAAAACGCTCCTTTTTCGACCTTGGAATTCCCAAGAGCAGGATGATGCGATTCACATTCTTGTTCCTCATGTCAACTCTAGTATCTGCCTGTGGCTGCGGCCAACCTACCGGCAACTCCGGCGGTGGAGGTGCCTTTCAACACAAGCTCGAAAAAATCCGAGCTGAGGTCCACGCGAAGAGCAATGCCGATCAGGCGGAAAAACGCAAGGTCGTTTCAGAAGAAGCTCGCGTCCTGTTGCCGGCTAGTTCGAAGGAGCAACTTGCTGAAGCATATAAGATTGCGTTTGGTGTGGGCGACATCACCGCAATGGAACAGATGGTTTACTTTGAGAACGTTGACTCACAGGAAATCAAGGACAGATTCATGGTAAGACTTGGTGTGCGGCGAGCGAGAGAATGCCACATTAAGGAACTTACTATTGTTCCTCTGGACGAGAATGACAAAGAGAGGTATCCGAATCTGATGCCGGTAGCAAAAGCTGAGGTAACCGCTCGGTATAATGATGATTCGGGTGGAAGTTCCACCACCTTTCCGATCGTCGAGGTGGATGGCAAGTTCTACTTTTTCTTTCGGATTGCCTTGCCAGAGGAATATGCCGACGAAGACCAAGACGCCGGATAATCAGACGCTGAACCCGAGCGGGAATCGCGACCGGCGTCAGGCTCAAATCAACGTCACTCGCGCCATTCCCGCCGGGTTAGCTCGGTCGTTCGACGGAGGGAGAGAATGAGAACTCTGTGGAAATGTGCAAGAGAAGCAATCTTGATCTTCTTGGCTGTTGGCCTGATGAACTGGCATGCACATCCGGCTTTCGCTGAACAGAAGAGCCTGACGGACGATGTTCGGGGTATTCTACTGCAGGGCGCTCACGTTGGTGATCCCAGCAAAGCTGACCAACTTCGCGCCTGTGCACAGAATTCCGAATACTCCATGCAGAGCATCGAAAACGTCCTGGTCACGTTTCTTTCCCCGGAACTCAGGGACGTTTCGATAAAGGAAGACAGGATGAGCTATTTGCTTCGCGCAAGTGCTATCTCTGTTCTCGGAGACTTACGCTGCGGAAATGCCCTGCCATACCTAAGAAAAACCTGTGAAGCAACAACGGACGACAACATGCGCCATCAGGCTCTCATTGCAGTACTCAGAACGGATACAAAGGGTTTCATGCCATTTGCACGTGAGATCTTCTGTGATCGGAGGCGGTATTGCTCGCACTGTCGGTTTCTTCTCTACGAGCAACTTTCTCCCTATGTAGGGGTGGATGCCGTGCGCCCGGTCCCTCTAGGAGAAGACGCTCTTCCGGCAGAATGTCACACCCTCGGCCCCCTCGTGCTTCAGTTCATGAGAAATGCTGTATATGCGGACATCACAACGGCCGGGAACACGAAGCGACTGGACAAGATCCTCTGCATAGCAGACG
>CAZUAH010000785.1:0-5607 GCA_964617665.1 uncultured Pirellulaceae bacterium
CCTCGACCACCGGCGACGCGGCAATGCCCCAAAGCGGCATGCGTATCTTGTAGTCACGATCCAAGTCCTTCGACCACAGAACCTCTCCCTCGGCAGCGTCGAAACAGAACAAGTGACCTGCCGCGCCGAGACTGTAGGCCCGATCGTCTTCGATCAGCACCGAGGCGCGGGGCCCTGCCGTATAGCTGAAGCCCTTGTACTCGCAGTCGTAGCTGAACGACCAGATCTTGTCGCCCGTCTGCCAATCGAAGCAGTGGACACGTTCGATTTTTTCTGGCTCGATAACTCGGTCAGTCACATAGACGCGTCCGTCGGCCACCGTTGGGCCGCAGTATCCACTGGAGATCGGCACAGTCCATTTTCGATTGATTTGCGGAGAGCTGAAACCGTCAATTACGCCCGTCTCGGCCCACACGCCGTCCCGATTCGGGCCCCGCCATTGCGGCCACTCGTCGGCCGATGACGGTGTCAGTAAGCTCACAAAAGAAACGATCGCGAAAAGTGTGATTAGTCTGCTCTTGAAAAGCATCAGCGTTTCACTCCCAACGTTGTCTCACGTTTAACTGGTATGGTGTAGTGGTCGACCGATCTTGTGGTTTCGTCTGCCTTGACGTACTCTGCATGCGAGCTACACGGGCCTATAACCCAGGCCGTCTTGGCTCGCGCACTTTGATACAGGCTGACTATCATGAGCGTTCTTTTCGCGATCGGCAACACTTCAGGCGCCAAACTGCCAAATATCCGCGGAAATTACTGCGGTGGCCATTGCCAAGCAATGGGGGCTAGGCTACTCCACCAACCGGAGGTTACGCTGCTTAGTTAGGTATACGAGAGACCAATCCACACGCTCATGAACAACGCAAGTCAGCAACTACAGCCAACCGAGAATCCAAACGGCGCGCATGACGGCCAGCTTGCCGCGATCCGGCGAGTTACGCTTTGGGGCTTGGTAGTCAATCTTGCGCTGTCGGTCATGAAGTTCGTCGTCGGAGTCACAGGGGCTAGTCAGTCTTTGATCGCCGATGCAGTGCACAGTCTCTCGGATTCCTTGACCGACGTTACCGTGTACTTCGGCGCCGCCTTTTGGTCGGCACCGCCTGACGAGGATCATCCCCATGGCCATGGACGCATCGAGACGTTGATTACAATGTTTATCGGCGTCGCGTTGGGGGCCGTCGGGTGTGGGCTGGCGTACCGTGCAGTGGCCACACTCCGCCTCGAACTTAGTATCGAGCAGCCCGCGTCGCCCGGTTGGAGCGCATTGGCCGCGGCCTGCCTGTCCATCGTCGGCAAAGAACTGCTCTATCGCTGGAACGTGATTGTGGGCCGACGTGTGAGGTCCACGGCCCTGATTGCGAATGCTTGGCACCATCGGTCCGACGCCTTGAGTTCGGTACCCGTGGCAATCGCCGTTATAGGCACTCATATTGCACCGGACTGGTGGTTCCTGGACCACATCGCGACTGTCATCGTCTCAGTTCTTATTCTTTACGCGGCCTGGGAGATTGCTGTACCGGCCTTCAGACAGTTGGTGGACGCCGGTGCGGCTGAAAAAGAGCGGAAGGAAATTCTGTCCATCGTTCGAGCGGTCGAAGGCGTGCAATCGGTTCACGCGTTGCGGACGCGAACTATCGGTCCGGGGTATCAAGCCGACCTGCATGTCCTGGTCGATCCAAGACTCACCGTGCGCGAAGGCCACGACATCGCTTCAGCCGTCAAGCATCGCCTCTTGGAGCAAGGTCCGAATGTTGTCGACGTGCTGGTACACGTCGAGCCGTTTGAAGGCCAGAGAGCCGAACGGGAAACGCCCAAGACGTAATGGGGTTTCAAGATGCCAAAGTCTTTTGTGGAAAATTGTCTGGGAGACGATATTTCTTGTGTTATTGCTGGATGGGCGTTTGCGGTTAAACGTGGTCACCATTAACGCATAAGCAATCATGAAATCGTTCAGGCACACAAAACGACTGCAGCGCGGACTTGCAGTGTTTCTGTTGGTCGGATGGGTGCATCTCAATGGGGCATGCCCGTGCGGATGCTTCGAGCACAATTACTGGTTCCGCATGCTGGGACTGGTCGGTAACAACTGGGACTTTCCAGCATCGAACGACTTGAAGATTTCCGCAAATCAACACGACTGCACCCACAAGCCTCACGATTCGGCTTTGGCTGAAGAGAAGCACGATGAGAAGAGGATTGATGAACGGACGCTTCTCGTAGCCATCTCGGATATGGCAGTGACGGGGTCAGGAATAACGCTCCCAACAGGCCCTGTCGAGCGACTTGACACACGTCCTCCTTCGCATTCTGCCAGCTCACAACGCGCTGTCCTCCAGGTCTTCACGCTCTAATTCTGCGCGCCCATTGCCAGCGATTCAGTCGTTGTCGCTCTGGTGGCGCGTGGTCTTCTTTTGGCCCCGTCGGTCGGCACGGCGTTACTTCGTGCGACTGTTGACTGGCCGTGCCCACCCTCCCACGCAAGTCCTCCCTTTTTTCGCAGTGTCGGCATTATCTCGTCCCAGTGTATCTTCTCATAACATTTCTCGATTGTGAGGTGGAATCGTGAGTGACAGGAATAAACGGAAGCGGCAAGATCGCCTACGAAGCAAGAAACGTGCAAGATTTCTACGGTTCGAGCAATTGGAGACCCGCCGTTTGTTGGCGGCCGATCTGGAAGGCGGCCTGCTGTCCGACGATGCGCTCGACGACAGTGAATTGCTCGATCAGTCCCCCGCTGAGACGTCAGATGACCGATATCATCGCAGCCATCACGACGGCTCGCGCAATCCCGTCGATCCTCTGGATGTGAGTGGCGACGACGTCATCTCTGCACTCGACGTTCTCATTGGCATAAACGACCTGAACGCGAATGGCGCGAGAGAGTTGAGCCAGTTTTCGGCGGGAGAGGGTGAAGATAGCGTGCCGCATTTGGATGTGAACGACGACGGCGTTATCTCGACCATGGACATCCTTAAGGTTGTGAGCGCCCTGACGGATCCCGACATGCTTTCAGCAGGATTCCTCAGCGAACTCCATGCAGTGCTCGTCGGGCCGAACGGTACTCGCGGCGAGGCTGAATACGAAGTCAAACGCGAACACGGCCAAGTCAAACGGGCGTTCGAGGTCGAGTTGGAGGGCGCGGCCCCCGGCTCGGTCCACGATGTGTTGGTAGACGGCGTGGTCGTGGACCAAATCACGGTGGCCTCCTCGGGCCGCGCTTTCCTGAAGTTTGCCAACTTCTCCGACGACGTAGGGGCTGTGCCGTTTCCCGACAACTTCCCCGGTGTGACCGCGGGCTCCGTCGTGTCGATAGGGGACCAAGCGAGCGGCATCTTGTCGGTGGCGGATTACGAAGAAACGCATCCGCCCGATGGCCAAACTGCCGGATCGGTGGAAATGGAAGCCAACGCATACCTGCATGGTGACAGTTTTGCATACGGTGAAGCCGGGTACGAGATTGAGACCGAACACGGCGTGACCAGGCAGGAATTCAAGGTCGAGGTCGAACAGGCACAGCCCGGCGTGTACGAGGTCCAGGTCGACGGAGTCGCGGTCGGCGAGATCTCTGTGGACGGGCGGGGCAAAGGACGTCTGAAACTGGCTACTCATCCGGAAGGCGATGAACTGCCGATCCCCGCCGATTTTCCAGATATCGGTACAGGTTCAGTGATCTCAATCAGCAATGGTCTGACCGGCACAATGACGGCGAACAACGAATCGCACGACGACAACGCTGACGATTCGTCAGATCCGAGTGATGATGGTCCATCCGGCGACGACAGTTCGGATGACTCGTCGGATTCGAGTGATGATTCATCCGATGACGCAAGCGAGGAACTCGATGACGAGGAAGACGAACGCGACGAAGAGGCGGAGGACGATGACGATGATGATGACTAACGCTCGTGATGACCTCGACAACTCGAACGAATCGCGGAACATCCGTGACGATGACACTTGTCGTCGAGGCGGTGAACGGCGAGCAGTCGTATACGAAGCGTGGCTCGCCGGTCCTGGCCCAGCGCGGGGTGGAGCCAAGGCAACAGTAGAAGCCGACTCTCAAGGTGGCGAACTGGTAACGAAGTTCGAGGTGGAAGTGGAAGAGGCCATGCCCAGCGGTGGATACCAGGTCTCGGTGGATGGCGTATCGGTCGGCCAGCTTTCGACTGACTGGCGAGGGAACGCTCGGTTGACGTTGAGCAGCGTCTCGGAGAGCCCCGACGGGACAGTGGGCTTTCCGTCGATTCGCACCGATTCGGTCGTGACCGTGGGCCACATTCTCCGCGGGAGGCTCTTCGCCACAGATTTCGATTGAAGGAATTGGCTCAGACCATATCCACTATCAATTCCATGAAGGGACTGGCCGAGATCGCCAAATGAGTGCCAGATAGAACAAGTCGCACGGATTGGTGGAAGAGACGGCCCGGTTGGAATTGGTGGTTCGCACGACGGGCTCGGATGGTCAGCGAACGGCATTTCGAAACACACTCTTGCTGACGTCTATTCGTCCCGGTCGATTTCGTACTGATCCAGTTTCTTTCGCAATGTGGTGCGATGCATGCCGAGGCTGCGTGCGGCTGCTGCGCATTGGTCGTGGTTCTTCTCCATTGCGATTCTCAGCAACGGAGGTTCGACGATTCGCAACAATTGGTCGTACAGTTCGTCGGCATCTGGCGAGTTGGCGAATTGGGCTTCGGCCCACTGCGCGATAAGCGAAGCGATTTCTTCTTCGTTGCTCGTCGCTTGACCAAGCGTTGGAACCAGGTTTGAAGCGGCTGGAGCTGGAATGTGGTCGGATGTGATCATGCCGCCGCGGCTTACGATAACGGCGTGTTCGATCGCGTTTCGCAATTCACGCACGTTTCCGTACCATGGCCGTTTCGTCAATTCTGCAAGCGTCTCCGATGACAGACTGGAATTTGACGCCTGAGCATCGGTTGCCAAACCCAATAGGAAATGCTCGGCCAATTCTCCGATGTCGTCACGGCGCTCGCGCAACGGTGGAATGTCGATTTGAAGCGTGCACAAACGGAAGTAGAGATCGTGCCGGAAAGTTCCGTCCTGAACTTTCTGCGACAGATCCTGGTGCGTAGCCGAGACAACCCGAAAGTCCGACGTGACGGTTTCGTTAGAACCCACGGGCATGACCTCGCCATGTTCCAATGCCCGCAACAGCTTGACTTGCGTGGTTAGGGGGATGTCAGCTACTTCGTCCAGGAACAATGTGCCGCCATCGGCTTGAACGAGCAATCCAGTGCGAGAGTCGTCTGCGCCGGTGAACGCCCCGCGCACGTGGCCAAACAGTTCGCTTTCGGCAAGCGACGGGCTCAAGGAAGCCACATTAACGGCCACAAACGGCCTCTCCGACCGCGTGCTGTATCGGTGGATCGCGCGAGCAGCGAGTTCCTTTCCGGTACCGCTTTCGCCACACAAAAGTACACACGCGTCCGATGCCGCCGCCAGCGCGATGCGCTTAAACACCTCCTGCATCTCGGGCGTCTTGCCGACCAAGCCTTCTACGTGCCCGGCACGAAGGCCTTCGGGTTCCACTCGCCGTTTGCTCTCTAACGCCCTCTGCAGCGCTCGCTGCATTTGCTCCAAATCGAACGG
>CAZUAH010000786.1:0-5605 GCA_964617665.1 uncultured Pirellulaceae bacterium
CATGCGTCTTGTCCTTCAAATCGAGAGCATTGGGCACGTTCTCCCAGTCGGCCAGGTCGCCATCCACAACGATAGGCGGATCGACGTCGTAGGGAATCACGTAATGATCTGCTGCCCAGCCAACGCCGTCGAACGCCAGGCACAGCAGAACCAACAGGGGAGCTGTCGTTCTGAATTCAACAATCATCTGGCTTTCACCTCAGAGAGTAACCGTCAACGCTCACCGGCGTTGCCGAGTGACTATGTTGTCCATGAGCATAATCTGCGCGCACATAGTGCTTCATATGCGACCCTGTTATGATGGACGCGCGAAAAACTGAAAGCACCACCCAAAAAACGGAGGACCGCATCGTGACAAGTAACCGTGTTGATGCCGAGGAAAACAACCTTACGAAGGCTATGGTGGTGCAGGCGTTCTTGGCGACCTTGACGACGATCAGTTTTGGCTGTTCTGTGCTCTGCAACGCGTCCGAAGATGACTCGCGCTGGGTCCATCCGCTCTGCCAGCCGGCGCCGATAGACCGCAACGGCCCATTCTTAGAACTGGCCGACGGCAGCCTGATGACCGTCGACAGCCATGGAACGCGCGTGAGCAAAGATGATGGAAAGACATGGTCCGACGCGCAACCCATCTGTGAAGGCGTAGCCTGCCTGCGAGGCGGTCACGAGCCTGCTACGGTCTACTTCGTGCGGACGACAAACGGTGTGCTGGTCGCGGTCTATCTCAATTCAACGACATACAATTTCAGTTGGGATAACAACATCAATCAGCCGAAGGACGACTGTCGGCTGGAGGTGTGGGCGGTCCGCAGCCTCGACGGCGGGAAGACCTGGACTGACCGGCAGCGACTGCTGGAAGGCTACAATCCCAACTTCTTCGGCTTCATCCAGCACAGCAGCGGCAGGCTGGTTGCCGCGGTGCCCCACATTGTTCTCGACCCGGGCCGCTATGCCGCATGTTCTCTCACCTCTGACGACGACGGAAAGACATGGAAGCGAAGCAACTTGATTGACCTGGGCGGCCACGGACACCACTCCGGTGCGATGGAACCTTCAGTGGCGGAGCTAAACGATGGCCGGCTGCTGATGCTGATTCGCACCCACTGGGGCCGTTTCTGGGAAGCTCTTTCCGATGACGGCGGTCTCTCGTGGCGCACCATCCGGCCGACTCAGATCGAGTCAAGTAGCTCGCCAGGATACCTGCTTCGGTTGCGAAGCGGACGGCTTGCTCTTGTCTCGAACGGCAAGGTGGGACGCCAAGAAATGCTCATCGCTTTCTCCGAGGATGATGGAAAGAGTTGGACGCGACAAGTTGTCATTGCACGACAGAAGGGCGGCCAGTTGAGCTACCCGTTCGTCTTGGAACGTCGCGCCGGCGAAATATGGGCCATTGCGGGGTTCGCATATAAGAAGGGCTGGAAGGAGCCTGTGCCACTTAGGTTGAAGCTGAACGAAGAGGATTTTCTGCGTGAAGCAAAGGAGACTCCGTAGCACGGCTCGCGGGTTTTCGAGGCACACCGAGAACGGTGGTGGACCATGCTTCACGAGAGATCAACGCACGATTAGATCGACTCACTCTGTTTCCGATGGGGCTATACAACATGATGATTTGGCATGCAAGATTGGCGAAGCCGGTAACCGTGGCCGGTCTGATTGTGCTTCTAACTGGCTCGGTCGGAGCGGGGAATTCGTTCGTTATCCCTGAATTCACAGCGACTGGGAAGGCAACCGTTCTGCTGATCACAGGCGAAGAGATCGCGGCTGCATGGAAGCCTTTTGCTGCCTGGAAAACGCGTAACGGCAAAGCGACAAGAATCGTCACCGTCCGCCAGATCGAGCAGGGATACAAGGCCGACTGCGTTCAGGAGGAGATTCGGCTGTGCGTGCGCGATCACATTGACAACCACGGCACGCGCTGGGTCATTCTCGGTGGCGACAGCCTGCCCGGCGGCAAGGGCTTGGTTCC
This sequence comes from uncultured Pirellulaceae bacterium, assembly GCA_964617665.1. Classification (GTDB taxonomy): domain Bacteria; phylum Planctomycetota; class Planctomycetia; order Pirellulales; family Pirellulaceae; genus JADHUC01. Next base: position 1,967 of record CAZUAH010000786.1, read on the forward strand.
GGGCGGTCATACGACGGTCCATGCTCAGGAGAAGGCCGGTATTCCCACGGACGTCGCGTATCTGAGCAAGACCAACTGGGACGCCGACGGCGACGGGATCTATGGCGAGTGGAAAGACGACCGCGAGGCAATCTCCTACCCCGACGGAAGCGTGGGACTTGGCCGCGTGCCAGTGCGATCGGCCGCCGATGTGGCGGCGTTCACCGACAAAGTAATTGCCTACGAGTCAAGGTACCCCACCTCCGACTTTGCCAAGCAGATGATCTACACGTGCACCGACAGCCCGGCTTATCCGAAAGTTCGCAAAAGCTGGGACGGGTATGTGTCGAAGGTCTGGGACGGCGGCCAGGTGGGACGCTTCTTCTCTGCCGAGACACCATGGGACAAGGACGGGAGTCCGGGGAGCCATCAACTCAGCGCCGAAAACCTCGTCGCTTTGATCAACGGCAAGACGGTCGGAAAGTTACACATTCACGGCCACGGTTTTCTCCCATGTTGGATCCTCGAACGTTCCCGGTTTTCTGCCGAGCACGTCGGCCAACTAACCAACGAGGCAGCCTACCCGCTGATCACCACGGTCTCCTGTTTCACAGGCCAGTACGACGGCAAGCAAGATCCTCCCATCGTCGAGTCGATGATCCGCCAGCCGAAGGGCGGATCGGTCGCCATCGTCGCCCCGATCCGCACGGGAAAACCGCACTTCCACCAGCGTTCGGACTTCCGTCTGATGGTCACCGAGGGCAAGCTCGACGGTACGACGCAGACGATGACTCGCTACTGGTCCAACGGTCTGGGAAGCAATCTCACGACTGGCGAGTCGTTGATGAAGGCCAAAGCCGCAATGGCCTCGGATGCTCGCAAGACGGCAGGCTACCACCTGTGTATCTGCGAGTTGAACCTCCTCGGAGATCCTACGCTCGATATGCGAGCGAATGTACCTCGCACGCCGAAGCTTGAATCTCCGGACGGGATTGCCACAGGCAAGCAGTCGTTCGAAATCAAAACCAATGCCCCTGGGAGCACGGTTTGTCTGTGGAAAGGCTTGGAGGTGTACTGTGTCGCCACTTCGGACGCCGACGGCAAGGCCCAGTTCCAGATTGAACCCACCTCGGCAGGAGATCTGTTCATTACTGTTTCCGGAGTGGACCTGAACTCGGTCACGAAGAGCACTACCGTCAAATAGAGAAATCGGCTACTCGTCGTCCATCGCACCTGGGCAGCCCGCTGAGCGATTCGTGTGTTCTGAACGCTGAAGCTTTCGGAACTGGCCCGAGAAGGCAAAGGCGTCATCCAGCAGGATGCAGCCGCACCTCTACCCGGAACACTTTGATCGAACGCTGTTCAGCAGCCGTGATTGCAATCGTATCCTTGTTCTGGCCAGGCAAGGCGCTAGGTGGAACCGTGTAAGTCAACAGCCGATTCCCATTCGGCATGGCCTCGTTGCTCTGCATCTTGCCGGCGACGCCGTTTACAGAAACAGTCGGAGCGTCACCATTCACATCCTGGGCCGCCACTTCGATGATCGCTTCGGCCTGTGATCCGGCCAGCGGCGTTGGGCCCAGCGGCAGATTGAACGACAACGCCGTACCTTTGGCCGGCAATGGGGGACGGTATCCTTCGCCAGGAACCACGACTTCGCGATAGGTCACGCCATGACGACGCGGCAGCTTCCGGAGTTCCTCCAACGACGAGAACGCGTTCAGCAATGGTTGGTATCCGGGATCAGACCAACGGCCACTCTGGAAGTGGTTGAACAGGTAGACAACATCACCACCGCCTGAGAGAACCGAGACGGCTGCAGCGGCAGCATATTCAGGGTCCCTGGACCGGATCGGGCCGCCAGGGTGCGGCCGACAGAGCACTTCGAGCCCGCCGGCAAGCGTCACACGGTCGCCCAGCAACTGGCGCCAAGCGGCGAGTGGTATGTCGAAATGCATTGTCGCCCATCGTGGTGTGGCAACCACCAAATCCACCAAGCCGTTTTTCGCCCAAGTCGGTGCGTCCAACCCCAGACCAATCGCCGTCTCTGGTTGAGACGGAACCCGCACACCAAGCTTGACTGGATGCTTGCGCCGCGCCGCAGCCTCGTCCGCCAGTTGCCGAATCTCCTTGAGCCATTGCGTCAGAATCATACCTCCCGCCGTCTCTTCACCTTTGCTAAAGAGATACGGTTCGCGCATGAAGTCCAGTTCTAGGCCGTCGACGTCGTAGCGCTGGAGCGTCTCGACAATCAACGCTCGGTAGTGATCGCGGACTTCGGCATGAGCGTAATCCAACGCGCGGGCGTAGTAGCCCGGGTGCCCTTTCCGGAAGAGTTTCGGTTTCCGCCAAAGTTCGCTGTGAAACGGATGGTCCAGATTGTTGTTTTCGTGGACATCGTTCATGCGAAGCGAGATCCACGGCGAAATGCCGTGGTGGCGACAGCGTTGGATGACTCGCGCCGGGTAATCCACTCCCTGCCGATGAACTTCGAGCATGTTTCCGACAAGCTTGCGGTACGCCTTGCGCCGGTCTGGGGCAACAGCGGCCAGGAAGAGTTGCTCGTCCGGCCCGTTGGGATCGTATCCATCCCAGAACGCTTCCCAAACATCGCTGCGGTAGTTTGTCCGTCGAGCGTTCGTATTGCACATCAGCACCGTCACCCCAGCGCCGGCAATCACATCAACGTAGCGATCAACCACTTCGCCAGCCTTGCCGGCGGGAATATCCCCATGGTAGAAGATATCCGTACAGTCCTCGTTGTGCAGAAGCCCGACCAGTTTTGGTGCGTCTGCGGGCTCGGCGGCACGGCCAGCCCCAATCAGCAAACTCGCCGCAGCAAGATAACGAATCATTGTTCTGTTCATTGGATACTCCTGCTTAGCTCAGAATTTTCACCGAGTCTCGTCTGCCTGAGCACCTCACATCTCTACCTGGTCGGCCGTGTCCAACGCGTCAGGCAAATGTGGGTGATGTTGTCGATCCCATTGAAGTAGTAGATCGTCGCCAAGGTCCCATCGTTCAGCCGTTGCGTAATCGGGTAGCCAAGATCGCTGCCACTGCCGAAACCATCGGCACGCAGGATGATCTCGTTTTCGATGTCCCAACTCCGACCGCCGTCGTGACTGAGGCAAGCTCGAATTCCCATGGGCGCTCGGCGATAGCCATAGGTCGCCACCAGCCAGCCATCGGGCAGCATCAGCAAGTGCGCCGGATAGCCCCAGATTCCGGTATCGACCGGCTCGGACCAAGTCTTACCGCGATCCGTTGACGTCACCTGATAGAGGAAACCGGCCTGCTTCTTGTTCGTCGATTCCGCGGTCCGCATCAGCGCGATCACGTGCCCTTCGGCATTGGCTCCCAGTGCCGTCTCGTTGAAACTCATCTGCTCGTCGCCCATCGCCATTGGCAGACAGGTCCAACTGTCGCCATCATCCTCCGTGCGTAGCACGTGGGCGCTGCGGTGGCCGTCTGGCCCCGTATCGTAAATGCCAACCAGCCGTATGCCGTTGCCTAGATTCAGGTAAGCCGCCTGGTGAAAACTCATCATTCCACCGCCAGGCGGCACTTCGATTTCCGTCCAGGGACGGATTGTCTCGCCAGTGATGCTACGAACCGTGAAACGGGCGCCGCTCAGATAGGCCACCGTACCCGGTCGCA
>CAZUAH010000787.1:0-5594 GCA_964617665.1 uncultured Pirellulaceae bacterium
TGCGCGTCTTCCGAGATCAAAGGTCACTGGCCGCCGCCCAGTGACGCCAGACGTTCTGCCTCAAGAGGTGCCACGACTCTATGTCTCTCGCAGCCCGACTGAGCATGATACTCGCCGTGTCGCTGACGTTCGGCTGCGATTCCAATGACGTCCGACCAGTTGCTCCAGCACTACACGGAAATACTGTCGAAATGCCCGAACAAGTACTGAAACTGGATCTACCACCCGAAGTCGATGACCGGCTTACCCAAGAAGCCAAACAACTCGGCATGTCGCGTGAAGAACGTGTGCAAGAACTCCTGAACTACGGCATCGCGCCAGCCGAAAACCTAAAGCCCGGATTCATCCCCGAACGGCTTCGCGAACTCAAGGACTTCATTGATCAGATTCCCAGTGTAGAAGTCCTCTCAACTAGTGAACCCAACGAAGGCCGATGGTGGATCAAGCTGCAAATCGACATCAACTCAAAAACGGCTTGGCACGTCGTACAGAATCTGGCATTTGTCCTTAACGAAATATCCGTCACAGAAACACTGCCGACAACATTCAAACCCACTGCCCCACCACCGTACCTCAATGGTGGTCCTGAAGAGTTCCTTTTCTGGGTCATTGAAGCCGACATACCGTTCCTTGATCCAGGTGTTATCAACGCGTACTTACAGCAGCGGCTACCAGATCCCGTCACAGATGAATCGGCATGGCTCTCTGAATAGCCAACCCGCAAAAGAGGCAGAACAATCGGATGCACGCGAGGCGGGCTTGCGTGCGGATCTGAATGGACGATCACGCGTCCCGCCCGCGTGATCCGTGACGTTCTGCCAGTGACTGCACAGCAAGAGAGACTCCTTGTGTCGCTTCGTGAGTCAGTCCGCATTGGAAACTTCAGGTGGATCACTCCACGATTCACCCTTGCTACCGTCGTATCGATGGTGATCCTTGCAGGCGTTGCTTGGTGCTGGCTCCAATCATTGTCAGCGCCGGGCCGGTTGCCGTGGAGCAGTACGCTGTTGGCCACGGTCGTTGGTGTCCCTGCTGCGCTCGCTGCCGGATACTACGGAGCAACGCAGTTCGTCCTCTGGGTTGAAATCGGTGACCATTTGACATTCGCTTCGCTCGTAGGATCCCAGTCCGTTGCATGGGATGACGTTGAAGGAATCGAGTTCCTCGCCGATGAAAGGTCGATCGCGCTACCCCTCATCCCCCTTGAGCTTGTCGTTGGTTTGAAACTGATCGTGGTTATTGCTCTCAGCAACGGCCGACAGCTTTCCGGCTACGTCACCCAGAGTGACGTTGAGGCTCTTGCCCGTCTACTGGCTGACCAACCGCGACTAGACACGCATTGCCTTCAGGCGCTACTCACTCCACGGTCCACGATGAAGACTTTCGTCGACGCAGTCATGGAAGACGACATGTTCTATGCATCCAAGTTCCTGGACCTATCGAAGGTACCCCAACAACACGCAACTGACCTTGCCGAGTCAGCGGCATACATACTGAAGGAAGTCATTGATAGCATTTGGTTTATCGATTATGAGGAAATCCCTGACGAACCGCAGTCTCCGTCGCCCTACGTCGTCGGAGAGGGGACTGATCAACAAGTAGATCCGGACAAGCTGGCACTGCTTCAGAGAATCACGATGTTTCGCGAGCCACACTCGGGATACTGGCGTTTTCACCCTGACACTGTGGCGATGATCGTGAATGAGTTCTTACAGCCGAAGGTCGCACCGTAGAGCGTAATTGGCAGAACAAACCGTTGCACACGGAGCCGCGGGTCGCGCGGAAATTGAAATCATAGTCGTTCGCCGCGGCCCGGTGAACGGTGGACGTTATTTGGCTGACGGAGAGTCAGACGGAATCACATGGCTATCTGGCAATTCGATCTACAGTTGATGCCGAATGCTGTTGTTCCGGACGCGCCGAGTTGCATTGACGCGGCGATCACTGATGATGGCCTAGACACGACTGACTGGTGGCTGCCGAATCAACCACCAAATGACTATGCGCAGATTATCGCCAACGTATTTCCGCCGCTCGATTCTTGGTCTCGCGAAATCCTGCGGTGGGGCGACGAAGACAATGTACTGATCGAGGCATTCATCACGAATGGCCATGTCGATGGCATTGGTGTCCGCGTCGACGTTCGCAACGCTGATCGCGACTCAATGACGAAGATGGCTGGTCTGGCTGCCCGACTCGATTGTCACGTCTATATGATGGAGACTCACCAGATTGTGACACCGGATCTGGATTCATTGCTGCCGCACTTGGCGAAATCTAAGGCCGCACAGTTCGCCCGTGACCCCAAGGGGTTTATTGAACGACTGGCGCGCGAAGACGCCAAATAACCAAAGGATGAAGCCGAGCGGAAATGGCGGTCGTGCTTCAAACTGAAATCAACGTCAACGGCGCCATTTCCGCCGGCTTATCCTGGTCGTTCTTCCTCGCAAACAAATTGTAGTCTTTGACTTCACAACGTGTTGAGTATATGTCTTCCGCAGAAAACAGCACAATCATCGGTTACAGCATCTTCGAGACATTCGAGGAGTGCTACCAATATGGCGAGAACTCCTGCTTCATTGCCGATTCGACACCGAGGGCCAAACGATTCATGGCGGGCGGTTTTGCGGACGCTAGCGAGTGTCGAATCGACGAAATCAAATTTGCCGACATCATGGCCGACTACGGCGCCTCGCTAGGAAAATACGCAATGGAATCTGAAGCGTTTGCTCGTTTCAAGACGATTGCGGATCGGAACAATGTGCAGTACGTTGCGCATCCTTACGAAGGTGATGATTCGCTCCTGGTCGTCGAAATTGATGGCGTTTCGAGACTCGACGACGATTAAGGAAGAACCAACGGATGAACGCGAGCCGGAAAAGGCCGGTCGACTCGCTTCGCTCGGCAACGTTTACTCCCGGCCGCGTTATCCGAAACGTTCCAGGTACCAGCGCTCGAAGCCCAGATTGGAGGCCCGATCAGCCGCCTCGAAACGTACGGTCCCGCTCTACGGCATCGCTGGTCGCGTTCCGCTGGGGCGCCTGCTGTCTGGGAGGACTTGCTCGTGCAATTCAGCCTGAAGAAGCTGCTTCTGTTCTTCATCGTCATTGCACTTGCGTTGGCCCTGTTTGGAGGATGGGGGATTGCCGTCGTCCTATTCCTCCTTGTGCAGACCGTCTGGATCAAGGACGCTGGCAATCGCCTTTCGATCGTCTCAGCGTGGGCGCTTCTTTTCGTCCTCGGTACCTGTGTCGTACACTCTCACCGTGAGGCTTCGCGCATCAGTGCGTGCCGCAATAACCTCAAGGCGATCGGCCTAGCCCTACATAACTACCACGACCGGCATGGCCGCTTTCCGCCGCAGTACGTTCCCGACTCGGAAGGTCGCGCGATGCACAGCTGGCGTGTGCTGATTCTCCCGTATCTGTCTGAACCAGCCGCCTTGCGTGTGTATGAACAGTATTGCTTTGATGAACCTTGGAACAGCCCACACAATCAGACTTTGGCCGCCGATCTGGCAGAATTCTTTCGTTGCCCGACCACCAACGCCGAGGAACCAGGTTTTCCCCTTACTGCTCATTACGTGGCCGTTGCCGGTCCCGGCACGATCTGGTCCGAATCGAAGGGAACGTCCCTGAAGGACGTTGCTGATGGAACAAGCCACACGATTGCCCTCATGGAGATCGCGTCCTCTGATATCCACTGGATGGAACCTCGTGATGTAACGCTCGACGGGATGCTCGCGAACAGCATCAGCGTATGCGATGTGCCTTCGTCACATCACTATTCGGAAAGGACATATTTCTTCCTCCGCGAGTACCCGTTGGTAGGCAATGTACTGATGGCGGACGGCTCGTGTCGCATGTTGGCGTACCGTCCTTCTCCCGACGAGCTTGCAGCTATGTTGACGATTGACGGCGACGAGACGATAGACGAAGATGCCGTCTTCCGCTGGAATGATGGTGCGTCGTTTATTGGGCTCGACGTGATGCGATGTACGCTCTTCGTATTGCTGCTAGTTTCCTTTGTTCTGCTGGAGATGTGAGCTATCGAAATCTTCTGGAGCGAACGCATCAGACCTGGAACAATCGGTTGAACGCGAGCGGCGGATCGCGTTGGTATCGAGTGGTCAGGTGACCGGCCGCCGCCGCGTTAACCGTAACGTTCTGTCATTCAATAACCCGCTATCTAACGAGTATCCCTATGATAGGACACGTCCTCCTAGCGGTTTGCTGCACGCTCAATGCTGGCGACGGGAAAGATGCCTTTCAACCGTTGCTTGACCACCTAGCGGCGCAGGATGGATTCTGGGCCCTCAACAACCGAGCAGTTGCAGACGCGTTTTTTCGCTGCTTTGACACGGCCTCCAATTCGAACGATGCAGATCGCGCGTTGTTGACATTCGTTCGTGACAACAATGACCGTGCTTACTGGATTGGTGGGTATCTTACCGAGCCCTATTATCTTCGGGGACGGAGGGCACGCCCGTTACTCGCTCTGGCGATCTGGACGAATGCTTCGGAGCGATTGGACCAAATCGAGGAGGCAACTCAGGACGACGTTCTGACACAACGCAATCTTAACGAACTTGCAGCGGTTCTCGCGAAACGGCTTGGCTGTGATGCCCTGGCAAGAACGCTAAAGGCACGCTCCGAAGCCGCTCGTTTGAAGATACCTGGAGGTCCAGCGACCGACCAAGACCACGATACGATATATGATTCCATTCCGCATGTTCGCTCAAAGACGATCGAATAGCACCGGGTATTGTTGGACCATTGCCCTCAAGAAAGACAGAACAATCGGATGCACGCGAGGCGGGCTTGCGTGCCGATTCAAATGGACGATCACGCGTCCCGCCCGCGTGATCCGTGACGTTCTGCCATGAAGACACTTGCACAGTCGAGCGCAATCACGGTCTTGCTGTTGTTCCGGTTTTGCGTTGCGCAGGAACCTGACGCGACACTTCAGGAGCTATTCGAGCGATTCCATAGGCTTCAAACGGAACAATGCAGCGACAACGCTCGAGACGACCCTTTGCTGTTTGCCAGCGTCGATTTGACAAAGCTGACGGAGGATGAAAAACGGGCTGTCGAACGGCTTGCTCGGAAGGCCATCGCGCGATGGGAAAAGTACGCGAAACGCCCATTTCCTGGCCTCACGCCGACACAGCGCAAGAACGCCAATCAGCGTTTGAAGGCCAGAGACTTTGAGGTGGATTCTCGGATCACCAAATCTGATGTAGCAGCGATCGTGAAGTACTTCATGAATCATCCGCCGTTGGATCCTCGTATCATATCGCTGAAATTCGTTGATGAGAACACAATTCGCATCATGACAGGCGTGATCCGGGGGCCGCTTGACGGTGAAGGCGAGTTCTACGTGGCACGGCGCGAAAACGGACGATGGGTCGTTCGCTCCGATGGTGGATGGATATCTTAGAGAAGGCAGAACCAAGGCATGCACCGGACGGGCTTACGCCGTCCGGCGCTTCCTTGAGGTTTTTGGTATTCATACGTTCTTTGTCCCGCCGGTGATGCCGGACGTTGAACTAAGCCGGGAAGCTCGTCGTTTGGTGGCGTTGCGTTTTTCTTTGG
>CAZUAH010000788.1:0-5583 GCA_964617665.1 uncultured Pirellulaceae bacterium
GAGTCCCTCAAAATGATCCCCAATCGTGAAGAGAATCTGGGCCGCCGGAGACGCCGGCGACCAGTCCTTCACATTGGTGCCTCCATGTTGAGGGCCCTGACACAGACGGTTTCCGACCTCCGGAATCGCCTCAAAGAGAAGGCGTGCGGGAACCAGTCCTCGCGCGGCCTGGAATTGGTCGAACTGGAAGACCGTATTCTATACAGTGCTTCACCCATCGTGGGCGAATTGATGGCCGCAGTGGACGGCGTTTCGCCGGAAGCACCTGCTGGTGACTGGTCTCCATTCTGCGCCACTGACGACGCCACTGATACCGTCGATCCAAGTCTTCTGGAGACGGACGGCGCAGGCTGGCGATCTGACAAATCGCTACAACCGGAATCCAAGACGGCGAATGATCCGCCGTCGTCGGCCAGCCAATTCCCTGGAGCAAGCACGGATCCCTCACATCTCACGGCCTTGGATTCGCCAACTTCCGAGGCGCCGTCTGGCCAGCACGAGGCTGCTCGAACTCAATTGGTCTTCGTTGACCAAACGGTGCAGGACTACGAGCGACTGCTATCCGATGTATTGACCAGTCGCGAGGACGCTCAGCCAGTGGATGTGATTCTGCTGGACGGCAGCCGCGACGGCATGGAACAGATCACGGAGGAACTGGCAAACCGGGACGACCTGGATGCCGTGCACATTGTCTCGCACGGCGTGGATGGAAAGCTCAAGCTCGGCAACGTTTGGCTGTTGACGGGAAGTATCGAGGGATATGCTGGTGATCTAGCTAGTTGGGGAAACTCGCTGAGTGATGAGGCCGATCTGCTTCTCTATGGATGTGATCTCGCCGATGGCGAGGACGGACGTGAGCTAGTCGAAGCGATCAGCGTGTTAACCGGCGCCGACGTGGCCGCCAGCGTCGACGAAACAGGGCATGGCTCGCTGGGCGGCGACTGGGAACTCGAATACTCGACTGGCCTGATCGAGACAAACACGGTCTTCTCGTACTTGGTACGTGACAACTGGCACGGTCTCCTCGATGCCGCCGTCGTGGTCGTGGACACGAGCGCGGACACGTCCGATGGCGACACCACGTCCATTGCGGCCCTGCAGGCGGACAAAGGCGCCGACGGCTTGATTTCCCTGCGGGAAGCCATTCTTGCGGCCAACAACACGCCCAATTCCGGCGTCCCGGATGAGATCCATTTCGACATAGGCGCAGGCGGCATCCAGACGATTCAGCCAATATCCGCGCTGCCGACCATCAGCGATGCAGTAGTCATTGATGGCACTACGCAGCTCGGTTACAGCGGCTCGCCAATCATCGAGTTAGACGGCACTCTGACCACCTGGGACGACGGCATTGTCGTCTCCGGCGGAGGCACGACAATCCGCGGTTTGGTCATCAATCGCTTTGACGGCGGTGGCATTCGCATCATCGGTGCCGGGGCAAATGTCATCGAAGGCAATTACATCGGAACGGATATTTCGGGGAACAATGCGTTGGGCAACGGTGGTGATGGCATCGAGGTCACCACGGGAGGCAACAGGATTGGCGGAACGACGGCCGAGCAGCGCAATGTGATCTCCGGAAACAGCCAAAACGGCATCCGGATCCATGGCGCAGGCGCGACCCTGAACCTGGTGCAGGGCAACTACATCGGAACGAATGCTGCCGGCACGACAGTCGTGGCGAACAACATGGATGGCATTCAGATTGAGTCGTCCAACAATACGATCGGCGGTTCAGCAGCATCGGCGGGGAACATCGTCGGCGGCAACTTGGACGATGGCATCTCCATCGATAGCGGGGCAACGGGCAACACGATTCAGGGCAACTACATCGGCACCGAGGCATCCGGCAGTTTGAACCTGGCTAACGCCGACAACGGAATCGAAGTTGCCGACGGCAGCAGCAACGTCATTGGCGGCACATCCGCCGGCGAGGGCAATACTGTAGCCAACAATCTGAATACTGGCATCACCGTCGAGCAGGGCACGCAGAACGAGATCCGCGGCAATTCGATATACGATAACGCTGGGTTGGGAATAGACCTAGATACGTCCGGCGTCGCCGCGAACGATGCCGGTGACGTTGATAGCGGCGCAAACCAACTGCAGAACTACCCAGTGCTCTCGTCGGCGATGGTATCCGCCAGTGAGCTCACGATCAGCGGGACGTTTAGCAGCGAGGTGAACACTACATACGAGATCGATTTCTACTCCAATATCATTCCCGATGGATCGGGACACGGCGAAGGAGAAGTCTATCTCGGCTCGACAACGGTTAATACCAACGCCAGCGGCAGCGCGGGCTTCAACGTTACACTACCGGGCGTGACAACAGCCGACGGCGATCTCATTTCAGCGACGGCCACTGATCCCGCAGGCAACACATCGGAGTTCGGTGCAAATATCACGGCCACATCAGACGATCCGCCGATTCTACTTACCGAAGTTCCGGTCACGATCGACGGCTCCGAAGATGACATCTGGAATGCCGCCGCAGCGCACGAGATCCACCACGTGACCATCGGCGAGGTGACGGACGCGAGTGACCTGTCGGGAACGTGGAAAAGTCTGTGGGACAACGACTATCTCTACTTCCTGGTCGACGTAACCGACGACTTCCTGATCGACGACAGCGGTCCAGGCGATCCCTGGATGGACGACATTGTCGAAATCTTCATCGACGCGGATGCGAGTCAGGGAGTTTCGTACGATGGGATCAATGACTTCCATTTCGGGTTCCGCTGGAATGACAGCACTGTATATGTGGGGCCCAATTCCGTAGCGGATACGACCGGTGTGACCTTCAGCCTTTTCAACACACCCAGCGGCTACCGCCTTGAAGCCGCAATTCCTTGGACCACGCTGGGCGTACAACCGGGTGTGGACGAGTTGATCGCCATGGATGTGCAGGTGGCCGACGACGACGATGGCGGCGCCCGCGACGGCAAACGAGGATGGTACGCGACCGCCGAGGTCTCGTTCCACGACCCGAGTGCATTCGTTCCCGCACTGCTGGTTGACAGTCAGGCGATTAGCTTCTGGATGTCCACCAGCGAGGACGTAACGTCGCCCAGTGGGGCACCGGGCGCCGACTCGTGGAGCGGCGGTACCTTCCTTCGGTTTGGCAACCCTGGCCTTGGCTTAGAGCCCGGTGCTACCAACGGCTTCTTCACAACACCTGCGAACCTCGACGCATTCGCTGACGACGGCAGCGCCAACGTCGACGCGCTACACTTCGTCACTCAGGACATCACCATTGGCGGAGCGAACGCCGTGTCTGTGTCCGTTGGAGATATCCTGATATCCACGGCAGATGATGAAAGCTTCACCAGCACGAATTCGGTCAGTGTGACCGACGGCGACCTGCTGCTGGTCCAGTTCGACACACCCGGCGATTACAGTTCCGCCACCTTCACGGTGATCCTGGACGACGTGGAGACCTTGTTAGGCTTCGACGACTTGACCAGCATTTCGCTTGTTGAAATGGACACCGACATCGGCGATGCGACCGTCTACGCTGGCGAGTTTCTTTTCACGCGAGACGGAGTAGACGAGCAGAACGACATCTACGTGTTCCACACCGCCGACGTTGGGGAGGGAACGACCGCTGGAACCGCTGAAGTCCTGATCGAAGGAACGCAGATCGGTATCGATCAGGCCATCACGGGAATGGAGTTGATCGAACAGTCGATCTCCGCAGGCGGCAAGGCAATCATGGCCGGACAGATTCTACTGACTCTAGATGGTGATGATGACGACATTGGGGATGATCTGCTTGACACGAATCAGCAGGACTTCTTCGCGCTCGACGTTGCCCAGACCACGCTCGTGGACGGCACCGCGGTCGTCGACGCCGATCTGATCTTCGAAGGCGCTGACATCGGTCTCAATAGCACCCAGGAAGACCTCGACGCACTCAGCCTGGTGTTCACGGGAAACAGCCCGATCGCCGACATCGGCGGCCCGTATTCGATTAGCGAGGGCGATCCGCTCAGCCTCGATGCCTCCGGCACGACAGATCCCGACGGCGAGCTGTTGTCGTATTCCTGGGACATGAACGGCGACGGCGTTTTCGATGACGTCACCGGGCAAATGCCCGATCTGTCGTGGGATGCGTTGCGCGGCTTTGGGATAGACGATGACGGAACATACGAGCTCAAGCTCCAGGTGGAGGATGGCAAAGGGGGCATCGACAGGGTTTCGACGACGCTCACAGTCAGCAATACCGATCCAACTCTAGCGGCGACTGGAACCCCTTGGGCCAAGGTCAATCACGCCTTTACCCTTGACCTCAACGTCGTGGAACCAGGCGACGACACGATCACCGGTTGGACCATCAATTGGGGCGATGGCACGATCGACACGATTGTCGGCAGTCCCGCCTCGGTTTCGCATGTCTACACGACCGTCGATTTCACCTACAACATCCTCGCAACCGCAACCGACGAAGATGGCACTTATGCGTTAGGGGAGGTCGTCACAAGCAGCTTAGGTTCGGACTCGCTGTTCAGCTTCGATGGTGCAACCGGAGGACTGCTGCAACAGTTTGCGACGGGTGATGGGCTGGACGATCCGGTGGATGTCGAAGTTGGCCCGGACGGCATGTTGTACGTAACCGGCTTCGCTTCCAACGATATTCTCAGATACGATGCCTCGTCCGGCGCTTTCGTCGACCAATTCGTCACGCCGGGCAGCGGCGGTCTATTGGATCCGTCTCGAATGGCCTTCGGCCCCGGCGGGCATTTGTACGTGACTAGCAGTGGTTCCGACGAAGTCTTGCGATACGACGGCACCACGGGGGCGTTCGTCGACGCATTTGTAACTGCGGGCAGCGGCGGCCTGGATGCGCCGGATGGCATTCTGTTTGGCCCTGATGCAAATCTGTATGTGACCAGTAGTTCTGACGGCAGTGTTCTACGCTATGACGGCACAACGGGAGCTTTCATTGACAGTTTTGCCCTAACGGGAGGCAGCGGCTACACGGATCTAGAGTATGGTCCAGACGGAAACCTGCATGTCTCCAATCTCAGCCTGAACAAGGTGCTCCGTTTCAACGGAACGACAGGAGCATTCATCGACGACTTTGTGTCGGCAGGCAGCGGCGGCCTGAACGGCGCCGCGGGACTCTCATTCGGGCCGGACGGCAATTTGTACGTCGTCGGCCGCGACGGGAATAACGTGTTGCGCTACGATGGGACGACCGGTGCTTTTGTCGACGAATTTGTCAGTTCTGGCGCGGGCCTGAACCTTCCTGTGGATGTTGAGTTCCTTCCGAGCCACCAAGTTTTGGTTCGCTACAATATTCCGCCCGTCGCTGACGCAGGTGGCCCACACACGATCAGCGAGGGGGATTCACTCACGCTGGATGCCTCCGCGTCGTTTGATGCCGACATGGATCCCCTCACCTACGCTTGGGACATCGACAATGACGGCAGCTACGACGACGCAACTGGCGAGTCGCCAACACTCACTTGGGCGCAGTTGCTGAGTCTGGGTATCAATGACGACGGCACCTACACGATCGGCGTGGAGGTTCCGGCGGCCCAGATTCTCTTCACGATTGGGGATCATTTTGAGGGACTC
>CAZUAH010000789.1:0-5582 GCA_964617665.1 uncultured Pirellulaceae bacterium
CCACCAGCCGGGCGTGTTCAGGTCGACCATGACCATCAGCTTGGCCCGAGGATTCCACTTGAGCACGTCGTCAAGATGATCGTCCAGCGAATTCCAATGGTATTGGTTCGGGCCGGTCCAGATTTGCGGGTAGTTCGAGTACGGCACGTTCAGGCTGCAAATCGTGTTTGCCGGAAAGACGAACACAAGCTTGATGCCGGCTTCGGCGAACTGGCGGCTGTAGCGTTCCATCGGCCAGAATGAGCGGAAGGCCACGCGCGGAAGGTCAGCCATCCGGTGGCTGGGGTTCGCGCCGCACGTGGCCAGCTCCTCGGCAGCCGCACCCGTCGCGATTGTCAGACCCAACGCAATGGCGAAGACACCGTAGCGTACGCTTGGCATAGGACACATCCTCAAGTTTTCGTCTTCTTGGCTATTTGCAGGGCCCGGAACCGCGCGGAGCGTACTCAGGCCGTAACTTCAGGCTGCGCTCCGAAACTGCCAATCTCCGAAGATCCGCCAGACCCGCTTGGCACGGGGTGATCGCCGTCCCGCCGCTTCGCGCATTCCAAGACGCTCACGCAGCATTGTCGCAGATCCGTCGAACCGACATCTACCATGTACGGTGAACCTGATGGCGATCCAGGTTCATGGTGCTCAGTATTCTAACGTTGCCCCCCCCGTTTCTAGCGCCTGGGCAGATTCTTGGGCCGGAACTGCCCCGACGATGCCTGCTCGACCATGGACAAAGCGGACGCTTACCTCCTGATCAGTCAGTCCCAAAGTGCATCATGAGGGCATGACCTTGGGAATTTGGGCCGCAACGCTCACGTGCTCAGGACGACAACTCATGAGAGTCCAAGCGCATTTTCGCTCGTGACCACGGACGGTTAGTCATGAGCGCGCAAAGCTGTCGGCGCATCTAGCGTTCGGTGGGTGCGACCGAGCGCAGAATCCACAATTCAGTAACTGCATTCGGTCGATATGCCCGCTGCGCGCAACGCCACCGCCCCAACGGGGCTCGGGTCCGCACGTCGATGGTGTAGCCGTTGTGACGAAAGGGATTCCCGGCGGATCTGAGGCATGTTCAGATCGCAGGGCAGGTTTCCAGCTTCCAGCCCGTCCAACGCGCGACCTGAGGTTGGAAGCCTATCCCACGGGCGTGCGACAAAGGCGTGCTTCTATTCAGGTTGGGCCCTCGCCGATGAGTCTGGCAGTTGGCGGAGTGTTCGTCATTACCGGATCAACCGTTTCGCATTCGATCCGTGCGCCCTTCCTGTGAACTAGACTTCGGGTGATGAGATGTCTTCACCCTGCGGACGCCGCGGCCAGTTGGCTCGGCGCCTATCTCACACTTGCTAGACACACTTGCTAGACACAGGAGCTAGAAGATGACAAGTTGTCGCACGAGCCGAACTACCGTATGTCTTATACGAACCTGGACGTGTGTGCTCGCCGTTGTCGCGTTGCCGGTCGCACTTGCGATCGCGCAGGAGGCGAAGCCGCTGGTGAACAACGGCGGATTTGAATCGGGTCTATCCACGCCGTGGGGAACCGGGCAGCATGCGCCGGGAAAACCCGTCTGGTGGACCAGGGGCGATTGCCAGGCAACCGCCAAAGTCGACTCGCAGACGAAACGAACCGGCAAGCATTCATTGCACATCGTGAATCAATCGTCTCGCGCTCCGCACGTATACGGGACGACACAGCAAGCGGTCAGCATCGAACCCAACCAAACCCATCAAATCGCTTTGTGGGCCAAGGCACGCCGATTGGCCTCCGACGGCGCCGCGAGCATCGCCGTTGACAAAGCGTGGCAGATCCGGCCGATTTGCCTGCCCAAAGGCAGCTACGACTGGCGCAAGTTCACCGCAACCTTCACGCTGCCGACGGCAACGGCCCAGCTGCGTATCCTGAGCGAAGACGAAGGCGAGGTCTGGATCGACGATGTGACGATCACCCCTGCGGTCTCCGAGGATTCCGGACGCATCGTGGTCCCGTTCCCGCAACTGGAAGCCGAAGTCACGATGTCCGAACGAGTCACGCCAGAGAAAGGCGCGGTGCTATCCTTGCCCGACGGTATGCGAGTGGAGATCCCACCCCATGCTGTGCAGGCCGCTACGAATTTCACCGCGAAACAGCTGAAGGTGACCGGTCCGGAGGCGAAGTGTGCGCGGGTGTACGATTTCAAGCTTGGCCAGGAGGGCATGACGTTGATGGCACCGGCCATACTTCAGCTGCCGTTTGACGCCAAACGCGTGCCTCGAGACACCGAGGCGTCGCGCGTCAAGGTCGCCGTGTGGGAGGACGAGTACGGTTGGCGCAAAGTGCCCGCCAAGATCGATCTCGAAAAGGGCCTGGCTGTCGTCAAGACAACGCATTTCTCCAAGTGGCTGTTCTGGCTAACAGGCGAGTGGTCTGAGTACTACTACGATCGAAATAAACACGCAGAAGTGCACCTTCCAGTGCCGTACTACGCACAGGGTGAAGCTGGATGGTGCTGGATTACAAGCATGCAGATGATCATGAAGTACTACGACCGCGATGTCGAAACCTGGTCGATCGCGTCAGACTTCGGGGCGGAATTCAACGACGGCCTGTCGGGGACGCAAATGGCAAGAAAACTGTACGTCGATTTTCTGAAGCAATACAACCTGCAGACCGAAGCCACCCGGCTTGGCTGGGTGGAC
The DNA here is from genome assembly GCA_964617665.1 of uncultured Pirellulaceae bacterium. Lineage (GTDB taxonomy): Bacteria > Planctomycetota > Planctomycetia > Pirellulales > Pirellulaceae > JADHUC01. Next base: position 2,670 of record CAZUAH010000789.1, read on the forward strand.
AACGCCGACCTGACCGGGTACATCATGTACCACTTGAGTCAAGGCACACCGGTCTGGCTAGCTCCGACTCATATCGACCACGCCCTTGTTGTGGTCGGTTTTGACAAGCACGGCATGTACGTCAATGATTCATCAGGGCATCTCTTCAAACGCCTTCGAGGGAAGGGCGGGGTTAATGTCAAGCGTCTGAATGACGCACGGGTCGGCTGGGAAGAATGGTGGCGTGTGATGACTAGCGGCTTCCCCACCAAGTATACCATGATCGTACTGGACGAACGTCCCTCGACAAAGCCTGCAGTCTCGCTGACCGTGCTGTCTGAGGACCTGACAACCCAGATCCCAGACCACAACATCCCGGTCGACGATAGTGGGAATCGAGGCGAGCATGGGGGCGTCTTCATGTGGGACGGAACACGAACCCACGGGCAGTATTTCAAGGACTATTCGCTACGCCCCCGCTTCCTGGGCACACCCGAGTACAACCCGGGCAATGCGGACAGCATCCGGCGATGCGTTGCCCAGGTCTCCAACAGTACGGATAAGCCTGTGGAGAATGGCACAATTCGCTTGTTGGTCAATGATAAGCTGATGATCGAAAAGCAGTTGCCGACTCTGCCGGCTCGCACGTCCAATATCCGTATCGATGTCGTCGAGGACAATCCGCAGTGCCTCTTGGAGCATCGCTTGCGCCCGGGCCCGCACACGTTGTGGCTCGCCCTTCGAGTCGGTGGTCGCGCGGTCGACCTGGCGAAGATCGACGTGACGATCGCGCCCGCCCAGCCGAAAGGTCTCTGGGCGGACCGGCGCGATTCCGAAATCCTGTTGACATGGCACCAGAACCCAGAGATCGGCAACGGTCATGGGCGCTTGTCCTATCTGATCTGGCACAACCGCGAACCAGTGGCGCAGACGACAAAATGTGTCTGGAACCACAAGCTCGATGCCAACGACCAACAGGAGCATCGTTTGCAGGTTGAAGCCTTCGTCATGGACGGTCAGGACCTGAACAGCATTCTGTCGGACGAACTGGTGGTACCGGAACCAAACAAAGACGTAATGGTGGGCGCTGTGCTGGCAGAACAGACGGACAAGCAGCGTCGAATGTCTCACAGCGGGTATTCGTGCCCCCAGTTGACGTTGCGTCTGACGGATACCACATCGGGGTCCGATCGTACGATCTCCGGAGAGTGCAAGGGCGTCGCGTCCGTCAGAGATGACGATGGAACGGTCACGCGTTTCACGACCGACTTGAAGTCGAGTAAACGATGGCCCGGTAGTCTGAACGCGAGGGATAATCGCATGCGCGTTTCGATGTCTGGGACCGTTCAGATCGAACATTTCGACAAAAGCGGACGGCTGGTTCAATCAACGAAGTACACCAAGGCCGAGCTTACGCTCGAGGGCACCTTAGCCGGCGCGAACGTCCAGGGCGAGTACAGCCTGCACCTGAAGCCCCTGAGCCTGGATGAAGGAGTCCAGCGAATCCGCAGCGCGGGTATCTACGATACGCCGACATGGCACGGCTTGTGGAAGGGGCAGATGCGGGACCGCCCTCGCCAATAGCCGCAGGCCGCTCTGGAATGGCTCGCGTGAACGCGACAACGGATTCCAACGGATTCATCGACACGCTTACTCTTCCTATGACTCGATCCTGTACCGTGCCACTAAACCGGGCCACCATCAAGCTCGATCGCCCCGAATGAAAAATTAACCATGAAGAAGAAATCGACAGTCGTTCTCGCGACGCTATTGATCGGCATTACAATAACTCTATTTCTGCAGTTGGGTTCAAGACTCGATGCAACTTGCACGGCATTAGCCGAAGCTTCGGTCGCGCTGGATGGCCGGGGCGTTCTGTTTGAACTTCGGCAACAGGGTGACGACGTGTACGCGACTGTATGGTACGATCCGTCACTGATAACTTATCGTCGCTCCGTCGAGAAGTGTGTCCATGGCGCGAAGCAGAGTGAAGCCGGACAGGCCCGTTTTGAGTTTGACGCGGACCGTCGAACGGCCGCTTTCTTCATGAAAAGCGCTGGCGTGATGTTTGAGCAAACAGACAAAGGTCGTTGGCAGATCTTTCCCTGGATCGAACGCATCGCGAGCCAGCCGCTTCCAAGGCAAGAACCAACTCGGCAGCCTCGCTCTATGGGCACAAACGATGGGTGACATGCTCAACTCCACAATTTGACCACCAGTGTCCGCGAGCAACGCTATCGCAGTATCAACGTGGATAAAACGTTCCCTAAACGGTCGTTTTCTGGTAAATCCTGCCTAGCTAGAAAACGTGTGGGGAGATGAAACGCAAACTCGCGATTTAAAGAGGGAGAAAAGCGCGAGCTCGTGTTCGTTCTGAAGAAAGCGGAGTAGCGGTGTGCGGGCGATTACTTTGAAAGGTCGTCGGTCTGCCCCACCTCTGTCGCCGGACGTTCCTGCCTCGCGCGCGTCGTGTTCACGACCGAGGCACGAAACGGCAATGCTCGAAGTACGCTCGGTGGGGCAGACCGAGGTCAGTTGTTGCGGAAGGCAAACGTGCCGAGGAGGGCGTATCGTAACAGTTTAGTTTTTGGACCAGGATTGGGGCGACGGTGGGGACGGGAGAGAGACGCGATTTTTGTGAAAATTTGGGCTAGCGCCATGGGAGCATGAATGGTAGTTTTGGGCATCGCAAGGAACGGATGCCGATGCACTTTTGCTTCTATCCCAATCACGAATACGCCTGTGCTTACGTCGGGCACTTTCCTCATCTCGGCGGTGCCGCGCTGGGGACGGTTGTTCACGCCGCCAGCGAGCAGGAAGACTACCGTCAGATGCTCCTGGGGCGACTGGATTTCGAACGCCAGAACGTTGCTAGGCTGCTGGAAGAAAACGAACAACTCAAAGCGCAGATCGAACAGCTCAAGCTGGAATTGA
>CAZUAH010000790.1:0-5571 GCA_964617665.1 uncultured Pirellulaceae bacterium
CCGTGCCGAGGTTCTGCGCCACGGTTTCCCCGTCACTTGTGCGTACCGGCGAGTACGGTTTGGGCGGCGGCCCGCCGGCCACGGCGATCAGACATCCGTGACCGACCAGGATCTCTTCCGTGCCCGCAGTGTCCTGGAAATCGCGCAGCACGTCGCCCGTGGCTGCGTCAATTTCCGAGACGGGTGCGGTGATGCCAAGAGTCGTGTACAAGCGGTCGCCGATAGCCACCAACCGCCGTGGGACTCGGGCCGGCCCGCTTTTGAAGGGATAAATACGATGGGCCCAGTCGGGAATGCCACGCTTCCACAGCAGGGACCCGTTAAACGCATCCCGCGCCACGACCCGCCATTGAGAAGGCAGCAGTGGCGAATGGTGCGGTCCCTCGTCCATGATGTAAAAGAGTCGCCCGCCAGCCGATACAACCGAACTGATGGACGCCATGCGATCGTGGTGACGCGTCCACAACGGACCGGCGGTCCATCGCACGCGCCGTGGCGGGGCGATCCGCTCGTCCTTCGCCACAGTGTTGTTCGATGGGTCGTAGAGATAGTGCGTCCATTCATCAATGGCACTCGGCCAGGGCTTCACGATCCGGTTCCATCCATCGCCCGAACGGATCAGCGCTACACCGTTTGGCGCCAGCACTCGCTGAATCTCCGCCTTGCTCGGAACGGAATCAGTGCCGTCGACCACAACGAGGTTCACGAGTTCGGTGATGTAGGGAAGATGCTTGCCGTCGTAGCGGGCTACCGTGACAGGACCATAGCAACCCAGCGCACCGATCGCGTCACGCGCCGCACGCACGCCTTCCTCTTTGGACGCCAACGCTTGAACGTAGTACCGATCGCATGTCCGCAAGGCCGCGGTCTTCTTACCAATGTCGCCAATGTGAACCACGAACCCACCACTGACCCCGGCCTCGGCATGGACGCCCTCCGCCCACTGCCGGGCTTGTGCACTGGGAGATTTCGCGACCGCCTCAGATCCGAGAGCCAGGTGGGTAGTGGCAAGGGCGCTGACAATTAGACTGACAAGAACGTTCATGTTGGTGCTCCTTGATTCTGTTTGCCTGTCCCGTATCGTGGCCCAGTAGCATTGAGAACGTACGGGAGAAACGAATTATAGTGGATCACGGGAGCCGCAAATACCGCCTCACGCACACCGTTAAGGCACCGCCATGGTCGGCGCGGTCGCGTTACAGTAAATGTTGAACTTCGGAATATCGAGTTCCAGCGCGCCATCGGGTCGCAATCTGCCTTCCAAGGTGATGCGCTCATAGAGCCACGGAGTGAGCGGTTTCGGATCGGCCGCGGGGTCGGCCGCCCTGCGAAGGTCGGGAGAAATGAGGGTTGCCTGGGACGAAGAGAACCGCCTGCTCGACGGCGGATGAATCGTCAGGGTCACACCCTCGGCGGGCGTAAGCCGATCGGTCGGCCGATCGAGCTGGTAATTCACCAAGTCGACGGCAACGGCGTCGTCAGCATCACGAAAGGCGAACACGCCGACCGTGACGGGTGCGTTCGTCTCGACTTGGATTGTCCTCTTCACCAAGCAATCGTCGATAGACGCTCGGATTCGCGCTCTGCCGTCAGTCCGCTCGCCAGCGGCGACGTCGACGCAATAGGCTTTGCCCGGCGCCTCGGGGCATTGGACGAAAGGTCCGTTGCCTGCTTGCTCGACGGCCTGTTGTCGCGCGCCCGAATCACTTGAAATCCTCTCAAGGAGCGTATCGTCGGGCTCGCGGAACCAGAGGAACCTTTCCAGTCCGTGTCGCGTTCCGACGTCGCCCGAGAGGATCACATGTCCACCTCCTTCGGCGTACGCCAGGATCGCGTCGATCACCTTGTCGGAAAGACAAGCAGCGCCGGGCAGCACGACGACCTTGAATGGCCGGATCCGCTCCAGCGTAAGCTGATCGTCGAGCAAGACGTCCCATTGCACGTGCAGATCAGTTAAGGCCTGAGCCCAGCCAAGGTAGTCGTAGAGGCATTTTTCGGGATCCATCGTGAACACCGTGACGCTGGCCGGGAGCGTCTGGCCGGGAAATACCAGCACCACGTCGGCCAATGATCGGCGGGAACCGTAGTACGATGAAAAGCTCCTTATGAAACAGTTGGCCCAGGTGGCGCTTTCATCCGATCCGGGCGAGTAACCTTTCAAGTATTGGTGGTTGTAGTCGAGCACGCCTTTGTTGGCCAGACAATCCATGGCCATCACCTTATGCAAGTTTTCGTGACCGGGACCGCTGAGTTCCTGCGGGACGTAAACCGACGGCCAGCAGTAGCCGGCCGAGCTGACCGCTGCGCCCAAACGGACCACGCCGCCCAGTCTTCCCAGCGGTGGAAGTCCCGTGGGGACCACCAACGGTCCGTACTGCGTGGCCGCGTGGTGCTCGAAATGCGCGATATCCAGCGCACCCGATACGAGTGAGCCGCCGGGGAAGATGGGAACGGTGTTGCCGACCACCACGACTTCCGATCCAAGGCGTCGGCTTTCGGTCTTGCAGAAGGCGTAGAGGCTGCGGAACAACTCGTCGCTATCGTTCAGCTTGGACGTGACAAACAAGTTCCAGATCGGATCATCACTCCACCGCTTGTTCAGGTAGTGCCAGCGATGTCCACGCGACTTGAACGGTTTGTCGTCGATGTAGCGTTTCAAATCGAAGTCCGGTGCGTCAATGCCCAGTTTGCGGCGTTCGGCATCGTCGAGTCGAGCGTCGGCGAAACGACGGAAACGCTCGATGCTCCACGGGCCGAATGCCTGCCACTGGGGATAGACCGTCTCGTTGTCGAAGTAATTGTCAAAATGAACGAAGGCCGGTTTCAACGAGAGCATCATCCCAACGCCCGCTTTGAAATCTTCCAGCAGAAAGGGATTCGAGTGGTCGTACGAGCAGATTCGCCCCAGGCTCCCCTTGGCCTCCGGCGGAATCGGGTCGGGGCCTGCGCCGAGAAAGGCATCGAGCTTCAGCTTCCGCGCGATCTCGGGCGAAACGCGAACCGACGAGTAGTCCCACGCTTCGCGGCGGCCTTCGAATGAAATGCGAGCTAGGTCGTAGAGCCTCGATGGCCGGCTGCCATCGGGGAACGTCCAGGCTGGCAGGCCGAAGTCGCGGTAGTTCTTCAACCGGAGCGTATTCTCGTCCCGATAAAACCCATCCTTTCCGAACCAAGCCAGCTCTCCCGTCTCGCCTTGGTGGAAAACCAACTCCCACTGGTTGCGAATCAACTCGCCGTCCTCGACCAGCGCGACAAACTCACCGAACTCGCCCGCGTCGAAGTAGAAGACGTTCTTCACGCCCCGCTTTCGGAAGTGCTCGACATGCTTGATGGCGTCGTACTTGCCTCGACGTTCCAGTTGGTGTTGGATCCACCACGCCCCATACCAACCAGTGGGCCAACTGCTTCGCTCGGCCATCATGCCAAGCTTCCATTCTTGTCCTTCCTTGTGCGTGGAATGAGAAACTACCGTATGGTAGTCGCTCCACCACGGCCGTCCCTCGTCAGCCGAGCATACGTCGATCGATGCCAAAGTTGCAAACACGATAAAAAGGGTGCGGTGCGCCGATCGAGATTGTCCCATCACCTGCGTTCTTTCTTGTCCAGCGTTTTTCATCTGGGCGAACCAGAACATCAACTTGGCCCGCAACGGTACCCATTGTATTAGCCTGCGGCGCGTTCTTCACCTAACGTCGCCGGCCTCTTCGGAAAATCGGAGAATACCGACCATTTCGCTCGCGACTGGTCTCACAAACGTCAAACGAAGTCACTGGCGGGCGGACTTTGCGCGGCGGAATGTGCCATCTACAATTCGATTGCCGTCGTCCTATACTGGGGTCGAACCACGTGCTTGCGAGCGGTGGGCCCCCAGCATTTCACGGCCGGGGGGCTCAATGCTCGCGTTTTTCGCACCTCGCCCCCAGTCACGAAACCCCATACTAATCAACATGGAGAACTCGCAGTGAAATGTGATTTTCGATTCCTCGGGCGCCTGTCGCCAGGGGTGTTTCTGTGTCTGTTTACGGCGTTTGTTGCGCCGTCCGCGTCTGGCGCGGACAACGGCTTTGCCGATCCGCTGTTTCGCGTGGAGACCGATGGATTCGACGCGAGCGAGGCCGACATCAAGGCCATCTGCACATCGGCCGGTCGGGAACTGTGGAAGTATTTTCCGGACTACGACATCGAGCCGTTCGTCGTTCAGCGGAGCCGCACCGGCCCGATCGTGTGGCACAACCGGAACGACGAGGGCGAGATCGTTATGCGGCTCGATACGCACAACACTTTGTGGTCGCAGTACGCCTACCAGTTCGCGCACGAGTTCTGCCACATCCTCAGCGGGTTCGAGAACGACGATCCCGGCAACAGATGGTTCGAGGAGACGCTCTGCGAGACCGCATCGGTCTTCGCCATCCGGGCCATGGCCCGATCGTGGAAGGACGATCCGCCGTACTCGAACTGGAAGGACTACCGCCACGCGCTGGCCGAATACGCCGATAACGTCATCGTCAGCCGCAAGGAGGTGCTGGAGATCTACGAAAAGGGGCTCGGCGGGTTCTACCGGGCCCATCGAGAGGAACTGACCAAGAACGCCGGCCTGCGGAACCTCAACGGCGCCATGGCTCTGGTTTTCTTGCGGCTGTTCGAGGAGGATCCGCGACGCTGGGAGGCGGTTCGCTGGTTGAATCATCGCCCGTCGCCGCCAAGCGAGACGTTTCCCGAGCACCTTCAGAAGTGGTACAACGCCGTGCCGGCGCGTCACCGCGCGTTCGTGGCCACCGTGGCCCGACTCTACAATGTCGAGATCGACACGTCGGCCGCTCCACCGCCGCCGGAGGTTGTCGAAGACCCGCGAAGACCGGCCAAGCCGGGCGGGTACGCCACGCCGCCCGTGCCCAAGTACCGGGTCGACGCCGACGGCTTCGGCGCCAGCGAGCGTGACATCCGGGCCGTCTGCGACTCGGCCGGCCGCGAACTGTGGCGGCACTTCCCCACGGCCGAGATCGAACCATTCGTCGTCTCCCGTGGAACCAACGGCCCCACGGTGCTCTACGGACGGAACGCGCAGGGCGAGATCGTCATCAAACTTAACACGCAAGGCACGAGTTGGGCCCAGTACACGTTTCAGTTCTCACAGATGTTCGCCCGCATCCTTGTCCGTTTCGACCAACGCTCCGTGGGCAACAGTTGGTTCGAGTCCGCGGTATGCGACACGGCGTCGCTCTTTGCGCTCCGGGCCATGTCTCGAGCCTGGGAACACGACCCGCCGTACGTCCATTGGAAGGACTACCGCCACGCGCTCGCCAAGTACGCCCAGAACATCCTCGACTCCCGCAAGCAATTGACCGACGACGACTTGGCCGACTACTACCGCAAGCATCGCGACAGTCTGGCAGCCGGCGACGTCCCGCGGGAGGTGACGGGCGCCATCGCCTGTGTGTTGCTGCGTCTGCTCGAAGAAACACCCGAACACTGGGAAGCCGTCCACTGGCTCAATCAACAGCCGTCCGCGAAAGGCGAGCCCTTTGTGGAGTACCTCGCGCGTTGGCAAAAAGCGGCGCCCGACAAGCACAA
>CAZUAH010000791.1:0-5529 GCA_964617665.1 uncultured Pirellulaceae bacterium
CCGTGGCTAGCGCCAAAACGGCTAATTAGTAAACTCAATGTTGACGGACCACTAGGGCACCCCTGGAACTTTCTCTTCATTGGATTTGCGAGCCAGTTCGGGTATCCTGTTAGATAGAGGTCCGGCTCGTTTGTCGGACGCGAGATTGGGAGACTCCAACACGCGGGGAATATCATGATGCTTCGGGTATTGTTTGTCGTTGCGGCGGGGCTGGGAATCTCGCTCAGCGTCGCCGCCAGTGACGAGTTGGCTCCGCCCGTGCGGCTGGAGGCCAATGGCAAAGCGATCGACACCGATATCGGACACGCCGCGCCGTTCGTGACAGACTTCGACGGCGACGGCGTCCAGGACCTGTTGGTCGGACAGTTTGGGGGCGGTCAGTTGTGGATCTACCGCAACGAAGGCACGAACGCCGAACCAAAGCTCGCCGCCGGGTACAAGTTCAAGCAGGGCACGGACGACGGCCGCGTGCCGACTGGGTGATGCGTCGGATTCGGTCCACATGTTGTGGACATCGACGGCGACGGAAATCGTGACCTCCTCTCAGGCTCCTGGCCGGGCGAACTTTTCTTGTTTCGCGGCGAACCGGACAACTCATTCGCAGCTCCGGAAATGCTGCGCGACACGGACGGCGACGTCATCAACATCGGCGGCGGTATCTCGGAGGACCGCGAGGGGTACACTCTGATCCGCGGACATGCCACCTTCGAGCGCACGGACGAAGGAACGTTCGTCAACTATCACGGAAAGCGGTTCAAGAGCACGCCGGACAAACGATACGCTGTTTCGGGCACAGCCTCGGCCGTAAGCGCAGCCGACTGGGACGGCGACGGTGACTACGATCTGATCGTAGGGGATATCAGCGGCAACGTTCACTTGATCCCCAACGAAGGGACGCCGAAGGCGTACGCGTTCGGCAAGGACAGACAACTGAAAGTCGACGGCAAGCCACTTCGCTCTGCCAGTAGTCGCGTCGGGCCGTGTGTTGCCGACTGGGACGGCGACGGTGACCAGGATTTACTGATCGGCGCCGGTGATGGCAACGTTTCACTGTACCGCAACACGGGCTCGGCCAAAGAGCCGAAGTTGGCAACAGCCCAGCAGCTTGTACCGCCCGGCGAGAGTGCCTCGACATCAAATGCCCCCAAGGAGGCGCGAAGGGGAGGCCGATCGAAGGTCTGCGTTGCCGACTGGAACGGCGACGGCAAGTTGGATCTGCTGGTTGGCGATTTTGCGTACCAACAGCCGGACCGTCCCAAGGCCACGACCGAGCAGGAGAAGGAGTACGAGCGGATTCGCAAGGAATTGGAGCCGCTCCGCAGGCGTTACGGCGAGTTGATCCAGAAAATGCGAGGCGACTCTCGCCCTCGCACCGAAGAAGGTCAGAAGAAGCTGGGCGATGAAATGAACGAAGTCAGCGAGCAGATGAGCGCCCTGCATGCGAAGCTCCCACGCGAATACGAGCCGCACGGTTGGGTCTGGCTGTTTCTGCGTAAGTAGCAACCGAGTGTGTGCGCATAGTTGACGACGACAATGCGCCCTGAATTTGCTGGCATCCATCGCCCACGGCGGGTTAGAATGTCGGCGAGTTCAAGGATGGCACCACCATTCGTGCCATCACGAGCCTTCTGAGACCATCACTGCGAATCTGCCTGCGCGAAGGGAACGCCCTTTCGGCGGCATCACGGAATTCTGTTCAACGAACTGGAGGATCCAAGGCCATGAAGAAACACTTCACGCGACGTGGTTTTATTGGAATCGCAGCAGCCGGTTCCGCCGCGATGTCCTGGCTGGGCGCGCGTCGAGCACCGGCAGCGTTCACTGCCGATACCGACAAGCCGGCGTTGCTCGGCGGTCGGCCGGCGCACTCGGGCGGCTGGCCTGGGTGGCCCGAATGGCGCCAGTCGTGGGAGCCCGAGATCCTGCAGATACTTCGCAGCGGCCGTTGGTATCGCGGCAGCAGCGGTGGCAAGGTGCCGGAGTTCGAGGCCGCCTACGCGAAACTGTTGGGCGCCAAGCGTTGTCTGGCCATGGCCAGCGGCACGACCTCGCTGATCACGGCCCTGCATGTGGCGGGCGTAGACGCGGGCGACGAAGTCATCGTTTCGCCTTACACGTTCATCGCCACTTACAACGCGATTTTGATCAACAAGGCCTTGCCGGTGTTCGCCGACACCGACCCGGCCACACTGACCATGGACCCGGCGTCGATCGAAAGCCGGATCACGGATCGTACTTGTGCGATCCTGCCGGTACACATTTACGGCATGCCGTGCGACATGGCCCCGATCAACGCGATCGCCAAGAAACACGACCTCCGCGTTATCGAGGATGCTTGCCAGGCGTGGCTGGCAGAATACAAGGGCAAGAAATGCGGCACGCTAGGCGATATGGGCTGCTTCAGCTTCCAAAACTCCAAACACATCACCTCGGGCGAAGGGGGCGCCATCACCAGCAACAGCGATGAACTTGCGGACCGATGCTACTCGTTCCACAGCTGCGGCCGTCCTACCGGGACTCATCAGGGCAGCGGCTGTTTCACCCGCGGCAGCAACTACCGGATGCAGCACTACCAGGCTTCGATGCTCTTGCAGCAGGTGGCCAAATTCGTGCAGGAGACCAAGGTACGTCAGGAAAACGCCGACTATCTGACCGCCAACCTCAAGGAGATCCCCGGTGTGACCCCGGCGCGTCTACCGGACAACAGCCGCGCGGTTTGGCATCTCTATCCGTTGCGAATTGACTCGAAGCAATTGAGTGGCCTGTCCCGAGATGGCTTCCTACGGGCGCTCCGCGCTGAAGGGGTGCCCTGCAGCGGCGTGTATCACGAGCAATACTACGACGGTTTGCTGGACGAGGCGATCAACTCGCGCGGCTATCAGCGGCTGTTCAGCGCGAAGCGGCTAAAGGAGTACCGCGATAGCTTCCAAGAGTTGAAAGGCAACGCTCAAGTCTGCGCGACGACGGTCGGCTTGTCTCAGCGACTGCTTCTAACCAACCGCAGTGACATGGACCACATCATCGAAGCGATCCGGAAGATCCAGGCCCACAGTGCAGCCTTGACGAAAGCGTCGTAACGAGAAGAAGCGACCACACTGCTGCCCTTCCCGGCCGCTGCGCGGGAGAGGTGCCAGAATGTGCCCCGCGCAAACTCGATACTACTTCCTCGATAGCTCCCAAGACAATATGAGAGTGCCATGAATGCCAGACGACTTTGCGCAGCTGAAACGTCGCAGTTCTCAGCATGGAGCTTCGTCGTCGGTGTGCTCGTGTGCCTTGTGACGACGAGCGGTCTGAGCGCCGCGACGGCGGAACTCACATTGGTCGCGGACGGACAGCCGAAAGCTCTGATTGTCCTTCCGTCGAAGGATGTCGCGCCCAGCATCGAACCGGCTGCGGCGATGATTCTGGCGGATCATGTGTTCCAGATGTCGGGCGCGAGGCTTCCGATCGCGAGAGAAGACGAGTTGGGCGAGGTGAAGATTCGGGGAGGCTGCCTCGTGCCGGAGCCGGGAAAGATCGGCGAGGGTGTAGAGGCGTTCGTGCTGGTCGGAGAAGGGGACGTTGCGAAGCGACTGGGGATGACCGGTCAAGGGCTTGGGCCCGGTGGCATGTTGATGAAGACCGATGGTAATGTGCTGGCGCTGCTGGGTCCTCGGTCCGCGTCCGACCCGTTCGGCACAAGACATGCCGTGATCGGCTTTCTCGAACATATCGGCTGCCGCTACCTTTGGCCTGGCGAGTTGGGGAAAGTGGTACCGAAACAAGCGAGCGTTACCGTCGGCATGCTGGACGTCCGCTATACGCCGAAGATTGGTCAACGCCGCATCCGATTCCAGAACATAAGCACCCGCGGCGAAATCGGGCTGGATCGTCTCCAGCTCACAAAGGAGCAGTGGACGTCGGCGCGAAAGAAAGCGATGGCGACGGAGTCGGAGATCAGTTGGGGGCATTGGCATGGGTTGGGCGGACGGCTGGGCATTCACGGCGGGCATTCGGGGGCAGGGCTGAAAGGAGGCTGGGAGAAACACGGGAAGGAGCACCCCGAGTGGTTCGCACTTCAGGCGGACGGCGCTCGCGATCAGAGCAACGTTGGCGGACGATTCCGGCTGTGTATGTCAAACCAGGAACTGATCGCGTACGTCGCCAGGAGCATTATCGAGCAGGTGAACGAAAATTCGGACGTCGCAAGCGTGTCGCTCAGCCCGAATGACGGCGGCTACTCCAGTTTCTGCATGTGCGAAGACTGCAAGAAGCTGGATCCGCCGGAAGCTCCGAAGATCAACATGCTTCTTTTCGACAAAGTGGGCGAGTCGAAGCGCAGGCAGATCGAGTACGTTTCGCTGACCGACCGCATGATATGGTATTGGAATGGCGTCGCAGAACGAGTGACGAAGGTGCATCCGAACGTGCTGTTCGTTGTCGATGCGTATAGCTGTTACAGTCATCCACCAGTGCACCAGAAACTCCATCCCAATCTGGTCGTGCGTTACGTGCCGAGCACGGCGGATGGTTGGGAGGGCTGGCAGAAGGCGGGGGCCAAACGCATCTTCTGGCGGCCCAACATCCTGCTTGCCAATCGCCGGAACGGGCTGCCGCACGTGATGGTCCAGCGACTGGCCGACACAATGAGGTTCATGGCCGACAATGGAACGCTGGCGACGGACTTCGATTCGATCATCCACAACTGGGCCGTTCACGGTGTGAATTATTACGCCGCCGCCCGACTGAACTGGAATCCATATCTCACCGCCCAGGAGATCCTGGACGATTACTGCCAATCCGGCTTTGCCGAGGGCGCAGAGGCAGTGAAGCGTTATTTCCTGAAAGTTCAGGAGGTCGCCGCAGATGACAAGAAGACGTACACGCCCGAAGTGATCCAAGGTCTACGCGACTCACTGAACGAGGCTGATCGGGCCGTGGGCGACGAGGAGATTGTCCGCTCGCGCATCGCCTTTCTCCGAACGGGTCTGAATTTCACGGATCTTCAGATGACCATCAATCGCTTGGTCGAGCAGGCCAAGGTAGATGATCCCACGTTGGATCTCGCCCGTGCGCGGCTGTTGCTCGCGCTGAATTATGTCATGCTACGCGACATTGTGCGCAACCACCAACTGGCAATCAACGCCAACTACCTTATGTGGGGCAACGGCGACTATGCCGCCTGGTCGCCCATCAAGGGCCGTGGCTTTCGGGCCGAGAAGGAATTGCTCGAGGGAGTGGAGGGGGAGAAACGCACACTTACCGGTAGAGAAGACAGCATCGAAGAGATACTGGCGGCCTTTGGGATTGATAGGGATTTCACTAAGCCCCACCGGTGAGACCATGCCAACACCCCGTCTTTGAATTAAAGCGTTGCTGTGGTATACTCCCGTAATAACTAAGGTGCGAGACCGGTATCGGCTATGGCCGTTTCCGGATCATTCAACTTCGACTGTAGCGGCACCCGGGCGACCAACGGAACGTTTTCCAACTCAACCACTTCGCCTCGGTATCTTGCTTGCGACCGCGACTGATTCTCTTGCTCCT